>DASXHF010000194.1:0-12099 GCA_036488775.1 Gemmatimonadaceae bacterium | reverse complement strand
GCGCCACACGCCGGAGCAGTTCTACGACCTGGTTTATCAGGTCGCGATCGTCCCCGAGCACGTGCTCTCGAACACGCCGCCGGCGCAGCTCAAGACCGCTGACGTCGGTCGCCGAGGGATCGGATCAGGGCGGTTTCGCCTCGCGCGGTGGCAGCCGGGCCAGCAGATCGAGCTGGTGGCCGACACGGCCAACTACCGCGGCCGCCCCAAGCTGGATCGCGTCGTCTTCGCGATCTCGCCCGATTTCAAGTCGGCCATCACCCGCTTCCTCACGGGCGACGCGGACTTCTTCGAACAGCTTCGTCCGGAGCATCTGGCCAAGATCGCCACCGACACTGCCCGCCGAGCGCAGCGCTATCCGGTCCTGCAGTATTCGTATCTCGCGTTCAATCTGGTCGATCCGAAGGCGACGTCGCAGCCGAATCCGATCTTCGGCGACCGTGCCGTGCGTCGCGCCCTGTCGATGGCAGTCGATCGGCGGGCTATGCTGAAGAACGTGTTCGACACGATCGGACAGCCGCTGTACGGTCCGTTCCCGCACACGATCGCGGTGGCCGACACTATGCTGCCGCAGATTCCCTACGACACGGTGAAGGCACGCGCGCTGTTGGATTCGGCCGGTTGGACCGTCGGCACCGACGGTGTGCGCAGCAAGAATGGCCGCCGCCTGGAGTTCTCGATCACCTCGCCGAATTCGAGCGCGGCGCGACACCAGTACAGCCTCCTCCTGCAGGACGCGTTTCGTCGCGTCGGCGCGTCGGCGAAGCTGGACGAGCCCGACTTCGCGACGTTCGTGGCGAAGGAGCGGACACGCGGGTTCGACGCCGAAGTGGCGCTGTTCGCCACCGACCCGAGCGTGTCCGGGTTCAAGCAGAGCTGGAGCACGGCCGGAATTCGCGGCGGCGTCAATGCGCCTTCGTACTCCAATCCCGTAGTGGACGCGCTGCTGGACAGCGCGACGTCGACGTTCGATCCGGCGAGGACGAGATCGTACGCGCGACGCGCGTTCGAGACGATCATCGAGGACGCGCCGGGCATCTGGCTGTACGAGCCGCCGACGATTGCCGGGGTGCACAAGCGCATCCATCTGGCGAACATGCGTCCCGACGGCTACTGGTCGCACCTCGCGGATTGGTGGATTCCCGCGGCTCAGCGGAGCGGGCGCGACCAGATCGGTCTCAAGGCCGCACCGTAGCCGGTGCGGCGGTACCTCGCCGGCCGGCTGCTGCAGGCGGTGGGCGTCGTCTTTCTCGTCACGACGCTCACCTTCGTCCTCGTGCATCTCGCGCCCGGCGATCCGATCGCCATGACGCTGGAGCGCCCGGGCATCGGCGACGCGGTGCGCGAGCAGTGGCGGGAGAGCTTCGGGCTGGACCGGCCGATCAGCGAGCAATACGTCCGCTGGCTCGGGAACGCCGCGCGTGGAGAGCTCGGCTACTCGTTTTCGCACCGCCGGCCGGTGCGCGACGTGCTCGCCGACGCGCTGCCGCGCACCGTGCTGCTCTCCGGACTCGCGATCGTCTTCAGCTTTGCCCTCGGGGTGATTCTCGGCGTGCTGCAGGCAGAGCGTGCGGGGAGCGCGCGGGATCGGTGGCTGGGACGCGTGCTGTTGTTGCTCTATTCGCTGCCCGACTTCTGGCTCGCGCTCGTGATGTTGCTCGTCTTTGCGTACCGGTGGGCGGTGTTTCCGGCAGGCGGGATCGTCGATCCCGTGATGCACGACTATCTGAGTCCGCCCGGACGCGCGCTCGACCGATTGGCACACCTCGTCCTGCCGGTCGCGACGCTCACCCTGCTCACCGCGACGGTGATCGCGCGCTACCAGCGGAACGCGCTGATGGCGGCGCTGCCGAGCGATTGGATGCGCACCGCGGTGGCGAAAGGATTGAGCTGGCGCGCCGCAGTACGTCGCCACGCGCTTCGCAACGCATTGCTGCCGACCATCACCCTCGTCGGCTTGGCGTTGCCGGCTCTCGCCGCCGGCACGGTGTTCATCGAGAAGGTCTTCTCGTGGCCGGGTATGGGGTTGGTGACGGTGAATGCGATCGGCGCGCGTGACTATCCGCTCATCACCGGCGGCGTGTTCGTGATCAGCGTGGTCGTGGTGATCGGTGCGCTGCTCGCGGACCTGGCGGTCGCCGTCGCCGACCCGCGCATCCGAGTCGGTTGATGTCGTCGCGCAGTCGCAGTGACCGGCCGGTTCGCGTCGCTCTTCGCCGGCTCATGCGCGACCGTCGAGCGCGTGTCGCCGCGGTGGTGCTCGGTCTCGTGGCGCTCGCTGCGCTCTGCGCTCCGTTGCTCGCACCGTACGATCCCGCAGCCCAACTCGACATCGTCCGCCTACAGGGCCGTCCGCCGTCGTTCGCGCATCCATTCGGCACCGACCAGGTGAGCCGGGATGTATTGTCGCGGATGTTGTACGGCGCGCGGATCTCGCTCGCCATCGCGTTCGGCGCCGTCGCGCTCTCGATGACGTTCGGCATCCTGCTCGGCGCCACGGCCGGATACGCGGGCGGCGCGATTGATGCCGTGCTCATGCGATTCGTGGACGCCGCCCTCTCGATTCCGAGCCTCCTGCTGCTGATCGTCGTCATCGCGCTGTGGGGCGGTGTCGGCGTGGTCGCGTTGACCATGCTGATCGCGTCGGTGAGCTGGTTCAACGTGAGTCGGCTGGTGCGTGCCGAGACGCTCGTCGTGCGCGAGCAGGCCTACGTGATGGCCGCGCGCGCGCTCGGCACGTCGCCGCAACGTATCCTCCTGCGCCACGTGTTGCCGAACGTCGTCGGACCGGGCCTCGTCGCCGCGACGCTGGCGATCGGCAACGTGATCCTGCTCGAAGCCGGGCTGTCGTATCTCGGGATCGGCGTGCGCCCGCCCGCGGCGTCGTGGGGGAACATCATCCAGGACGGCGCGGAGCGCGTGTCCGATCTCTGGTGGCTCACGCTGTTCCCCGGGTTGGCGATCGTGGTGACGGTATTCGCGTGCAACGCACTCGGCGACGCCTTGCGGGACGTGCTCGACCCTCGGCAGCTTGGGTCCTCGCGCCACGAAGACACCCCTTCCCCAGCACCGGCACGATGAGCGACCCGTTGCTCGAGCTCGAGAACCTCCGCACCTACTTTTACACGGACGCCGGCGTCGCGCGCGCGGTGGACGGTGTCTCGCTCGCCGTGGGTGCGGGCGAGACGGTTGGCGTCGTGGGCGAGTCCGGCTGCGGCAAGAGCGTCACCGCGCTGTCGATCCTCCGTCTGGTGCGGCCGCCGGGCCGCGTCGAACCGGGAAGCGCGATCCGGTTCGAGGGACGCGACCTCGTGACGCTCCCCGAGCGGGAGATGCAGCACCTGCGCGGCAACCGCGTCGCGATGGTCTTTCAGGAGCCGATGACGGCCCTCAATCCCGTCTTCACCATCGGCGACCAGATCGCGGAGGTGGCGCGCATTCACGCCGGGATGTCAAAGGCGGCCGCGTGGCAGAAGGCGATCGAGATGCTGCGACTCGTCGGCATCCCCGCACCGGAGCAGCGCGCCGGCGAGTATCCGCACCAGCTGTCCGGCGGGATGCGGCAGCGCGTGGTCATCGCGATGGCGTTGGTGATGAACCCCGCGCTCGTGATCGCGGACGAGCCGACGACGGCGCTCGACGTCACCATCCAGGCGCAGATTCTCGAGCTCATGGCGGATCTCAAGCGCCGGCTGGGGATGTCCATCCTGCTCATCACCCACGACCTGGGCGTGGTGGCGGAGAACTGCTCGCGGGTGATCGTGATGTACGCGGGCGAGGTGGTGGAGGAAGCGTCGACGGACCAGCTGTTCGCGCGGCCCCATCATCCGTACACGGAAGGGCTGTTGGGGGCGATGCCGCGCGTGGGCGGTGAGCGCGACCGGCTGGCGACGATCCCGGGCACGGTGCCCCCGCCGACCGCGTGGCCGGAAGGATGCCGATTCCGCGAGCGGTGTCAGTACGCGTGGGAGCGCTGCGAGCGCGAGCATCCGCCGCTGTATCAAGTCGGAGTGAATCACGTGTCGCGCTGTCATCTTGCGGTCGAGCCGGAGCGGCGGGCGACCCCGCACACGCCTCTGGCGGCACTCCAGGGCGTGGGCGCGGCATGACGACGCCGGCGCTGATGTCGAGCGAGAAGGCGACGCGGCGCGCCGCGCCGCTGCTCGAGGTGCGCGATCTCAAGAAGCATTTCCCGATCAAGCATGGCGTGTTCGGACGGTCGGCGGGTGCGGTGCGCGCGGTGGACGGCGTGTCGTTCGACGTCGGCGTCGGTGAGACGGTCGCACTCGTCGGCGAATCCGGCTGCGGGAAGTCGACGACCGGTCGGGCGATTCTCCGTCTGATCGAGCCGACCGCGGGCGCCGTGCACTTCGACGGCCAGGACGTGCTCGCGCTCGATGCGGGCGCATTACGTGCGCTGCGGCGCCAGATGCAGATCGTCTTCCAGGATCCGTTCTCGTCGCTCAACCCGCGCATGTCGATCGGGGCGATCGTGCGGGAGGGACTGACGATCCACCATCTCGCCGACGGCGAAGCCGCCGACCGTCGCGTGCGCCAGCTGCTCGACGAAGTCGGACTGCGGCCGGAGTACGCCTCGCGCTATCCGCACGAGTTCTCGGGCGGGCAGCGGCAGCGCGTCGGCATCGCGCGCGCGCTGTCGGTCGAGCCGAGGTTCATCGTGTGCGACGAGCCGGTGAGCGCGTTGGACGTCAGCGTGCAGGCGCAGGTCGTGAACCTGCTCCAGGACCTCCAGCGCGAGCGCGACCTGGCCTATCTGTTCATCGCCCACGATCTATCGGTGGTCGAGCACATCGCCGATCGGGTGGCGGTCATGTACCTCGGTCACATCGTGGAGCTCGCGCCGGTGACGGAGCTGTACACACGACCGATGATGCCGTACACGCAGGCGCTGCTGTCCGCCGTCCCCGCTCCGGAGCCCGGCGCCCGACGAGAGCGCATCCTGCTCGCGGGGGACGTTCCCTCGCCGGCCAATCCCCCGTCCGGGTGCGTCTTTCATCCACGCTGCCAGCACCCGGCGCGCGACGCCGCCTGCGCCGCGATCGTGCCACCGCTCGAGGAGAAGGCACCCGGGCATTGGGTGGCGTGTATCAAGCAGCCTCCCAGCGTCGTGTCGTGGGAGGAGCAGCGCGCCGCCGGCGCGACCAAGCCACCGGAATTCTTCCTCCCGCGCTCCGCCCTGCACCGCGCCACCCCTTCACGCTGATCATGGCCAAGACCGACGACTCGTTGTTCGCGCAGCCGGACGCCGCCCCGCTCGTCCACGACGAGCCGCCGGCCGCCCTGCTCCGCGTCACTCAGGATCGCGGCTTCTTCGGCCATCCGCGCGGTCTCTCGACCCTCTTCTTCACGGAGATGTGGGAGCGGTTCTCGTACTACGGGATCCGGCCTCTCCTCGTCCTCTTCATGACCGCCGCGCTCGCCGGCGGCGGATTCGGCTTCACGCGGCCCGCCGCCGCGGCGATCGTCGGCATCTATGCGTCATCGGTCTACCTCGCCTCGCTACCGGGCGGTTGGATCGCCGACCGCTGGCTCGGCCTGCGCCGGTCGATCTGGTGGGGCGGTGTGCTCATCGCGCTTGGCCATCTCTCGATTGCGCTCTCCGCGTTGTTCGCGCGACCGGCGTTCTTCGTCGGTCTGATCCTCATCGTGATGGGAACCGGTCTCCTCAAGCCGAACATCTCGGCGATCGTCGGCGACCTGTATCCCGAAGGAGGCGCGCGACGCGACGCCGGCTTCTCGATCTTCTACATGGGGATCAACCTCGGTGCGTTCATCGCGCCGTTCTTCACCGGCGCACTCGGTGAGCGGATCGGTTGGCACTGGGGGTTCGGCGCCGCAGGCGTCGGCATGCTGCTCGGTCTGTTGACCTATCGCGCCCGCGCCAATGAGACGCTCGGACCGATCGGCGTGTCGCCCTCAGCCGGTCCCGCAGCGCAGCGGCGCGTTCGCACCATCACCATGGCGGGTCTCGCCGTCGCTGCCGTCATCGTGGCGCTGGTCATGGCCGGCACGATCACCATCGATCCCGTCGCGGTCGCGGAGCGGATGACGCTCGCGATGGGCGCCCTCGCGGTCGCCTACTTTGCCTATCTGTTCTTCGGCGCCGGTCTGTCGCGCGAAGAGAAGAAGCGGACCGTCGTGATCCTCGTCCTGTTCGTCTTCTCGGCCGCCTTCTGGTCGGCCTATGAGCAGGCCCCGACGTCGCTCAACCTCTTCGCCAAGGACTTCACCGATCGGCGCATCTTCGGCTGGGAGATGCCGACGCTCTGGCTCCAGTCGGCGACGCCGTTCTTCGTGATCGTGCTCTCGCCGGTGTTCGCCGCGATCTGGATGCGACTCGCGCGGCGCGGGATCGATCTGTCGAGCCCGACGAAGTTCGCCTTCGCCCTGTTCTGCGCTGGTCTCTCGTATCTGATCATGGTCGCCGCGACGAATCACGTCATCGCCGGCGGTGGCGTCGGGGTGCGCGTCTCGGTGCTGTGGCTCCTCGTCACGTACCTGCTGCAGGTCGTCGGCGAGCTCGCGCTCAGCCCCGTCGGGCTCAGCTCCGTCACCAAGCTCGCCCCGCCTCGCTTCGTCGGGCAGATGATGGGTGTGTGGTTCATGTCGATCGCGCTCGGCAACCTCGTCGCTGGACTCATCGGCGGCAACGTCGACCCGGAGAAGCTCACCGAGATGCCGGCGTTGTTCCAGCGCACCGCGGTCTCGTTGTTCCTCGCGGCCGTGTTGCTCGGAGCCTTGGTGGTCCCGATCCGGCGCATGTTGCAGCGGCGCGACATCTAGCGCGGCTCCTCCCGCGCTACTTCCCCATCCGCCGTTTCAGCTCCTCGAGCTTGCGCGCGGCTTCGGCGTCGCGATCGGCCCGTGCACGGGCCCGGCCCATCGCATCGAACTCCTCTGCCACCCGCGACGCATCACCGCTCGCGGCGCGCTCGGCTTCGGCGGCGGCTTCCTTCTCGATCGACGGACCGGCGGCGGACCCCATCCCGAGGGACGCATTCTTGAGCTCCGCCGTCATCTCGGCGACATCGCGCTCCGCGATCGCCAGCTCGGCTTCTTGTGCCTCGAGCTTGCGCACGAGCACCGCGACCCGTTCCGCATGATGCGCCTCGTACTTCTCGGCGAGCGCCACCGTCTCGGCGTCGTTGATGCCCGCCGCGAGTCCCTTGCGCCGCCGCATCGTCTCGAGCTGGCGCTGCTCCGTCGCGAGCCGCTCGCGCGTGAGCCTCACACCCCCACGCAGATCGTCGAGTCCCATGCGTGCGGTGACGAGCGTCTGCTTCATGCGGGCAAGACCCGCGCGACGCTCCTCGGGTGGGGTGGCGCGGTCCATGAGATCCCGAAGAGTCTGTCGGAAGGATTCGAACATGCCAGAGAAGACGAGGCACCCGCGACGCTGGAGCACGGCGGTGCTGGGGCTTAGGATACAGGTGCCGCTCGCGCCCCCGCAACCTCGCGTTCCGTTCAGGTCTCGTGACTCCACGTCTTCCCGTCGCGCTCACCGCAACCACCGAGATCATTCGCGGTGTGCCGCGGACGCGCTCCAACGTGTCGTACAGCGATGCGGCGCGGGCGGCGGGCCTGACGCCATATATCCTGCCGGTGCTGCGGGCGGCCGACGCGGTCGAGCTGCTCGACGGCATGGCGGGCTTGATCCTCACCGGCGGCGAGGATGTCGATCCAGGGCACTTCAACGAGGCGCCGCATCCGGCGTTGGGCGAAGTGCACGCCGAGCGCGATGCGTTCGAGATCGCGCTCGTGCGAGCGGCGCAGGCGCGGCGGATGCCGACGCTCGCGATCTGTCGCGGAGTTCAGATCGCGAACGTGGCGTTGGGCGGCTCGCTCGTGCAGGACCTACCGAGTCAGCGGCCCGGATCGATCGCGCACGATGGTGAATGGTCGCGCGCGGACCGCGTGCATCCCGTGCGAGTCGAGGCGGGGTCGAGGCTCGCGAGCGCCATGGGCGCGACGCACGCCACGATCAACTCACTGCACCATCAGTCGATCGATCGGGTGGCGCAGCCCCTCGCGGCGGTGGCGCACGCTCCCGACGGCGTGATCGAGGGCGTGGAATGGTCCGACGATGACTGGTGGATGGTCGGCGTGCAGTGGCATCCCGAGGAGCTGGCCGCGACGGCGGAGCCATGGGACCGCGCGCTGTTCGCGGCGTTCGCCACCGCGGTGCGCGCCCACGTGCTCAGTTCAAGCGACGCCAGCGCGCTTCGCTCGTGACCTGGCGCATCAGACGCTCGGGCGAGTAGCAGTTCGGAAAGAGCAACGCATCGCTCACGTCGTTCAGCGCCGCACGCAGGAGCCCGAACCGCTCGGCGGCGGTGGCGTAGAGCGTCGCGAGACCGACGTCCTCGGCGAGCCGGTGGTCCGCGGCCAGCTGGAAGCCGCGCCGGCCCATCTCCTCGTAGTAATCGAGATCCGGACCGCCCTTCCGCCAGCGGCGCTGTTCGATGTAGTCGGGAAAGAGACCGCTCAGCCAGAGCGCGTAGTTCCCGAGGTGCGTCCGGACGAGAAAGCTGCGCCGTCCGTCGGGATCGTTCAGGTCGCCCGCCAGATCGACGAGCGTGGTGTAGACCTGGTCGTCCGATTCTCCGACGCGGAACGCGCGGTCGCGAAGGCCGAAGTGCAGCATCACCGATGCGACGTAGTCGGCAAGCATGCGGTCCTCCTCGCCGAGTCGCTTGAGCGCGTGACGCACCATGACGTAGCTGAACAGCGGGAGCGACGCGCACATTCCCTGGCCGGCGCGAAGGAGCGCCGCTGGAAGCCGCGGGTCGTCGAGCACCGCGTCGATGCCGCGGTCCGCGAGCTGCTGCTCGATCTGGGCGGGCTCGCAGCCGGCATCGCGGGCGATCAGCCGAGCGACGAGCTGCGCGTCGTCGCGCGTCAACGAGTGTCTGGCATCGGCACGAATCATGTCGACCTCTCTTGCACATGGTACACCGCGGCGGCTCGGAAGGATTCGGCGGCGGCTCCATGGTGTTGACGATTCGAGGGGCGCGCAGAGCACAACTTCAGCGCCACGCGCGCGTGACGGATGGTGCGGAACCTCGTCGCCCCACGTGGGATAGGCAGGAACAAACCCCGGGATCGGAGGCGGGGTACCAATCCCGACGCCGGAAACGCCGAGGGTGGCGGGCGTCCCCCGGGGTCCCCTACCTTTCGTGTACGATCCGTCTCACGTTCTCGAGGAGCACTTGCTGTACTTCTGTATTCCGTCCTACAACGAGGCGCCGACCGTCGGCCTTCTCCTGTGGCGCCTGCGCAAGGTGTTTCAGGAGCAGCCGCGCGAGTACGAGGTGCTCGTCTACGACGACGGCAGCACGGACGCGACGGCGGAGACGCTCGCGCCGTATCGCGAGGTGATGCCGCTCACACTGCTCGGCGGCCGAAAGGTCGGCTACGCAGCCGCGGTGGACGCACTCTGCCGCGAGGCATCGCGCCGAACCCGGTATCCGCGTCGCGATGCGGTGGTGTTGATGCAGGCCGACTTCACCGACCAGCCCGAACACCTGCCGGAGCTCATCAAGCGCTTCGACGGGGGAGCCGACGTCGTCGTGGGAGAGCGACCGGCGGACACGGTGTCCGTCCCAAAGGCTGTCCGCTCGCTCCGGCGGTTCGCGCCCTGGATCGTGCGTCCGTTCCTGGGGCTCACCGGAATCCGCGATCCATTCACCACGCTGCGTCTGATTCGCGTTTCCGTCATCCGCGACCTGATCAAGGAGCGTGGTGAAGCACCGCTGCTCCAGAGTGAGGGGTGGAGCGCGAACGTCGATCTGCTGTTGAGCACCGCGCGGCACGCGCGCCGCATCGAAACGGTGGAGCTCCTGCCGCGCTACGACGTGCGAGCGCGGGACACGCGCATACGGCCCTGGCCCGATGCGATGACTCTGCTCCGGTATGCGCGCGGCGCGCGTGGACGGAGCGTCCGCGCATGAGGCGGATCGGTCGCCGGATGCGCAGCGCGGTCATCCTTCCTTTCGTTCTCGCGGCTCCGGTCGCCGCTCAGGCAGTCAGCGGCGGCACTCACCTGCGTGTGCCGTTCGGCGTCGGTGAGCGGCTGGAGTACGACGTGAAGTTCGGGCGACTTCACGTCGGCAACGGCTCGATGGAAGTGACGGACGTGGAGGACGTGCGCGGCCGATCGACCTGGCACACGGTGTTTCAGGTGCGCGGCGGCACATTCTTCTATCGCGTGAACGATCAGTACGAGAGCTGGATCGACCGCGTCACGGGCAACTCGCTCCGTTTCCGCCAGGATCTCAACGAAGGCCGGCGCGACGTGGAGCGCAACTTCGAGATCTTTCCGGAGCGCGCGCAGTTCGTGGAGAGCGGTGAAGACACGGCGCAGGCGAGCGTCGCCAACCCGCTCGACGACGGCTCCTTTCTCTATTTCCTCCGCACGATCCCGCTGGCCGTCGGCGAGACGTACACCTTCGAGCGATATTTCCGCCCCGACCGCAACCCGGTCACGATCAAAGTGCTCCGGAAGGAGCGGATCGAAGTGCCGGCCGGGGAGTTCGATGCGATCGTCGTACAACCGGTGATCAAGGCGCGCGGGATCTTCTCGGAGAACGGGCACGCCGAGGTCTGGCTTTCGGATGACCAGAACCGCATCATGCTGCAGATGAAGTCGGGTCTCTCGTTCGGGTCACTCAACCTGTACCTCAAATCGTACCGCCCAGCTCCGGCAGCGGCGGCGGCCCCGACGGCCCCGCCCGCGAGCCAATAGCGTCCGCCAGCGATCGAGGCAGCGCCACCGGTCGCGAGATCGGTGAGGCCGATCTCGCGGCGGTGCGCACGATTCCGGTCGCGGTCCGTCCGAACAAGGTGAACGCGAGCGACTTCGCGCAGCCGCCCGGCAGCGACCGCTCCTTCGCCGCGTTTCTCCGCGCCCTCCCCGACGTACTCGTGGCGCGCGACTTCCGCGCGGTGGTCTCGGCGATCGCCAACGCGGCGCGTCGAGAGCGCGGCGTCGTGCTGATGTTGGGCGGACACATCGTGAAGACGGGGCTCGCCCCCGTGCTCATCGAGCTGATGCGCCGCGGCGTCGTGACGCACGTCGCGATGAACGGCTCGGCGGCGATTCACGACTACGAGATTGCCCGGTTCGGCGCCACGTCGGAAGACGTCGCCGCCGGTCTCAAGGACGGCACGTTCGGCATGGCGGACGAGACGGGCCGCGAGATGAACGAGGCGTTCGTCGCCGGTATGCGCACGGGACGTGGGATGGGCGAGGTGCTCGGCGACACGCTCGAGCACGCACGATCGCTCGCCAACCCGGAGCTGTCGGTTCTCCTTGCTGCGTACCGCCTCGGCGTGACGGCGACCGTCCACGCCGCGCTGGGCGCCGAGATCATTCACCAGCACCCCGCGGCGAATGGGGCGGCGATCGGCGACACGAGCCACCGCGATTTTCGCCGGCTGGCCCACTCACTCGTCCGGCTCGACGACGGCGGCGTGGTGCTGAACCTCGGCAGCGCGGTGATCATGCCCGAGGTGTTCCTGAAGGCGCTGACGATCGCGCGCAACCTCAACGCCGGCAAACCGCAGGGCTTCACGAGCGCCGATCTCGACATGCAGCGCCACTACCGGCCGAGGATGAACGTCGTGCAGCGCCCGACGCTCCAAAGTGGCCGAGGCTATGAGATCACCGGCCACCACGAGATCATGGTGCCGATGCTGGTGTGGGCGGTAGTCGAGGCGTTGGTGGCTGCTCAAGTCTGATACTGCTTCTGATACTGCTACTGAAGTATCAGGTACTGGGTAGACCTGGTACCGAGCCTGGCATACTGGCCCATCCAATGCTTGGACAGGGCAGCCGTAGTACCAGCTTATTGCTCGACCTCTGACAGCTTTCGCTTACGGCTCGATCTCACGCCGTTCCAGCGGAAGCCGACCCGCATTGGAATGGGTTGGATGTCGGTCTTGGTACTGGTGCTACTCCGTACCTGGTACTTCAGTAGCCGTATCAGGTATCAGCCACTCGAGCACCCCTTATCTTCTCTCGAGCGCATCCCTCATGTCGAGCAGGATCTCGAAGTACAGCTGCTCCCGCCGGTAGGC
>DASXHF010000079.1:0-35124 GCA_036488775.1 Gemmatimonadaceae bacterium | reverse complement strand
CTGGAGCTCGCGCCGTCTGCTCGAGCAGGCGAGACGGCGCGAGCTGGCGCAGGCGCGGAAGCAGATCGAGGCGGTGCCGGTCGAGACATTCGCGCGGTTCCTGCAGCGGTGGCAGCACCTCACGCCGGACACCCAGCTCACCGGCGGTGGCAGCGACGCCGCGTCGACGGCGCTGTCGCAACTGTACGGGCTCGCGCGCCCCGCGGAGGGATGGGAGCGTGACTATCTGCCGGCACGGCTCGAAGAATATCACAGCGGGCAAATCGCATCGCTCGCCGCGTCGGGCGCGCTGGTGTGGTCGGCGGAGCCTCGGCCGGATCCGTCGGCGAACGGTGTCGGATCGATCGGCCGCGTGCGGTTCTTCGAGCGCGGCACGGGACGACTGTGGCTCGGAGAGCCGCCGGACGATTCGGCGTTGAGCGAGAACGCGCGGCGCGTGCGTGACGTGCTCCGCACGCAGGGTGCGTCGTTCACGGCGGACTTGTCGGCTGCGACAGGGTTGTCGGCAATCGCATTGCGCGACGCACTGCGCGAGCTCGTGGCGGCGGGGATCGCGACGAACGACACGATCGACGCGCTGCGGGACGTCCTCCGCTGGCGGCCGGTCTTTCCGGTGCGCCGCCACGAGGAACCCGATCCGACGCGCTGGCTGCCGGCGGATTTCGTGCCGTCGGGCCGGCCGATCGTGCAGCGCCGCGTGAATCCGCGGCGACTCGCCAAGTGGGTGCGCCCGGAGAAGGCGTCGGCTGCCGGCTGGGGAGGACGTTGGTCGCTCGTGCACATACCGAGCACGCTCGGCACGCATCAGGACGTACAGGCGGCGGCGGAGCGGATCGCACGACAGTGGCTGGCGCGATACGGAATCGTGTCGCGCGACTGGTGGCGGCGCGAGCGACCCGCGGTCGGATGGCGGGAGATCTACCACGAGCTCAAGCGTCTCGAGTTTCGCGGCGACGTACGGCGCGGGTACTTCGTAGCCGGCCTCGCAGGCGCGCAGTTCGCGCTGCCCGAGGCGGTGGAGATGCTGCGTGCGCCGGCGGGAGGTGATGAGGCGACGGTGGTGATGGCGTCGAGCGACCCTGCCAATGCCTACGTACTACCGACGCAGCAGGGTACAACGCCGAATCCGCTGGCACGTCCGCGCGGCGCCGGCGCGCTGCTGGTCACGCGGGCTGGGAAGATCGTGCTCACCGCGGAAGGGCGCGGCACGCGCCTTCGTATCCGCGAGGATGCCACGGCCGACGAGGTCAGGGATGCGGCTCGGGCGCTGGCGGAGCGGCTCGTCGCTCGACAGCGATCGGCGCGTCGCCGGGATGTGCTGGTCGAGACGATCGACGGAGAGCGTGCTGCACTGTCGCGGTGGGCATCAGCGTTGAGAGAGGCGGGGTTCAAAGGGATGGGGACCGGATTGCGCTTCTACGCGCTCATCTAGATGACCGATTCAAACATGCCGCGCCAGTTCGGCGTCGCAGCCCGCCGCGCCGTGTCGATCGGCAGCGCGCTCGTGGTGCTGCTCGTCGGCCTGATGACGTACGAGGCGACGCGCCGCGCACGCGAGAGCACGATGCAGGTGCGGCACACGCATCAGGTGACCGAGTCGCTCGAGCGGCTGCTCTCCGACATCAAGGACGCCGAGACGGGCCAGCGCGGGTATCTGCTGACCGGCGATTCGGTGTACCTCCAGCCATACAACTCCGCGGTGAGCGCAATCTCCGGGGACATGGCCCGGGTGAGGACACTCGTCGGCAGCGACAGCCTGCACGCCGTCCAACTTGCGCGCATCGGACCGCTCGTGACGGCCCGGCTCGCGAAGATCGACAGCACGCTCGAGTTCAAGCGCCGCGGCGACACGCAGGGCGCCATCGGCCAAGTGCGCAGCGGACGTGGGAAAGTGCTCATGGACTCGCTACGCGCAGTGGTCGGGCGCATAGAGGCGTACGAGACGAACCGGCTCGAAGCGCGATCGGCCGAGGACGCGCTCTACGACCGCCGCGCCATCCTGGTGATCGTCCTCGGCACGCTGATCGCTGGCGCGCTGGCGTTGGCGACGAACATGCTGCTGGTGCGCTACGCCGACGCGCACGCCCGCGCGTCGGCGGAACGGGCGCGCACCGCGGCGGCGCTCGAGCTGGCGAACGATCAGTTGCAGAAGCAGGCCACCGAGCTCGAAGCGGCAACGGAGGAGCTGCAGTTGACCGCGTCGGAGCTAGAGCTCCAGGTGGCCGAACACGAGGAGCTGCTGCGCGCAGAACAGGCAGCGCGAGGGGCGGCGGAGGAGGCACGCAGCGAGGCGGAGCTGGCGAGCCGCGCCAAGGGAGATTTCCTGGCAACGATGTCGCACGAGCTGCGTACGCCCCTGAACGCGATCGCCGGCCATGCGCAGCTGCTCGAGATGCAGATCCACGGTCCGATCACCGAGGCCCAGCGGGACACGCTGCTTCGCGTGCAGCGGGCGTCGCAACACCTGCTCGGCCTGATCAACGACGTGTTGAACTATTCGCGGTTGGAGAGCGGCCGCGTGGAGTACGACATGCGACCCGTCCCGCTGAGCGAGCTCGTGGCGCAAACGCTGCCGATGATCGAGCCGCAGATCGCGTCGAAGCGGCTCACGCTGGAGACGAAGCTCGACGGGGAGATGAAAGTGTGGGCGGACGCCGAGAAGTTGGAGCAGGTGCTGCTCAACCTGTTGTCGAACGCGGTGAAGTTCACGGACAGCGGCGGGCGGATCACGGTGGAGACAGCGGAGCGCGGCGATGGGACGCAGCCGGACGGCTGGGCCTACGTGCGGGTGGCCGACACCGGGCGCGGCATCCCGACCGACAAGGTGGAGGCGGTATTCGAGCCGTTCGTCCAGGTGCGGGTGGGCCTTCGGCGCGACACCGAAGGAACCGGCCTCGGCCTGGCGATCAGCCGGGATCTCACGCGCGGGATGGGCGGCGAGCTGCGGCTGCGCAGTACGCCCGGCGTGGGGTCGGCGTTCACCGTCTCGCTGCGGCGCGTGCCGTGACAGCCAGGAGGGTCACGGCGCGACCCTTGTGAAATCCTTATGCTGGCGGCGGGTCACCTGACGGCGCTCCTTCTATAGAGTAAGAGCGACGACCCCATCAGCATCCGCCCCATGCCCTCCGCCTACCGTCAGCTCAAGCACGTCCTGTTCGGTCGACCATTGCCGAGCGAACGGCTCGAGCACGAGCGCCTGAACAAAAAGACCGCGCTCGCCGTCCTCTCCTCCGACGCCATCTCATCGGTCGCCTACGCGACGGATCAGATCCTGTTCGTGCTGGGCGGCGCCATCGGCCTCGCGGCGGTCAACTACGTGGTCGGGATCTCCGGGGTGATCGTCGGGCTGCTCGTGCTCGTGGGGCTTTCATACCGGCAGACGATCTTCGCCTATCCTAACGGCGGCGGCTCGTACACGGTGGCAAAGGAAAACCTCGGCGTGATGCCAGGGCTCGTCGCCGCCGCCGCTCTGCTCACGGACTACATCCTGACCGTCGCCGTGTCGATCTCCAGCGGCGTCGCGGCGATCACCTCGGCGTATCACGGGCTCGCGTCGCACACCGTGCTGCTCTGCGCGCTCGCGATCATTCTGCTGACGATGGTGAACCTGCGAGGGGTGCGTGAATCGGGAGCCGCGTTCTCGATCCCGACCTACCTGTTCATCCTCATGATGCTGGCGCTGCTCGGCATGGGCGCGTACCGGTACTGGACCGGTCACGAGCTCGCGCCGCTGGCCGGTCCGCTCAAGGTGGATCCAGTGTCGGCGCGGCAGCACGCGCTGCATCCGATGACGCAGCTCGCGCTCATCTATCTGCTCATGCGCGGGTTCGCCGAAGGATGCGCGGCGATGACGGGCACCGAGGCGATCTCGAACGGTGTGATGGCATTCAAGACGCCAGCGCAGAAGAACGCCGCGACCACGCTCGGATGGATGGTCGCTATCCTCGCCGCGTTCTTTCTCGGCGTCTCGTTCCTGGCGCAGCACTACCAGGTGATGCCGACGACCGAGCAGACGGTGCTCTCCATCCTCGGTCATCATGTGTTCGGAGGGAGCTGGCTGTACTACGCGCTCCAGTACAGCACCTTCGCCGTCCTGGTGCTCGCAGCCAACACCGCGTTCGCCGACTTCCCGCGGCTCGCGGGGATTCTCGCGAACGACCGGTACATGCCACGTCAGCTCGCGGCGCGCGGTGACCGCCTGGCGTTCTCGAACGGCATCCTGGCGCTCGCGGCGGTGGCGATGCTGCTCGTCTGGCTGTTCCACGGCGACACGAACGCACTGGTGCCGCTGTACGCGATCGGCGTCTTCGTCTGCTTCACTCTGTCGCAGGCCGGCATGGTGGTGCACTGGCGAAAGACGCGCGAACCAGGGTGGGAATGGAAGGCGTGGCTCAACGGCATCGGTGCCGTGGCGACGGGGCTCGTGTCGCTGATCCAGATCGTGACGAAGTTCACGGCCGGCGGCTGGGTGGTGGCGCTGATCATTCCGCTGATCATCTTGCTCCTCCGCAAGATCCACCGGCACTACACGGAGTTCGTCGAGGAGATCAGGTTCACGGGCCAGAGCCCGATCACGCCGCTGCACCACACGGTGATCGTTCCTGTGAACGGCATCACGAAGGCAACGGCCGGAGCGCTCGTGTACGCGACGACGATCGGCGCCGAGGTGGTGGCGGTGTACGTCGAGGTGGACAAGCGTGAGACCGCCAAGATGCAGGAGGATTGGGAAGCGTGGGACATTGGTGTGCCGCTCGAGGTGGTACCGTCGCCATACCGCTCGATCCTCCGGCCTCTCGTGGACTACGTCGATAACCTGCGCATGGTGACACCGGGCGAGCTGGTGACGATCGTCGTCCCGGAGATCGTGCCGAAGCGCTGGTGGGAGCATCTGCTGCACAACAAGACGGCGCTCTACATCCGCACCGCGTTCCTGTTCAAGCCGAACGTGGTAGTGGTCGCGATTCCGTATCTCGTCGGCCACGCCTACCGTCTGCGGGACTGGCTGGATCACGACCATGAGCTCGAGCGCGACGTGGAGGAGGCGGCCGAGGAGCGGGCAGCGTCCACCTCATCCACGTCGTCGACGGAAGCCGCGTGACCAGTCGCTATGGCACCCGGGCGCTCGTGAGATAACGTTTCCTGCATGGCTCAGCGCCCCAGGGACCGCCTTCCGGCCGACGTGATCGTGGTGATCGACGACGAGCCGCAGATCCGGCGGCTCGTGCGCAACGCACTCGACGAGATCGGCTACGAGGTCGCAGAGGCAGCGACGGCCGCTGAAGGGATCGATCTGACGGCATCCAAGCGGCCCGCCCTCGTCATCCTCGATCTCGGTCTCCCCGACCGCGACGGCCTCGAGGTGTGCCGCGATCTGCGCAGCTTCACGGCGGTGCCGATCATCGTCCTTTCGGCGCGGCACTCGGACCGCGAAAAGGAGAAGCTCCTGGATGCCGGCGCGGACGACTACGTCACCAAACCATTCAGCACTCTGGAGCTCAAAGCGCGCGTGCGGGCGCAGCTGCGCCGCGCGGCGGCTGCGCAGTCGCCCGACAGCCAGAACACGGTCGTCACGGCCGGCCATCTCGCGATCGATCTGGTGAACCGCACCGTGCGACGCGAGCAGGAAGAAGTGCATCTCACTCCGACGGAGTGGAATCTGCTCCGCGCGTTCGTTGCCAATGCCGGCCGAACGCTCACGCATCGCCAGCTCTTCAACGCCGTGTGGGGTAACGCGGCGGGCGACGCGCAGCAGTACCTGCGAGTGTACGTCGGCCAGCTCCGGCGAAAGCTGGAGGTCGATCCGGTGCGGCCGCGACTGATCAGAACGGAACCGGCGGTGGGGTACCGGTTCGAGCTCAATGGAGCCGAGTGAGCGTCGCATGACGCGGGTTCGACTTCGGCAGTGGCTGCTCTGGGGAGGGCTCCTGGCCCTCACCACCGCTCTGATGCTCACGGTCCGGACGGAGCTCGACAAGGCGCACGTGGCGCTCGCCTTCCTCCTCGTCGTACTCGCGGGAAGCTCGGCGGCGGGGCGCACGTTGGGAATCGCCCTCGCGGCCGCTGCCTTTCTCGTCTTCAACTTCTTCTTTCTCCCGCCGTACAACACCCTCGTCATCGCCAATCCGCTCGACTGGCTGGTGCTGTTCGCCTTTCTCGTCACCGGAGTGACCGCGGCGCAACTCCTCGAGAACCAACGGCGTGAAGCGCGCATCGCACGCGAGCGCGCCGAGGAGATCGACCGTCTCGCCACGCTCGGCGCCGAGACGCTGAATGCGCCGCGCGCCGAGGAGGCGCTCGACGCGATCGCGAGCGTGATCCGCGAGCGGATGGGCACCGAGGGCTGCGAGATTTTTCTCTGGCAACAGGGTAACGGGGGAGGACTGCGCTTGGCGGGCGGCACGCCGATCGGCGCCGTGGCACCGAGCGAATCCGATCTGCTCGCGTACACCGTGGAGCATCACAGCGCCGCCGCCATGCGATCCGATGGAACGCTGACGCTGATCGGCGACGCGCTTGCCGCCGCGACGCCGGACGTGCCGAATCCGCTGGCGAATCTGCGGGCGCTCGGTATTCCACTGAGCGTGCGTGGTCGCATCGTCGGGGCGCTACGGCTCTCGTCGCCCGTCTCGTTCACGCTGTCAGACGATCAGCGTCGAGTCCTGGGTGCGTTGTCGTATTACGCCGCGCTCGGCGTCGAGCGGGTACGGCTCGGGGAGACGGAGGAGGAGGCAGAGACACTGCGGCGGGCGGACCGGCTGAAGGACGCGCTCTTGGCGTCGGTGTCGCACGACCTCCGCACGCCGCTCACGGCGATCAAGGGGATCGCCAACGAAATCTGGCGCGGCGGCGATCCGGATCGCGCGGCGACGATCGAGCAGGAGGCGGACCGGCTCAACAAGATCGTGACCGATCTGCTCGACCTCTCGCTGCTCAACGCGGGCAACCTGCCGCTCACGATCGCTCTCAACACCGCGGACGACGTGGTGGGTGTGGCGCTGGAGAGGGTCGAGGCGTTGGATGGCAGCGGACGAATTCAGGTGCAGGTCGAGAACGAAGGCGGCATTCTCGTCGGCCTGTTCGACTTCGCGCACACGACACGCACGCTCACGAACCTTCTCGAGAACGCGCTCAAGTACTCGCCCGCGGGGGCGCCGATCACTCTGCGTGCATGGCGCGGCGATGATCGCGTCCGGTTCACCGTCGAAGACGCCGGGCCTGGTGTGACGCCAGGAGAGGAGGAGCGGGTGTTCGAGCCGTTCTACAGGGGTGTCCGGATAGCGGATGGAGTTCGGGGTACGGGCCTCGGGCTCTCGATCGCGCGGCAGCTCGCTGAGGCGCAGCGTGGCTCGCTCACGTACCGGGCGCGCGAGGGCGGGGGGAGCCGGTTCGAGCTCGAGCTGCCGGCCGGAGAGGCGCCAGCCGACTGACGTAGGGCCGTGGTTGTCCGCGGCGTGACAGGTAACAGACTGCAGATGGTCCTCCAGGCTCATATACCCTACCGGGATATGATATATGCCACTAGACTGTTGGCATGAGCCACACGATCAAGGACAAGACCAAGCTCCTCAACCGAGCTCGCCGCATTCGCGGGCAGGTGGAAGCGCTCGAGCGAGCGCTCGAGTCCGAGCAGGAGTGCAGCGAGGTGCTCCGTCTCATCGCCGCGGCGCGCGGCGCCATGGACAGCCTCATGGCGCAGGTCCTGGAAGGACACATCCGGGAGCACGCCTCGACCAATCATCGTGACGCCAAAGGCGCGCTCGCGGCGGCTGACGATCTGATCGAGATCGTGCGGGCGTATCTCAAATGACCGCCGAAGCGGACGTCACACTCGGCGCGGCCGTGCACGCCGCGGAAGAAGGACACGAGCATTCCGCCGCGGACTGGATGGAGTACGCGCGGGTGGCGCTCGTCGCGTTTGCGGCCGCCCTGGTCTGGCTCCGCGTCTGGGAGCCCTTCCCGCGCCTGAGCGTCATCGGCCTCGCCGCGACGGTCGTCGGCGGATGGCCGATCTTCCATGAAGCGTTCGAGAATCTGGTCGAGCGTCGGATGACGATGGAGCTCTCGATGACGATCGCGCTCGGAGCGGCGCTCGCGATCGGAGAGTTCTTCACGGCGCTGATCATCACGCTCTTCGTGCTCGTGGCCGAGATCCTCGAGGGGTTGACCGTCGAACGCGGGCGGCACGCGATCCAGGAATTGCTGGAGTATCTGCCACGTACGGCCATCGTGCGGCGCGAGAACGGAGTAGTCGAGCTGCCGCTGGATCAGGTACGCATCGGTGATCTCGTCCTCGCGAATCCGGGCGCCAAGCTGCCCGTGGACGGCACCGTGGTGGCCGGCCACTCGTTCGTCGACCAGGCAACGATCACCGGCGAATCGATGCCGGTGGAAATGGCCGCCGGCGCCAGCGTCTTCGCCGGTACGATCAACCAAGTGGGCGCGCTGGAGATACGCGCTGAACGCCTGGGCCGCGACACGAGCTTCGGCAAGATCATCGAGGCGGTGGAGCGCGCGGAACACGCGCGCGCGCCCGTGCAGCGGCTCGCCGACCGGCTGGCGGGGTATCTCGTCTACTTCGCGATCGCAGCGGCCGTGGTGACGTTCATCGTCACGCGCGATGCCCGGGCGACGATCTCTGTGATCATCGTCGCCGGTGCGTGCGGCATCGCCGCGGGGACACCGCTCGCGGTTCTCGGTGCCATCGGTCGCGCGGCACGTCAGGGCGCGATCGTGAAGGGCGGGCTCTATCTCGAGGGGCTCGCGACGGTCGATACGATCGCGTTCGACAAGACGGGCACGCTCACTTTCGGCACGCCGACGGTACGTGAGATCCATCCCGTTGCCGGCGTCACACCGGCGCGAGTCGTCGAAGCGGCCGCGTTGGCCGAGCGCCGCTCGGAGCATCCGCTCGGCAGAGCCATTCTCGAACGGGCTACTGCAATGGGCATCAGCGTCATCGAACCCCAGCAGTTCGACTACCAGCCCGGTCGCGGCGTCGTTGCGCGAACGGGTGACGACGAGGTCGTGGCCGGCAATCGAGCGCTGCTGCGCGAGCGTGGCATCGACGTGAGCGCGCTGGCTACGATGACTAGCGCGACCATGTCCGAAGTGCTCATCGCTCGCGACGGCCGACTGCTCGGCGCCATCCACATCGCGGACTCGCTTCGACCGGAGGCCAAAGCAGCCGTGGCGGCGTTGCGCGGGATGGGACTCAAGACCGTCCTCCTGACGGGGGATCAGCGCAGCGTCGCCAGAGCAGTCGCGCGCGAGCTCGAGGTGGACGAGATGGTCGCCGAGTTGCTGCCCGACGCCAAGCTCGAGCAGGTGCGGCAGATGGTGGCGCAGGGGCGAAAGGTCGCCATGGTGGGCGACGGCGTCAACGACGCGCCGGCGCTGACGGCAGCCGACGTCGGCGTCGCGATGGGCTCGGGGACGGACGTGGCGCGCGAGAGCGCCGACGTCGTGCTGTTGGGCAACGACCTGTCCAAGCTCGTGGAGACCGTGCGTCTTGCTCGACGAATGCGCAGGATCATCATGCAGAACTTCGCCGGCACGCTGGTCGTCGACGGAATCGGCATGGGCCTCGCCGCCTTCGGCATGCTCAATCCGCTCCTCGCCGCTTTCATCCACGTCGCCTCCGAGCTGACGTTCATCCTCAACTCGACGCGGCTGCTGCCGCGGCCATCAGCGGACTGATCGCGAGGGCTGGCGCGGCCCGCGGTGGACGCATTTGTGAAACTCTTGTATACACCCCCTGGATGGGTAATGCGCCCCTCATGGCTGGAGCCCTAGCGTAAAGGCAGTTCTCCATCGGGAGAGTTGCTTTGCTCGACCTTGTGTATGTCGCGGGCTCCGTCGCGTTCTTCGCGCTGATGCTCGCGTACGTTGCGGGCTGTGAGCGTCTTGGACGATCCACCGACGAGGCGCCCAACGGTGACGTCCGGTCGTGAGCGCCGAGACCGTGACCGCGGTCGTCGTATCCGTCGCCGTGCTGCTGTACCTCGTGTACACGTTGCTGCGGCCGGAGAAGTTCTGACATGACGATCAACGGCTGGCTGCAGATCCTGCTGTTCAGCGCCGCGGTGCTCGCCGTCGCGAAGCCGCTGGGCTCCTACATGACGGCGGTATTCGACGGGCGCGTACGCTGGCTGCGTCCGGTCGAGCGCGTGCTGTACGCGCTGGCCGGCGTCGATCCGGGCGAAGATCAGCACTGGACGCACTACGCCGGCGCGACGCTGTTGTTCAGCCTCGTTTCGATGCTGCTGACTTACGGGGTGCTCCGGCTGCAGCACGTGCTGCCGCTCAATCCCGAAACGCTGCCGGCGGTGGTGGACCGGCAGGCGTTCGAGACGGCGGCGTCGTTCACGACGAACACCAACTGGCAATCGTACGCCGGCGAGACGACGATGTCGTACTTCTCGCAGATGACCCAGCTGGCGTTCCACAACTTTGCGTCCGCTGCGGTGGGAATTGCGCTCGCCGTTGCGCTGGTGCGAGGGCTCACGCGTCGATCGGCGGGACGACTCGGCAACTTCTGGGCGGATCTCGTGCGCTGCACGCTCTACGTGCTCCTGCCGCTGTCGCTCGTTGGTGCGCTGCTGTTCGTGCAGCAGGGAGTGATCCAGAACTTCAGCCCGTACCTGCATCTCACGACGCTCGAGGGGGCCAAACAGACGATCGCGATGGGACCGGTGGCGAGCCAGGAGATCATCAAGCAGCTCGGCACGAACGGGGGCGGCTTCTTCAACGCGAACGCGGCGCATCCGTTCGAGAACCCGACGCCGTGGAGCAACTTCCTGTCGATGTTCCTCATCTTCGCCATCCCGTCGGGGCTGGTGTGGATGTTCGGCCGGATGGCGGGCCACCTTCGTCACGGCTGGTCGATCTGGACCGCGATGTATGTGCTCTTCCTGGCCGGCGTTGGCGTGACGTATTGGGCCGAGGCGCGGGGCAACCCTATTCACGCGGCGCGTGGAGTCGACGTGGTCGCGAGCGCGTCGCAGCCGGGTGGCAACATGGAGGGGAAGGAAGTGCGGTTCGGCATCGCCGCATCGGCGCTGTATGCCACCGCGACGACCGACGCGTCCTGCGGCGCGGTGAACGCGATGCACGACTCGTTCACGCCTCTCGGTGGGCTCGTGCCGATGCTCGACATCCAGCTTGGCGAGGTGGTGTTCGGCGGGGTGGGCGCAGGGTTGTACGGGATGCTGGTGATGGTGGTGCTCACCGTGTTCATCGCCGGGTTGATGGTCGGCCGCACCCCGGAATATCTGGGCAAGAAGATCCAGGCGCGCGAGGTCCAGATGGCGATGCTGTTCGTGCTGCTGTCGTCGATCGTGATCCTCGGTATGACGGCGGTGTCGGTCGTGGTGCCGGCAGGATTGGCAGGCCGCACCAACATCGGCCCGCATGGATTCTCGGAGATCCTCTACGCATTCAGCTCCGTGTTCGGCAACAACGGGAGCGCGTTCGCCGGTCTCACGGGGACGACCTACTACTACAACACCATGCTGGGGGCGGGGATGTTGTTCGGCCGCTTCGGCCTGATCGTCCCCATGCTCGCACTCGGCGGTTTCATGGCGGAGAAGAAGGTCGCGCCGGAGACGGCCGGCACCTTCCCCGTGACCGGGCCGCTGTTCGTCGTGCTGCTGATCGGAGTGATCGTGATCGTCGGCGCATTGACCTTTTTCCCGGCGCTCGCGCTCGGTCCCGTGGTCGAGCACTTCTTCATGGACAGCGGGAGGCTGTTCTGACATGGCCGCCAAGAAGCGTCCCCTCTTCGACCCACCGATCGTACGGCGCGCGCTGCGCGACGCGATCGTGAAGCTCGATCCGCGCCACATGGTGCGGAATCCGGTGATGTTCGTCGTGGTGGTCGGCAGTGTCCTCACGTCGCTCGTACTGCTGCGCGACGTGCTCGGCGGCCGCTCCGACGTCGGCTTCACCCTTCAGATCGCGCTCTGGCTCTGGTTCACGGTGATCTTCGCGAACTTTGCCGAGGCGATGGCGGAGGGGCGGGGCAAGGCGCAGGCGGACACGCTGCGCAAGGCGCGCACGGAGACGACAGCCAAGCTGCTGTTGAATGCCGCCGATCGGAGCCGGTTCCAGGTGACCGCCGCGCCCGATCTCCGCCGCGGCGATCTGGTGCTCGTGCAGCCGAACGACGTCATCCCGAGCGACGGCGAAGTGGTGGAGGGTGTCGCGTCGGTGGACGAGTCGGCGATTACCGGCGAATCCGCGCCCGTGGTACGTGAGAGCGGTGGGGATCGTTCGGCGGTCACCGGCGGGACCAAGGTGCTGTCGGACTTCCTCGTCATCCGCATCAGCGCGAATCCCGGCGAGACCTTTCTCGACCGGATGATCGCGCTCGTGGAGGGCGCGTCGCGGCAGAAGACGCCGAACGAGATCGCGCTGACCATCCTGCTGTCGGGACTGACGATCATCTTCCTGCTCGCAGTGGTGACCCTGCAGCCGTTCGCGATCTACGCCGGCCGAGCGGTCGCGATCCCGGTGTTGATCGCGCTGCTCGTCTGTCTGATTCCGACGACGATCGGCGGACTGCTCTCGGCGATCGGCATCGCCGGCATGGATCGGATGATCCAGCAGAACGTGATCGCCATGAGCGGCCGCGCCGTCGAAGCCGCCGGTGACGTGAATACGCTATTGCTCGACAAGACCGGCACGATCACCCTCGGGAACCGCCAGGCCTCGGCGTTCCTCCCGGTTGGTGGTGTGGACGTGAAGGCGCTCGCCGATCGGGCGCAGCTCGCGTCGCTCCCCGACGAGACGCCCGAGGGACGGAGCATCGTCGTGCTGGCCAAAAAGTTCGGTCTGCGCGGACGCGAAGTCGGCGCACAGGGCGATGGCACGCACGGGATGGAGTTCGTCCCTTTCAGCGCCGCGACGCGCATGAGCGGCGTGAACGCGGGCGATCACCAGATCCGCAAAGGCGCCGGTGATTCGGTGGCGAAATGGGTGACCGAGAACGGAGGGCTCGCACCCACCGACCTGGCGCCGGCCGTCGAGCGTGTCGCGCGCGAGGGTGGCACGCCGCTCGTCGTCGCCGAACGGAATGGTGGACCGGCGCGCGTGCTGGGGGTCGTCTACCTGAAAGACATCGTGAAGGGGGGAATGCGCGAGCGGTTCGACCGCCTGCGGGCGATGGGGATCCGCACCGTGATGATCACCGGTGACAACCCCCTCACCGCGGCGGCGATCGCCGAGGAAGCCGGCGTGGATGACTTTCTCGCCGAGGCGAAGCCGGAAGACAAGATGGCGCTCATCAGGCGGGAGCAGAGCGGCGGCAAGCTCGTCGCGATGACCGGCGACGGGACCAACGACGCACCCGCGCTCGCGCAGGCGGACGTGGGCGTCGCGATGAACACCGGCACGCAGGCAGCGAAGGAGGCGGGGAACATGATCGACCTCGACTCCAACCCGACGAAGCTGATCGAAGTCGTGGAGATCGGGAAGCAGCTCCTGATGACGCGCGGCTCGCTGACGACCTTCTCGATCGCCAACGACGTGGCGAAGTACTTCGCGATCATCCCCGCGATCTTCATCGCGACCTATCCACCGCTTCAGGCGTTGAACGTGATGCGGCTGCATTCGCCGCAGTCGGCGATCCTGGCCAGCGTGATCTTCAACGCGCTCATCATCATCGCGCTCATCCCGTTGGCGCTACGCGGCGTGCGGTATCGTCCCGCGCCGGCCGCGGTGATCCTGCGGCGCAACCTGTTCGTGTACGGATTCGGCGGGCTTGTGGTGCCGTTCGTCGGCATCAAGCTGATCGACGTCCTGCTCGTGCTCACCCACCTGGTCTGAGGGCCGGCGCATGCTGAAGAACCAATGGCGCCCCGCGATCGTGATGACGCTGCTGCTCTGCGTCCTTACCGGGTTCGTCTATCCGGGCATCGTGACAGGGCTTGCCCAGGTCATGTTTCCCCGTCAGGCCAACGGCTCGCTCGTCGTGGTGAACGGCCGCATCGTCGGCAGCGCGCTGATCGGCCAGCCGTTCACGCAGCCGTACTACTTCCACCCGCGTCCGTCCGCAGCGGGGGCGGGTTACGATGGGACCGCGTCGGGCGGCACGAACAGAGGTCCGACCGACGCCAAGCTCGCCGACACATTGATCGCCGGTGCCGTCGACAGCGTGGCCAAGAACGATCACGCGATCAAGGGGCAGATCCCGAGCGACATGGTGACGGCGTCCGGGTCGGGGCTCGATCCGCACATCTCGCCGGCAAACGCCGACCTCCAGGTCGCACGAGTGGCGGAAGCGCGCGGGTTGCCGGCGGCGTCGGTCGGTGCACTCGTCAGTCGCCACACCGAAGGCCGGCAGCTCGGTGCGCTGGGGGAACGGCGCGTCAACGTGCTGCTGCTCAACATCGCGCTCGACAGTGCGTTCCCGCACCGCACCGCACCAACCGCCCGACGTTCGACTTCACCCAAGTGATCCATATGAAAGCCACTCGTCGCGTCGCGCTGACGGTGATTGCGACGCTCGTCGCCATCACGACCGTCCATGCGCAATCGCCGGCCGGAGCGCCCAAGCCGGCCGTCGCGTCCGATACCACGCCGGCCGCCCCGTTCTCGAAGTACGACTGGACCTGGCTGAACGGCAACAGCCGCCAGAAGGAGTCGGTGCTCGACTCCAAGTACTTCACCGGAGAGTTCCGTGCCGACATCTCCTACATCGGCGACTTCAACCATCCGAGCGATCACACGCTCGTCGGGACGAGCGAGAGCGGGCGAACGAGTGAAGTGCAGGTGCAGCAGCTCGGCATCGGCGGCGATTTCCACGCCGGCAACGCGCGTGGCCGGCTGATGACGCAGTTCGGCATGTACAGCACGATGACACCGCGCAACGACGCGAGCACGGCGCGCGGCCAGTGGCAGCTCGACAACGCGTACCGGTATCTGTCCGAGGCATATGGCGGCTACCACTGGGACAAGATGCACGGCATCAATCTCGACGCCGGCATTTTCGTCTCGTACGTGGGATTGTTCAGCTACTACAACTTCGACAATTGGGCCTATCAGCCCTCCTACGTCTCGTCGAACACGCCGTGGTTCTTCAACGGTATCCGCATGCAGTTCTTCCCGACGGAGAACCTCAAGATCGAGCCGTGGCTGATCAACGGTTGGCAGTCGTACGGCATGTTCAATGAGCAGCCGGGTGTCGGCGCGCAGGTCCTTTACCGCCCGACCGCGACCGTGTCGATACTCTCGAACAGCTACTATGGCGCGGACCTGCTCGGCGTGCCGGATCGCAAGCGCGCGCATTCCGACAACAGCGTTCAGATCAAGTACTACGATCGCCCGTCGTCGTTCTGGGACAAAGGCGCGTTCTCGCTGACGGTGGACGCCGGATGCGAATGGGGCGGTGGAGTGAGCTGCACGGGAGGCTCCGATCCGCAGCAGAGCTTTGTCGGCTTCATGCTCTACAACCGGAGCTGGTTCAATCAGGACAAGCTCGGTCTGACGCTCGGCGGTGGCGCGATGAACAACCCCGGTCGCTACCTCGTTCTCATTCCGCCGATCAATGGCGCGACCGCCTTCACCGGCACTCCGTACTTCACGGCGAACCCGGGCGATCCGTTCAGCGGATGGGATGCATCCGCGACGTTCGACGTCATGCCGGATCAGTTCACCACGTTCCGGTTCGAGCTCAATCATCGCGAGTCGAGTGTGCCGTACTTCGCCGGCCCTGGCGGCGTGACGCCGCTTGGCGGCAACACCGGTACGCCCTCCGCTCTGATCCCTGGATTCACGCCCGACCTCCGCAAGACGGAGACTCGAATCAACCTCGCCCTCCTGGTGAAATTGTAGGATGAGCGATCCCCGCGGCGTTGGTGTCTAGAGCATGACCGGACCGCGCGATTCCGGTGCCGCAACTTCCGCTCGATCCGAGCGGCGGCTCGCGGCGCGCCCGGAAGGCGCGCCCGGGGACTTCCTCGAGCTGCTCAAGCAGCGCGAGCGTGGGAAGCTCAAGCTCTACGTCGGCTCGGCAGCAGGCACGGGTAAGACCTACCGCATGCTGCAGGAAGCGCACGACCTGCGCCGCCGTGGCGTGGACGTCGTCGTCGGGTTCGTCGAGACGCACGGCCGCGCCGAGACCGCGGCCCAGGTCAAAGATCTGGAAGTGATACCCCGTCAGAAGATCGAGTACCGCGGTGTGACGCTCGAGGACATGGACGTCGACGCGGTGATCGCCCGCAAGCCACAGGTGGCGATCGTGGACGAGCTGGCGCACAGCAACGTGCCGGGTACGCGCCACCGCAAGCGGTGGGAAGACGTCGTGCAGCTCCTCGACGAGGGGATCAACGTCATTTCGGCGGTGAACGTCCAACACCTCGAGTCGCTGAACGACGTCGTCGCCTCCACGCTCGGCGTCACGGTGCGCGAGACGGTGCCCGATTGGGTCGTCGCCTCGGCCGATCAGGTGATCAACCTGGACATCTCGTCGGAAGACCTGCGGCAGCGACTGAGGGAAGGAAAGATCTACAGGGCGGACAGGATCGAGCCGGCGCTGCGGAACTTCTTCACCGACGAAAACCTGACCACGTTGCGCGAGCTCGCGCTACGCGAGGTGGCCGGCGCCGTGGACCGGTCGCGCGAGGAGATCGTGCGACGCGTGACCGGAGAGGTGCCGACGATCGCGCCGCGCACCGTCGAGCGGGTGCTCGTCGCGATGTCGAGCAATCCGCCGTACACGGCGGCCCTGTTGCGCAAGGCGAGCCGCATCGCCGGACGACTCAACACGGATTGGTATTGCGTGTACGTGCAGACGGCCGACGAGCGTGCCGATCGCATCGACAGCACCGTGCAGCGCACGCTCGTGGAGAACATCCAGCTCGCGCAGAGCATGGGGGCCGAGGTCGTCAAGCTCGCGGGCGACGACGTCGCGGACACGCTGTGCCGCTTCGCGATCAAGAAAGGCGTGACGCTGTTGATCGTCGGTCAGAGCAAGCGGTCGCGCTTCTACCACATCGTGAAGGGATCGATCGTGGATCGGCTGGCGAACAACGGTCAGGGGCTCGACGTGCTCGTCGTCTCATTCGATCCGGTGAAGAGGGTCGACTCCGCGCGCGGGGGCCGGCCGTGAAGATCAGCCAGCGACTCTATCTCACCGTCATGCCGGCGATCCTGGGTGTGCTGCTGATGGGCGCGCTGGTCTATTGGGGTCAATACGCGCGCACGGCGCCGTCGGTCATCGTGTTCGGTGGCTCGATCGCGGCGCTCGCGTCGCTCGCGCTCACCTGGTCGAACGCGCGTTACGTCTCCGGCCGCATCGAGCGTCTTGCGACGGGCGCCGCGACGCACAGAGCCGCCGCATCGGCCACGTCGATGTCGAACGCCGCCGCCGTCACGGCGAATCCGAGAGACGAGATCGACGAAATCGAGCGCGCAGTCGATCGGTTGAGCAGCGCCGTGGAGCTGGCGGAGGCGAGCCAGGCGGATCGCGAGCGACTGTTCGAGCGGCGCGCGCAGGACTATGCGCGGCTGCTCGCCA
Source organism: Gemmatimonadaceae bacterium (assembly GCA_036488775.1). Lineage (GTDB taxonomy): Bacteria > Gemmatimonadota > Gemmatimonadetes > Gemmatimonadales > Gemmatimonadaceae > AG11. Next base: position 17,609 of record DASXHF010000079.1, on the reverse strand, counting down.
CGGTGGCCGACGCATCCGCGCAACGGCTCGAGGAGGTGCGGCTGCCGCTACACATCCTGCTCGAGAACCACTTCGGCGAGTTGAACGACAATCAGGAGGAGATGCTCGGTGCGGCGCGCGCCGCGGCCGAGGCGGCCGACGCCGACATGGTGAGCCTGAGGCAGATCGCCGAGCTGGATCTCGGTGAGCGACCGCTGCGCAAGGACCGCATCAAGCCGTCGGAGGTGATCGAGGCACTGCGTCCGCTGCTCGTCGCCGCGGCGGACTCTGAAGGCATCGCGGTAGAGGTCGAGATCGCGCCTCTTCTACCGGCAGTGGACGGAGACAGGGCGCTGCTTCAGGACGCGCTCGCCACGCTGATGCGAGGCGCGCTCACGAGCGCGCCCGCCGGGTCACGCGTGCAGGTCCGCGTTGACCGCGACGGCCGGTTCATCCGCTTCGGGGTGGCCGGCGGCGGGACGCCTCCGCTCTCGGTGCGATGGGCCGCAGCCGGCCGCGTGGTCGACGCGCATGGCGGCGCCGTGGAGCGGCGCACCGACGGCTTGTGGATCACGCTCCCCGTATCAAGAGCTGCTCGATGATGGAGGCACCGCGGAAAAGCATGAGCATCGGGAGCCAAGGGCCCGGACGAACCGGCCATTTCATGGAGCGCTTGACGGCGTTGCCGCTGCGCGAGTGGGGTGACGTCGCGATGGAATGCCCGGCCACCATCGCCGCGGCGAGCGAACAGGCCATGACGGTGGCGCTCCGGGATCCGCTGCTGGCGCTCGATGCGTGGAGCGTGCGCGACGACGTCGAGTCGGCGATGTACCGCTTCGAGTGTGCGGAGGGCCGGCGCTACGTGGCGAAGAAGGAGAGTCGTGCGCACGTCCGGCGTGTCACCGAGCGCGCGGCGCTTGCCGTGCTCGTGTACGACGTGCTCGGCACGACGCACTTCGTCGTCTGCTATGGAGTATTCGAACGGGTGGTTCCGGTGGCGAGCTTGTAGGTGCGAGCAGTAGCCGCGCCCGGGACCGAAAGTCGCGTCACTGTCCGGCGTGAAGATCTTCGGCACGCACGACTCCGCCACCATCACCCAATTCGAACAGGTCCGCGAGCGCGCCGTGGACGCGGCGCTGATGGCGGACGGGCACCTCGGCTACGTCATGCCGATTGGCGGGGTGGCGGCGTATCGGGACATGGTCTCGGTAGCCGGTGTCGGCTTCGACATCGGGTGCGGGAACGCGGCGATTCGCACCGATCTGACGCTCGACGACCTTGGCGACACGGCCGCGGGTGTGCATCTCGCGCTGTCGTCGCTCGCCGACGAGATCGTCACGACGATCAGCTTCGGGGTCGGACATCGCAATCGCGCCGACGACGCGCCGGTGGACGATCCGCTGTTCGACGACCCGGCGTGGGACGCGGTGCCGAAGGCTCACCGGAAATCACTCCGCGACAAGGCGCGTCAACAGCTCGGCACGGTGGGAAGCGGCAACCATTACGTGGACGTGTTCGCCGACGAGTCGGGTGCGCTGTGGGTCGGCGTTCACTTCGGCAGCCGAGGGTTCGGGCACACCGTGGCGTCCGGCTTTCTCGCCGTCGGACAGGGGCGAGCGTGGGACGAGCGTGCGCCGCAGCGCGAGGTGTTGCTCGATCTCGAGCAGCCGGTGGGCCACGACTACTGGCACCTGATGAATCTGGCGGGCCGCTACGCCTACGTGGGACGCGAGTGGGTCGCGCGGAAAGTCGTCTCGCTGTTGAATGCGCGCGAGGAGGAGCTGGTTCACAACCACCACAACTTCGCGTGGAAGGAGGAGCACGAGGGCGACGAGGTCGTCGTCGTGCGCAAAGGCGCGACGCCGGCGTTTCCGGGGCAGAAGGGATTCATCGGCGGGTCCATGGGCGACGACGCGGTAATCGTGCAGGGCGCGACGCACGATCTGCACGTGGACGCGCAGCGCGAGGCGTTGTATTCGACGGTGCACGGCGCCGGCCGCGTCATGTCGCGCACGCAGGCGGCCGGCAAGCGCAATCGGCGCACGGGCAAAGTCATCTCACCGGGCCGCGTGACACCGGAGATGATGCAGCAATGGCTGGCGGAGAAGGACGTGATCCTTCGCGGCGGCGGGCTCGACGAGAGCCCGCAGGCCTACCGGCGGCTGCCCGAAGTGCTCGAGGCGCAGGAGGGCACGGTCGAGATCCTGCACATCCTGCGGCCGCTCGTGGTGGTGATGGCGGGGGAAGCCGAATTCGATCCCTACAAGGACTGACCGTTCACGGTTCAGGGTTAGTCAGGGCCGTGCCGTCCCGCTCACGCCCATCTGCGCCGCCGCGAATGCCCATTCGTCGGCCAGCTCGGCGATCCGCTTATCGGTCGGGCGATACCCGTGACTTCCCTGCGTCTCGACGCGAATGAGCACCGGCTTGTCGCATCCCTGCGCCGCCTGCATCGCCGCGGTGAACTTGAACGAGTGGCTCGGCACGACGCGGTCGTCGTGGTCGGCAGTGGTGACGAGCGTCGCCGGATAGCAGGTGCCGCTTTTGATGTTGTGCAGCGGCGAGTATGCGCGAAGGTATGGGAACGCCGTGCTGTCGTCCGCCGAGCCGTACTCCGTGGCCCACGCGCCGCCGCCGGTGAACTTGTGATAGCGCAGCATGTCCATCACCCCCACCGCGGGAAGCGCCGCCGCGAACAGGTCGGGACGCTGCTCTTCCACCGCACCAACCAGGAGCCCGCCATTCGAGCCGCCCATGATCGCGAGCTTGGAGGGCGACGTGTATCGCTCGCGCACGAGATACTCCGCCGCGGCGATGAAGTCGTCGAAGACGTTCTGCTTCTTCTCTTTCATCCCCGCCTCGTGCCAGCTCTCGCCGTACTCGCCACCACCGCGGAGGTTCGCCGTCGCCCAGACGCCGCCGAGCTCGAGCCAGGCGGGGACGTCGGAGCGGAATGTCGGAAGGGTGCTGATGTCGAATCCGCCGTAGGCGTACAGCATCGTCGGATTGTTGCCGTCGAGCGGCAGCCCTTTTCGACGGGTGATGAACATCGGGACACGCGTGCCGTCCTTCGATGGATAGAACACCCGCGACGTCTCGTACCGCGACGGATCGAAGGTGAGCTTCGGCGGCTCGAACGCGACGCTGCGCTTTGCCGCGGCGTCGTACCGATACACCGTCGTCGGCGCGAGCGGTGAGGTGAAGGTATAGAAGACCTCCGGCCGGCTGAACCGCCCCACGACGGCGCCGATGGCTCCCAACCCCGGAGTCTGCAGCGCCTCTGCCGGCGCGCCGGAGAGCGCGTAGAACCGAACGGTGCTCGCGACGTCATCCAGCGTGCTGACGTACAACCGCCCCGCGACGAGGCCCGAGCTCTCGATGGTGCTCTTGCCCTGCGGCACCACCACCCGCCAGTTCCCCACGTCGGCACGCGCGAGCGGCACGGCGACGATGCGTCGGCGCGGTGCGTCGCGGTCGGTCTGCAGATAGAGCGTTCCGTTGACGACGCCAAGTGCATCGTACGCCGCGTCGTGGCCGGTGTACAGCGGACGTATGGGCGCCGTGATGTTCGGGTGCTTGGGGTCGCCGAGGTCCGCCACGAACAGCTCGTTCTTGTTGCTCGTCCCCTTGTTCGTCGCGATGAACAGGTAGCGCCCCATCTCGTCGAGGCTGGCGCTGATGAACAACGTCGGCCGTTCCGGCCGCGCGTAGATCAGCCGGTCGTCCGCCTGACGCGTGCCAAGCACGTGATAGTAGATCTTCTTGTCGTGCACGGAGCCGCGCAGCTGCTCGCCCGCCGCGGGTTCCGGATACCGCCCGTAGAAGAAGCCGCGACCGTCTTCCGTCCACGACAGGCCGGAGAACTTCACCCAGCGGATGGTGTCGGACGTCTGCTGGCCGGTGCGCATGTCGCGCACGTAGTAGGTGCTCCAGTCGGATCCACCTTCGCTCAATCCGTAGGCGTAGTGTGCTCCGTCGGGCGCCGGCACCAGGTTGGACAGCGCCAGCGAGCCGTCCGGCGATAGAGTGTTCGGATCGATCAGCACACGCTCGGCGCCGTCGAGCCGGTCGCGCACGTAGCGCACGTTCTGGCGCTGCAAGCCAGAGTTGCGCTGGTAGAACCAGTGTCCGCCCTCCCAGTAGGGCACGCTCACCTTGGGATAGTTCCACAGCTCGGTGATGCGGGCGCGCAGCGGCTCGCGCAGCGGGAGCGACGCGAGATACGCATTGGTCACCGCATTCTCCGCCGCTACCCACTGCGCGGTCTCTGGCGCGTTGAGCTCCTCGAGCCAGCGATACGGGTCGTTGACGGTCGCGCTGCCGTAGCGGTCGACGACGTCGACCGTGCGCGAGCGTGGATACTCCAACACGCGACGGGTAGCAGTCTGAGCGGACGAGCTTGCAGCGACGAAGACGACGCCGACGGTGAGCAGATGGAGGCGAGACATTCGGCGAATCATCAATCGATCCTGTGGAGTGACGAAGCGAACGTAGCCGTCTTGCGGCGTCGCAGCCAGAGCGGACGGCGGAGGCCGTGCGAACGACGCGGGAGATGTTGGATTCGAGCGCGTTCCGTCGGGCAACGCACTGAACTTCAGGGGATGGACACACCGCCCAACCAGTGTGTCCTTCCGGCGTTCGAGGCTTAACTTGCACGACCTCCCGGCACCATCATCAGGATCTTCATGCCCTCGCCAATCAGAGCCGCGCTCGTCCTCACTGTTGCCCTGTCGATGGCGCTGTCCGGCCATGCCGGCGCTCAACCCAGCCCGACCTTCCGCGTCCAGATCGACGCGTACCGGCACGCCCATGAGCCGGAGATCCTCCGGGAATACGCGGCGTTGCTCGCGATTCCCAACCTCGCGAGCGACAGCGCGAACATTCGTCGCAACGCGGCCGCGGTGCGCGCGATGCTCGAGCGGCGCGGTGCCTCGACCCAGCTGCTCGAATCGCCGACCGGCGGTCCACCGGCGGTGTACGGTGAGCTGAAGACCCCGGGCGCTACCCGGACCATCGTCATCTACGCGCACTACGACGGGCAGCCGGTAGAGCCGGCGAAATGGGCGACCGCGCCGTGGGAGCCGACGCTGCGCGACGGACCGCTCGAGGCGGGCGGCCGAGTCGTCGCGCTGCCATCGCGCGGCGGCGTTGCTCAACCGGAATGGCGCCTCTACGCGCGCTCCGCCGGCGACGACAAGGCGCCGATTCTCGCGTCGCTCGTCGCGCTCGACGCGCTGCGAGCGAGCGGCATGTCGCCGAACGTGAACCTCAAGTTCTACTTCGATGGCGAGGAGGAAGCGGGCAACGGCCACACCCGTGCGCTGCTGGAGCGCCATGCCGCGTTGCTCGCGAGCGACGGATGGATCTTCGCCGATGGGCCGGTGCATCAGAGTCGTCGCCAGCAGGTGCTGTTCGGGGTGCGCGGGGTGACGGACGTCGTGATCACCGCCTATGGGCCGACGCGCGCGTTGCACAGTGGGCACTATGGCAACTGGGCGCCGAATCCCGCGATCACGCTCGCCAGCTTCATCGCGTCGCTGCGCGATCCGGATGGCAAGATTCTCGTGCCCGGCTATTATGACGACGTCCGACCGCTCACCGCCGCGGACCGTCGTGCGCTGCGCACGGTGCCGGCGGTGGACAGCGCGCTCCGGCACGACCTCGGTCTCGCCGCCACCGAGGCGAACGACGCGTTGCTCGCCGAGCGCATCATGCTACCGGCGTTGAACCTGCGCGCACTGCACGCCGGTCCGATCGGCTCCGCTGCGAACGCGATCCCGACCGAAGCCACGGCGTCGATCGACTTCCGGCTGGTGCCGGACGAGACGCCGGCCCGCATTCGGACGCTCGTGGAATCGTACGCGACGAAGCAGGGATATACCGTGCTTCACGCCGCGCCGACCGACACCGACCGACTCCGATACAAGAAGATGCTTCGGTTCGACTGGGGCGCGGAAGGCTATCCGGCGCAGCGCACGCGCAGCGACACTCCGCTCGCGCGCGCCGTCGTCCGCTCGGTCTCGGAAGCGCTCGGTGAGCCGATCATCGAGCTCCCGACACTTGGCGGCAGCCTGCCGACGTATCTGTTCGACGAGGTGCTCAAGGCCCCACTCGTCATCCTGCCGATCGCCAACCACGACGACAACCAGCACGCCGCCAACGAGAATCTCCGGCTGCAGAATCTGTGGGACGGGATCGTGGTGTTCGCGGGCGTGGAATCCGGAATGGGCACGGGATGGAGCAGGGCTGCGACTCCCTGACGCTCACAGCGCCTTCGTGTTGGCCTCCATCTCCGCCGCCTCGATCACGCCCCGCTCGACGTAGATCGGCCGCACGAGGATGCGTAGCCCCGGCAGTCGGAAGCCGAACCATGCGGCGGCCAGCACGCAGCAGAGTCCTCCGGCCATGATCGTGTTGGCCGGTCCGATGCGATCCGCCGCGACCCCGGCGATCAGACTCCCGATCGGAGCGGTACCGAGAAATGCCATCGTGTAGAACGCCATCACCCGCCCGCGGAGCGACTCGTCGACGATGGTCTGAATCACCGTGTTCGTCGCGGCCATCGTGACCATCATCCCGGCGCCGACAATGGGCAGGACGAGCAGTGACAGCCAGAGCACGCGCGTGAAGGAGAACGCGACGAGCCCGATCCCGAATACCGCCGCCGAGATCACCATCGCCCGTCCGAGTCCGAGGACCGATCGGCGCGACGCGAGGTAAAGCGCGCCAGCGAGCGCGCCGACGCCCGATGCCGTCATCAGAAAGCCGAGCGTGTGCGGACCGCCGTGCAGCAGCTTGGCGGCGATCGCCGGCATGAGCACGGTGTACGGCATCCCCATGATGCTGATCAGCGAGAGCAGCAGCAGCGCCGACCGGACCGGCGCGAACCGCCACACGTACTGGAAGCCCACTCGCAGCTCGTCGATCATGCGTGTGTCGCGCCGCGGCAGCGCTCGCCGCGTGATGTCCATGGCGAGCAGCGATGCGATCACGGCGAGATAGGAGATCGCGTCGGCCATGAAGCACCATCCCTCACCGACCGCCGCGATGACGATGCCGCCGATGCTCGGCCCGATGATGCGGCTGGCGTTCACCATCGACGAATTGAGTGCGATCGCGTTGGGCAGATCGGCGCGATCCTCGACCATCTCGATGATGAACGACTGGCGCGCCGGCGTGTCGAAGGCGTTGATGATCCCCTGTGCAACCTGCAGCACCAGCACGTCGACGACGGTGATGCGGCCGGCGAAGGTCAGCACGGCCAGCGCGAGCGACTGCAGCATCGACAGCACCTGCGTCACCACGAGGATCCGGTGACGATCGGAGCGGTCGACGATCACGCCGGCGAACGGCGCGAGCAGCAGCGTGGGAATCTGGCCGCAGAAGCTCACGACGCCCAGCAAGAACACCGAGCCGGTGAGGCGATAGACGAGCCAGCTCGTGGCGACGCGGGTGATCCAGGTGCCGACGAGCGAAACGGTCTGGCCGCCGAAGAAGAGCCGGTAGTTGCGACTGGCGAGTGCTCGGGTGAGACGGGGAGCTCCGTCGCGCGCCACGGTCAGCTCAGCGCCGCCATCACGTCTCGCGCGCTGCGCACGCGGCCAATGGTCGGGAAGAAGTGCGTCACCGGATGGGTGTGAAGCACCTCGGCCCGCGCGGCCATGGCGTCCTCGATGAAGACCAGATCGAAGCCGCGCTCCTGTGCGGCCCGGGCGGTGCCCTCGACGCCGAGGTTGGTGGCGATACCGCCGAGCACGATGGTGCGGATGCCGCGCCGCCGCAGATGGATCTCCAGGTCGGTGCCGTAGAACGCGTTGGGCTGGTGTTTCGTGACCACCACGTCGGACGGCTGCCGGTTGAGCTCCGGCACCAGCTCGGCGAAGTCCGCGGGTGGAGTCATCGCCGGCCGCGGATTGTCCGCCACGGTCCGAGGAAAGAGCACCCCGCCGGGACCGAGATCGACGTGCACCAGCACGACGAGCGCCTTCGCATCGCGGAACACGGCGGCTACCGCGGTGGCGCGGGATACGACGTCGCGCGCCGTGTGCGGCTTGGTCTCCCCCGAGACGATCCCGCGCTGAAGGTCGATCAGCACGAGCGCGGTGGAGGTCGGATCGAGCTCGAGGTCTGGCATGATGGCACTCATCGCAAGGTATAATCCATCCGGCGGCTTGCGCCGGGCGAAACCGCACGCAAGATAGGCGGACTTCTCCTCGAAACCCACGGACGCATGCGCGCCAGCTCTCTCGCTCTCGTACTACTCATCTCGCTCGCCGCGCCGGCCTCGGCGCAGCAGTCGCCTACGGCAAACCGCCTGCCGTTCGACGTGACCGAGACCACGATCTCGGACATCCACGCCGCGATGCGGGCCGGCACGCTGACGTGCCGCGAGCTGGTGAGCGCCTATCTCCGGCGCATTGCCGCCTACGACAAGAGCGGACCGGCGATCAATGCGATCATCGTCGTCAATCCGAACGCGCTGGCCGTGGCCGACTCGCTCGACCGCCGGGCGTCGAGTGCCGGCCGGCTGACGGGGCCGCTGCACTGCATCCCGATGATCGTCAAGGACAACTTCGAGACGAGCGATCTCCCGACGACGGCGGGCTCACTCTCGCTGCAGGGGATGATCCCGCCGCGCGATGCGTTCATGGTGCGCCGCATCCGCGAGGCGGGGGCGATCGTGCTCGCGAAGTCCAACATGGCGGAGTTCGCATTCACGCCATACGAGACGGTCAGCTCGATCCTCCCCGGATACACGAAGAATCCGTACGCGCTCGATCGCGTAACCGCGGGCTCGAGCGGCGGCTCGGCGGCCGCCGTCGCCGCGAACATGGGCGAAGCGGCGCTCGGCACCGACACCGGCAATTCGATTCGCGGACCCTCGTCGCACCAAGCGCTGGTCGGCATTCGCTCGACGATGGGTCTCACGAGCCGGAATGGCGTGGCGCCGCTCAATCTCTCGGCGGACATCGCCGGCCCGATGGCGCGCACGGTGGCCGACGCGGTCGCGGTCTTCCAGGTCATGGCGGGTGAGGACGCCGCCGATACGGTGACCGCGCGCTCGCGGGGCCATCGCCTCGCCGACTACAACGGAGCGCTCGACCGCAATGCGCTGCGCGGGGCGCGGATCGGTGTGCTGCACCAGGCATACGATCGCGACACGACGGATCCCGAGGTGGTGAGCGTGTTCGCGCGAGCGCTCGACGACATGCGCAAACAAGGTGCGGTGATCGTCGACCCTGTCGCGGTGGCGGGGCTGGACGAGCATCTCAAGGCCGGGACCGGATCGTGTAACCAGTTTCGCTGGGACATCGAATCCTGGCTCGCCCGGCAAGGCGATCGCGCGCCCGTCCACACGCTCGCCGAGATCATCAAGTCGCACCGCTGGCATCCAACCATCCAGCCGCGGCTCGAGGCGGCACAGGCCGAGTCACTGCCGCCGGCGATCAATCCGGGCTGCCGCAAGCGCGACGAATTCCGCGCATGGCTGCGCACCGCGGTGACGGCGACGATGGACTCTCTGCACCTCGACGCGCTGGTCTATCCGACGTGGAGCAACCCGCCGCGATTGATCGGCGACCTGAACACGCCGGCAGGGGACAACAGCCAACTGTTCTCGCCGAGCACCGGCTTTCCGGCGATCACCGTGCCGATGGGGTACACGCGTGGGGATCAGCTACCGGCGGGGCTGCAACTGTTCGGGCGCGCGTGGAGCGAGGGACGGCTGATCGGGTTGGCGTACTCGTACGAGCAGGCGACCCGGCATCGGCGGGCGCCGGCCTCGGCGCCAAGGCAGCTGTCAGTCAGTAAATGACAGAGCGAGCACACAGTCGACAGTCGACTCATTGCTCCCTCAACACACCGGCACCAGGATGCTCGTCAGCGTTCCCGTCGGCGCGGCCAGCACGAAGACCTGGCTCTGCCCGGCGGAGAAGGTGTGATTCCCCGCGTCGAACGCGACGACCGCCGTTCCGAAGTCCGTGAACCGGATCTGGTCCGAGCTGGCAGACACGTTCAGGAACGACGTGCCGGTGCCGAACCCCAGGTTCGTCGCATCGGGGGTGACGAGTGGGGCGCCCGGTGCGGTGACGTAGAGATCCAACGTCGCCGTCGTGGGCGCGGCGTCGAACACGCGAAGGCCGGCCTGTCCGCTCCCGGTGGTGAAGCTCGTCGGCAACGTCGCGAACTGAACGCTGCCGTTCCCGGTCGGATAGGCGATGATCGTGTAGCTGCCGCCGGCGACGAACGTCGGGGAGAAGCCCGACAGCGCCGTCGTCGTGCCGGTCTGACGAATGGCGAGTGTCGCGAGGTCGAGATCGACGTTGAGGCAGGTCGAGCTCGCGAGGCTCGCCACGCCACCCGGCCCGCTGACGACAGCGTTGTTCGCGAGCACGTCCAATGAGACGGTCGTGGCGTTCACGAGTCGGACCTTCGCGGTGTTCCCCGATCCACCGACGCCGAAGGTGCCGGAGCCCTCACCACAGGCCGCGACCGAGAGAGCGAAGGCGAACAACGCAACACGAATCGGCGACATTGGTCCTCCACACGTTGGCGAGCGAGACAGGTCGCCAAAGATGCGGTGACGGTACGACCGCCGGCCAGTCGTCGATGACGGTGGAGCAGTCGCCCCGGCGCTTGCTCGGCTTCTGATCGCACGGGATATTCGCAAGGCAGCGCTCCTCCCACGCCTCCCGTATACGGGGCACACATTCTCCAGCGTTCCGACCACATGCGGCATCTTCTCACTCGCGTCGCGTCGCTCGTCCTCCTCGTTGCTGGCATCGTCCAGCCGTCCGGCGCCCAGACCCGCGTCGTCGACGGCGCACCTGGCCCGGCAGCCGACCTCTCGGCCGCCCGGCCCGGCCGAGATCCGCGCCAGCCGATCGACGAGGAGTACACACGCAAGATCCACGAGTACACGACCGAGCCGTTCTTTCTGTCGCCCCTCGTCGACTACCTGCCGGCGTCGCCCACCGTTCCCACGCCCAAGGCGGTGCTCGGCGACATCGCCGGCGCGCGCGACAATCTGCCGTACTCCAAGGAGGTCTACGCCTACATGCGCCTCCTCGCGTCCAAGAGTCCGCGCGTGAAGGTGTTCTCCATCGGTCATACCGAGGAAGGGCGCGAGATGATCGCCGTCGCGGTCGCGTCCGAACAGCTCATCGCGGGGATGGACGCCAACAGGGCGCAGCTCGCGAAGCTAGCGGATCCGCGCACGATCAACTTCGACGATGCGGAGGCCGCGCGCATCGCCGGCTCCGCGGCGCCGGTCTATTACATCACCGGCACCATCCACTCGACCGAATCCGGCGCGCCGACCGCGCTCATGGAGCTCGCGTATCGTCTCGCGGTGGACGACAGCCCGTACATCCAGAACATCCGCAACAACCTCGTCACGCTCATCACGCCGATCGTCGAAGTGGACGGCCGCGACCGCATGGTGGACCTGTTCCGCTGGCACATGGCCCATCCCGGCGAGACGTTCCCGAATCTGTTGTACTGGGGACACTACGTCGCGCACGACAACAACCGCGACGCGATGGGGATGACGCTCAAGCTCTCCCAGAACGTGCTCGACGCGTATCTCGCACACGGCGCGCAGGTGCTGCACGATCTGCACGAGTCGGTGCCGTACCTCTACGACAACACGGTCGGCGACGGGCCGTACAACGCGTGGCTCGATCCGCTCCTCACCAACGAGTGGCAGATGATCGGGTGGAACAACGTGCAGGAGATGACGCGGCTCGGCATGCCCGGCGTGTTCGCCCACGGCCAGTTCGACACCTGGTCGCCGGGCTACCTGATGTTCATGGCGGCGACCCACAACGGCATCAGCCGGCTGTACGAGACGTTCGGCAATGGGGGCACGGCCGAGACGCTCGAGCGGACGTTGAGCCCGAGCGAGACCGAACGCACCTGGTGGCGGCAGAATCCGCCGCTGCCTCGCGTGCAATGGTCGCTGCGCAACAACAACAACTACGAGGAGACCGGGCTCCTCGTCTCGCTGAACTACTTCGCCAACAATCGGCGCCTCTTCCTGCAGAACTTCTACGAGAAGAGCAAACGCTCCATTCAAAAGCCGCGCAACGAGGGACCGGCGGCGTACGTGCTGCCGGCCAACGACCCGCGGGCCGGCGCGCAGGCCGATCTCCTGCGGGTGCTGCAGAAGCAGCACGTGGAGATCTCGCGCGCGACGGCGCCGTTCACCGTCACGATCCCCGCTCGCGCACGAAGCGCCCGCGCATCCGACTCTGCGACGGCGCATCCCGCCGCCTCGACCGCCGCCGAGTCGCGCCAGTTCCCGGCCGGGAGCTATGTCATTCGGATGGATCAGCCATATTCCCGCATCGCCGACGCGCTGCTCGATCGCCAGTACTGGGCGCCCAACGATCCGCAGAAGACGCCGTACGACGACACCGGCTGGTCGTTTCCCGAGGGCTTCGCCGTCCAGGCCGTGCGCGTGACCGACGTCAAGGTGCTCGACGCCCCGATGGAGCGCGTCAGCGACACCGTGCGTGCCCGCGGCGGCGTGAGCGGGAGCGGCAGCGTGTTCGCCATCAACCACAACGGCGACAACGCGCTGGCCACGCTGCGGTATCGCCTCCGCACGGCTGACTTCCAAGCGGCCGAAGAGCCGTTCAGCAGCGGCGGACAGAGCTTCGCGCGCGGATCGTTCATCGTCGACAAGGTGAGCCAGCGCGATCTCGACGCGGCGGCGCGCGAGCTCGGCATCACCGTTTACGCGCTCCCGTCGCGACCGGCGGTGCACACGCACCCACTCCGCGCTGCGCGGGTGGCGATCATGCACACCTGGGCGAGCACGCAGACCGAAGGCTGGTGGCGGCAGGCGTTCGACGTCCTCGGCATTCCGTACGAGTACATCAGCACTCAGGACATCGCCAAGACACCCGACCTCAACGCGAAGTGGGACGTCATCCTCTTCCCGCCCACGAGCGGCAACGGCCAGGCGATCATCGAAGGGCTGCCGCGGTGGCGCAACCCGATGCCCTGGAAGCACACGCCGGAGACGCCCAACATCGGCACGTGGGCGCAGACGGACGACGTCCGTCCGGGGCTCGGCTACGCCGGCCTCGAGAAGCTGCAGCAGTTCGTCGCGCGCGGGGGCGTGCTGGTCGGGGTGAACAACACGGCGGAGCTCATGACGCAGTACGGCCTCACCGCCGGCGCCAGCTTCAACGGCAACCCCAAGAGTCGCGTCGTCGGCAGCTTCCTGCGCTCGACGGTGGTGGATGCAGCGAGCCCGGTCGTCTACGGCATCCCGCAGAATCTCGCCGTCTACAGCGACGGCGGCGAGACGTTCAGCGTGAGCAACACACGGGGCGGCGGACGGGGTAACCGGTTCGGCAACATCGAGGAGCGCGCGACCGGTCGCGGCGACGCCGATGACGCCGACGTCGTGCAGGGCCGCCCTCGCCTCGACTCGAGCAACACGGCGCCGCCGGTACAGCGCGTCGAGCCGTGGCAGGCCGCGCCGATCACACGCGACATGCTCCGCAATCCCCTCAACGTCATCCCGCCCGATCAACGTCCGCGCGTGGTGCTCCGCTTCGGCGAGCAACGCGGCCTGCTCGCCTCCGGTCTGCTCGACGGCGGCAGCGACATCGCCCAGCGGCCGATCGTGGTGGACGTGCCCGTGCAGAAGGGACACGTCGTGCTGTTCGCCAACAATCCGGTGTGGCGCGGCGAGACGATCGGGAGCTACTTCCTGGTGTTCAATACCATCTTGAATTGGGACAGTCTGAATGCGGGGAGACGGGTTGATGCGCAGTAAAGCGGCGGGTGAATCGGGGAAACGGTGAATCGGTGAATCGGTGAAACGGTGAATCCGCTGGTGACTCGGTGCCTCAAAACCGAATGGCCACAACCACCGTGGAGATCTCTCAGAAGATTCTCCAGGCGGGTTGTGGCCATTGCCGGTGAGTCACCGAGTCACCGATCCGCCTCACTGATTCACCGACTCACCGATTCACCCCGCACCGACTCACCGACTCGGTTCTCACCCCTCAGTCATCACCCGCTCGATCCTCCGGTCCGGCACCAGCCACATCGCCGCCACTGCGACGTACAGGGCGAACGCGATCCATCGGTTCACGAACGCCACCGGGATGGCGAGCAGATACAACAGGGGCGACAGCTTCCCCTTTCTATCCCGCCCCACTGCGGTGGCCAGCAATGAATCCGAGCCTTCAGCCCGGATGATCTCACGCTGAAGCAGCACGTATGCGATCCCGGCGCATAGCAGTACGATGCCATATACCGCCGTCGGGGTCGATGCGAAGTGGTTCTCGCCCATCCATGCCGTGGCGAAAGGAATGAGGGAGAGCCAGAACAGCAGATGCAGGTTGGCCCACAGCACGGCGCCGTTCACATGCTGCGTCGCGTGCAGCATGTGATGATGATTGTTCCAGTAGATGCCGATGTTGACGAAGCTGAGCACATAGCTCACGAACACCGGCCAGAGCGGCTGCAGCGCCTCGAAGCCCGCGTCGTGGGGCACGCGCAGCTCCAGCACCATGATCGTGATGATGATCGCGATCACGCCGTCGCTGAATGCTTCCAGCCGCGTCTTCGCGATCCGCTCGTGCGGACGAACGGTCACGCGCGCCTCACATCGATCGGAGCCGACCGAGGCGGAGACGCGGGCCGATCGACGCCGTACTTCTCGCTTGCCCGCGCCGCCGAGATCACCGCCAGCCGCCTCGGACCGCTGCCGTGAATGGAGCCGCTGGGAAAGGTGAGCTCCCAGTAGCGCCCGTCGCGCGGATCGCGGAACAGCCAGTCCCATCCGCCCTCCGCTGTTCCCACCGCCTCGAGCCGGTGGGCGATCAGCCACCGGATCCGATGCTCCACCGGATCAGCGCCGATCCCGTATTCCGCTTCGTACCACTCGCCATTCAACTCCATCTCCTCCGGTGCGAGCTCGTGGAAGGACTCGCGCTCGCTCATGCCATCGCGTCATCCATCGCCAACAACGTGCGAAGCAGCACGTTCGCGCCGTTCGTGACGTCCTGCGGTTTGGTGAGCTCACTCGGTGCGTGGCTGATCCCGCCCACGCTCGGCACGAAGATCATCCCCATCGGTCCGAGCCGCGCCATCGCCTGCGCATCGTGGCCGGCGCCGCTCGGCAGCTGACGTGTCGACAGTCCGAGCTCGCGTGCACTCGTTGCGATCAGCGCGCGAACGCGCGGGTCGGTGAGCGCGGGAATGTTCACGTGCAGATCCGCATACGCGAACGTCGTCCCCGTCTCCTTGCCGATGCGCATCGCTCCATCGGCAACACGTCGATAGAGCCGGTCGATCTTCGCCGCGTCCAGGTCGCGCAGCTCGAGCGTCAACACCACCTTGCCGGGTATGACGTTCGGTGCGCCGGGAAACGCCTGGATGCGTCCGACCGTTCCCACCTGCCGGCCCGGCTCGTCCCGCACGACGCGGTTCACCAGATCGACGAACCGCGCGGCCGCGAGCAGCGCATCGTGCCGGTTGTCCATCGCCGTCGTGCCGGCGTGATTCGCGAAGCCGGTGACCGTCACCTCCCACTGGTGAATGCCGACGATTCCTTCGACGATCCCGATGTCGGCGTGGGCGCTCTCCAGCGTGCCGCCCTGCTCGATGTGCAGCTCGAGATATCCGGCGATCGAGCCCGGTGCGCGGCGCGCGCTCGGCAATGCCGCCACGTTGCCGCCGATGAACGCGATGCCGTCGGAGATCGTCTTGCCGCTGCGGCTCACGTTGGTCAGCTCGTGCGCCTCCAGGTCACCGCTCACCGCGCGGCTCCCATACAGACCGCCCTCCTCGTTCTGCCAGATCGTGACCTCGAGCGGATGACGGGTGACGACGCCGTGCTCGGCGAGCGTCTGCGCGACTTCGATCGCGGACAGGCTTCCCACCGGACCGTCGTAGTTGCCGCCCTCGGGTACCGAGTCGACGTGCGAGCCGAACAGGATCGGCTTTGCGGTGGCGTCGCGTCCAGGACGCCCGCCGATGATGTTCCCTGCTGCATCGATGCTCGGCGAGAGCTTGGCCTGGCGCATCAGGTCCATGACGTACGCGCGGCCCTGTCGATCGGCATCGCTGTAGGCAAGGCGCGTCACACCACCCTGCGGATTCTTCCCGAACTGCGCGAGCTCCGCCAAGTGCGCATTGAGTCGCGCGCCGTCCACAGTGAGCGCGGGCGCATCCGCGAACAGCCGCCGCGGCATCAAGCTGGCCGCCACGCCGCCAAGCACGACACGATTGAAGTCTCGCCGGTTCATCGTCATCTCCGTTCCCACACGTTGTTGGCCCGGTTCAGATCCGGCAGCACGTGCCGCGGATCCAGCTCCACCCGACGTACCGGCTTCGTCGAGTTGAGGCGATACATGAACGTCGGTCCGAGATTCCACATCTCCACCGGCAGCTTCACCGTCTCCACCGTACCGTCGCCATAGGTGAGTCGCAGCTCGGCCGGCAGCGTCATCGTGCCGCGATTGGAGAGCGACACGACCGCATGCCCCGACGAATCGACGGACACCGCGTCCACCGCCTGGTCGAGGTGCGCTGTGGTATACACCCAATCGCGCCAGAACCAATCCAGCTCCATCCCGCTCGCGTCGCGCATCAGTCGAAAGAAATCCGCCGGCGTGGGATGCTTGAACGCCCACGTCCGAATGTAGTCGCGGAAGGCGGCATCGAAGCGCTCCTTGCCCATCACCTCGAAGCGCAGCGTCTGCAGCATCAGCGCCGGTTTCTGGTAGCCGGTCCACATCAGGTCCCGCACTTCGGTGGGGTTGGTGATGAGTGGCTGCTCACCGGCGACGACATGTGCCGCCACCATGTGCAGCGGCATCACCTCCGCGGTGTCGCCGTATGTGGTGCCGGCGAAGTAGAGCGCCGCGTTGTGCAGATCGATGAAGGTGTTGAAGCCTTCGTCCATCCACGGATAGAGCCGCTCGTTGGAGCCGACGATCATCGGGAACCACTCGTGCCCGAACTCGTGCGCGAGCTCCCACTGCGTCGTCTCGCGCGACGAGCCGTTCGGCACGAAGGTGAGCATCGGATATTCCATCCCGCCGACCGGTCCTTCGACCGTCGTGGCGTGCGACCAGGGATAGTGGTACCACTGATCGCTGAAGTACTTGATCGCCCCCCGCGCCATCCGGTGCGCCTCGCCGTTCGCCCATTTATCGGCCGACGGACGATATAGAGTCTGGACCAGAACGCCGTCGACGTTGCTCGCTTCCCACACCCAGTTCGGTGCTGCGGCCCACGCGAAATCGCGGACGTTCGTCGCCGTGAAGTGCCACGTGGCGGGCCGTCCGGGCACCGTCCCTTGCTGCATCGCCTCCGCACGTGTGATGACGGTGACCGCGGTGTCGGAGCGCCGGGCAAGCGCGAGGAGCGTGCGCCGTCTCTCGCTGAGCACCATATTCGCATTGCGCAGCTCTCCCGTCGCCGCGATGACGTAGGTCGACGGCACCGTGAGCGACACGTCGAAGTCGCCGTACTCGAGATAGAACTCCCCCGCGCCGATGTACGGCTCGTGGTTCCACCCGCGCACGTCGTCATACACGGCCATGCGCGGATACCACTGCGCGATCTCGTACAGCGCGCCGTCGCGCCCCATCCGGCCC
>DASXHF010000062.1:0-1747 GCA_036488775.1 Gemmatimonadaceae bacterium | reverse complement strand
TGTAACGCAGAGCGTCCTGGCCGAACAGTTCGCCCACAACATGCGTGCGCGCGATCTGCTGAGCGACGCGAACCGTGCCGCCGAGGAGTTGCGCGCGCTCCGGCAGCGCGCGACGCACGGCGATAGCAGCGCTGCTGTGCCGCCCGCGATTCTCGCGCTCGAGCGTGAGCTGCTCACGCCACCTGTTCGCTACAGCCGGCCCGGCCTGCAGGCGCACATCGCGTATCTCTACGGCATGACGACGCAGGCGGATCAGCCGGTGGGCCGCGACGCGTACGAGCGATATGCGGAGCTGCGCAAGCAGCTCGACGACTTCAGGCAGCGGCTCGCAGTCGCCGCGGCCGCATTCTGATGGACACCCTCCGCGCTTGCGGCGATTGAGCAATAGCGAAACGGCCGGCCCTGTTGGGCCGGCCGTTTCGTCGTCCGCTCGAACGTTACTGCAGCAGTGCGTCGATCTCGTAGTGCCCGTAGCCTGGCTGCGGATCGCTGATGCGGATGATTGCGGTCCATCGGTTCCCAGCGTTCGGCTGCTGCACCACTTCGACCCGACCGCGTCCCTGGCGCATGTTGACCGCCACCTGACTGGTCTGGTTCTGCCATTGGCCGACGTCGCCGCTGATCGAGCTATTCGTGGCGCGCGTCATGTTGCCGCTCAGGACACGCTGCGTGACATTCGCCCCGCGCCAGCGCAGCTCGACGTCTCCGTCCACGTCGCCGCTCCAGTGCATCGTCGGCCCGTTGGCGTACGCTCCGCGTCCGCGACCGCGCCCGCCGAATCCTCCACGCCTGTTCCCGTAGCCGACGTTCGCTGGCGTCCAGTACGTCGTCACGCGGTACAGGTCGGCCCCGTCGGCGTCGTCCACGATGCGCAGCACCGCGGCGTAGCCGTTCTGCGCGGTCGGCTGCTGCACGATCGACACGTTGCCCCGGCCGCTCTCGACGGCGATACGGACCGTGCCATCCTGCTGTGGTAGCGGTGACGTCACCCGGAATCGACCGCCGGGAAGCGCTTGCCCGCCGATGTTTCGCATACTGGCCCCGCCGCCGCGAATCGTCACCAGCATTTCCTTGTCGACCCGTCCGACCCACGTGCCGACCTGGACCTCCTGTGCGGGCAGTACTGAAGGTGCGATCACCGCGACCAGCAGCGGCATCGCCAGCCGCCTCAATGACAAAGGCGTGGACATGGTTCGCTCCTTGGGATGTGGTTGTGATCGGTGGGCGAGCCAGCTGAAGCACGACATGTGCCTTTGCTGCTCTTGGCGGGCGCGAGCGCTGATCTACCGCCGTCCTTTTCTGCTCTCACAAGGAAAAACGGCTAGCCGAGGAGGCTAGCCGTTCAAAACGTCGAGCACGCGCTCAACGAGGCAATCGCATCACGAACGCGGTCGCGGCCGCGGCGACGATGACCAGTGTGGTTGCAACCAGAATGGCCGCTGATGGGGTCACCACGAGCTCGCGGCGCCACCATGGCGTGATGAGCTGCGGCGCGTGCATCGGCAACGCGTTCATGATCTGCGCCTGGAGATGGACGGGCGTGCGGAGCCGGCGGCGCACTGCCAGATCCTCCTCCAATCGCTTCCAGAATTCCACGTCGCGCGCGTCGCTGCGCCGCGCGTGACTCTCCGTCGATTCGCCATCCAGCCACGCATGCACGGACTCGGCGATCACCGCACTCGGCGGACCGAGCGGGACCTCACGATCCGCGAGTGGACGCTCCGCCTCGGTCGGCCGCTCCCGCTTC
>DASXHF010000025.1:0-17195 GCA_036488775.1 Gemmatimonadaceae bacterium | reverse complement strand
CGATAAACCGTCACCGCCGTGCCTCCATACTTCCGCCGCTCTCCCCCATCGGGCATCGGTTCCGACGCGCGATGCTCGACTCCGAGCACGTCGGCGAACGGGACCTCGAGCCATCGCTCCGCCACCTTTGCGGCGAGCCCGAGATCGTATGGCGGATCAGCGAAGGCGACGTCGTAGGCGTGAGGGGCGAGGGTGGCGATGAAGCGCAACGCATCGACCCGATGTATTTGCACCAGCGCAGCGGCGTCGAGGGCCGCCACGTTCGCCTCGATCGCGCGCAGACTCGGCGCGGCATTCTCCACCAGGTCGGCGTGGGCGGCGCCGCGTGACACCGCTTCGATCCCCAGCGCACCGGAGCCGGCGAAGAGGTCGAGCACGCGGGCGTCGGGGAGAAGCGGGTGCACGACGCTCATCCACGCCTCGCGAACGCGATCGCCCGTCGGGCGGACGAGCATCCCAGCCGGCGCGACGAGCCGGCGTCCTCGCCAGCGGCCGGCAACGATCCGCATCGGGTGCGCTAGGCGCGAAAATCCGACAGCTTCGCCTGCAGCCGCTCGACGCCCTGATATTCGTCGCGCTCCAACCGGAACGCGATGTCGAGCGGGCGATTGACGTCGATCTCCCCGATGCGCGGGCCGAGCGACCAGCCGATCGCCTCGAGCGGTCCGTGCTCCGTCTCGAGGCGGAGCTTGAGGCCACTCTGGCCGACGACGCGCGGCGGCGACGCGAGCCGAACGTCCCGCGCCATGAGCACCGGCGCCGGGTTGCCCATGCCGCACGGCTCCAGATGGCGCAGCAGCGCCTCGAAGCCCGGTGTGACGTCGGCGAGGCTGACCTCGAGATCCACACGCAGCTCCGGGACGAGATCGTCGGCCGACAGGACGGAGCGCGCCGATTCGTTGAAGCAGCGCGCGAACTCCTCCACGCGATCGCGCGCGATCGTGACGCCGGCCGCGCTGCGATGTCCGCCGAAGCGCTCGAGCAGATGCCGGCACCGCGCGATGCCGGCGTGCAGATCGAAGCGTGAGATCGACCGTCCCGAACCCTTGCCCGAGTCGCCGTCGAGGCCGATGAGCACCGTCGGACGGCCGAACTCCTCGACGATGCGCGACGCCACGATGCCGATGACCCCCGGATGCCACCCCTCCGCGGCCAGCACGATGCCGTAGGTCTCCTCGAGATCCAACTGCAGCACCATGCGGCGCGCTTCGTCGAGCACCGCCCGATCGAGCTCCTGGCGCCGGCCGTTCAGCTCCTCGAGCTCGCGTGCAATCGTGTTGGCCTGATGTTCGTCCGTCGCCATCAGGAGCTCGACGCCGCGCAGCGCGTGGCCAAGTCGTCCGACGGCGTTGAGACGAGGGGCCAGGATGTAGCCCACGCGGCCTGCGGTGAGCGCCTTGTTGTCGAGCCCCGCGGCGCGAATGAGCGCGCGCAGACCCACGTTCCGCGTCTCGCCGAGCATCTTGAGCCCGTAGCGCGCGAAGACCCGATTCTCGCCGCGCAGCGGCGCGATGTCGGCGATCGTCGCGAGCGCCACGAGATCGAGCATGCCGTACACCGCGTTCTCGTTGCCGCCCATCGCGCGAGTCACCGCGAGGGCGAGCTTGAACGCCACGCCGACGGCGGCGAGATCCTTGTCCTCCGACTCGCAGCCGGGACGCTTGGGGTTCAGCACGGCGAACGCATTCGGCAGATCGCCGCCCGGCAGGTGATGATCGCTGATGATGACGTCGATCCCCTCGCCCTGCAGCGCCGCGACTGGCGTCACCGCGCTCGTTCCGCAGTCGCAGGTCACGACGACCGTCGCACCGGCCGCGCGCGCGGCGCGCACCCCCGCGTCGCCGAGATCATATCCATCGATCAGGCGCTGGGGGATGAAGGGAACGACCTTGCCGCCGAGCGCCCGCAGCGACCGGGTGAGCAGCGTGGTGGAGCACATCCCGTCGACGTCGTAGTCGCCGTGCACGAGGATCGTCTCACCGTCGCGCACCGCGCGCACGAGACGCTGCACGGCACGCTCGAGGTCCAGCAGCTGCTCGGGAGGAAGGAGCTGATCGAGTCGCGGCCGCAGGTACAGCTTGGCCGCCTCGACCCCCGCATGGCCGCGCGAGGCGAGCAGCCGGCAGATCGGCTCCGGAAGCAGCAGCTCGTCACAGAGCGCGCGCACCACGGCCGGATCAGGCTGTTCGGGGAGAATCCAGCGAGCGCGCGGGCGTGCAACCGGTGCGGATGCGGTCATCATCTCAAGCTAGTCCATCGCACCGGCGCATCAACGGTCGCGCGGCGTCATTCACCCGCATACAGCAGCGCGCCGCATCCTTCGCACATCTCGACCGCGCCGGAGGCGACCATCTGCGATCGGCGCTGGGTCGGAATCGCCGTGTCGCAGGCGCCGCAGGACGTGCCGCGAAGGGGAAACAAGGTCGCGCTGCGCCGCCGGGTCCGCACCCGGTCGTACTGCGACAGCAAGGCGCGCGGCACGGTGCGCGCCGCCTCGCTCCGTTTGCTTCGCGCGGCCGCCAGCTCGCTCTCGATCGCGGCACGGTCGGCGTCGATCGATGCGCGTGCCTCCGTCTGCCGGCTTTCGACGTCGGCGAGCTCGCGCTCGAGATCGGCGACCTGGTGACGGAGGTCGCCGATGCGGCCCGTCACGGCGTCCGCGTCGCGCTGGCTCTCGTCCGCCATTCGCTTCGTTTGCTCGAGCTGCACCATCGCCGCGTTCGCCTCTCGGGGGCTCGTGACGCTCTCGTACTGCCGCTGGCTGCGATCGACGAGACCGCGATGAAGATCGACGCGGGCTCGCGCGTCGCGGTGGCGGGCCTCCTCGGCCTCCACCGCCTTG
Source organism: Gemmatimonadaceae bacterium (assembly GCA_036488775.1). Taxonomy (GTDB): domain Bacteria; phylum Gemmatimonadota; class Gemmatimonadetes; order Gemmatimonadales; family Gemmatimonadaceae; genus AG11. The sequence continues at coordinate 14,353 of DASXHF010000025.1, read as the reverse complement.
CGGGCGCGCTCCAGCGCCTGCGCCGTCCGTCCTCGCTCCTGTTCCAACGCGGCGAGCCTCGGCGCGAGCGACGCGAGGCGATCCTCGAGGGCGTAGATGGCGAGGTCGTCCTGTTGGACGGCGAGCAGGGATTTCAGTTCAGCGTGCATGGCGTGTCGCACATCGATGGATGGTGGACTCGCGCACCGGCGTGCACGAGGCGTTGCGTGGCGAAAGGATCATCGAAACTGCTTCCAGCGCCGGCTGCCGAGCGTGCGCAGCTCTTCGACCAACTGCATCTTCTCACGCGTCAACGTGTCTTTCTCGGTCGTGTCGGCGAGTGGCATGAGTCCGTCGATCTCCTCGAGTCGGCGCGTGAGATCGCGCTCGTGAAGCGAGGCGAGAATTCCGGCGATCGTCTCGTCGGCATGATCGAGCCCGCCGGCCTCTTCCAGCAATTCCTGGAGCAGCTCGACGGCGTCCGGATCGAGCTGCTCGGCGAGCTGTTCGTGCCCCGTATCGGTGCCGGCCTCCACCATGGCAGCGAATATCCGCCGCAATTCCGAATCGCGGAAGCTGTCCGGGCCGAGCCGCTCGACGATCTGCTCCAGATAACCGGGCCGATGCAGGAGCGTTCTCACCAGCTCACGCTCGGCGCTAGTCGTCCGTTCACCGGTGGTCCGTCGTCGCTCGCCGCGGCGCACCCGCGCGACGTCGGGCGGGGGCGCCGCACGGCCACGGTCCTCGCGCGCCGAGAGGACGCGCTCGTCCGGGGCGGTCGCGCGTCCGGAGCGGCCGCGGGGTCCGACGCGCAACTCGCTCTCGAGCAACTCCCGCGTCACGCCGGCGGCGGCACTCGCATGGCCGAGGTACATGTCGCGGGTGAGCGGGTCGCTCGTCGCGCGCAGCGTCGGCAGCAGACGATCGAGGGCCTGACGCTTTCGCCGGAGGTCGGCAAACCAGCCGCCGCGCTCGAGGATCTGGATCTTCCGCTCGAACACGTCGATCGAGGTCGCGAGCTGTGCCTCCAGCCCGCGCGCGCCGTGCGCGCGCACGAAGCTGTCGGGATCCTCACCCTCGGGAAGGGTGACCACCTGCACCGACGCGCCCTGACGCAGTAGCTCGTCACCCGATCGAAAGGTGGCTTTGAGACCCGCCTTGTCCGAGTCGTACAACAGATACACGCGGTCGGTGTAGCGTCGAATCAGCTTCGCTTGGTCTTCCGTGAGCGCGGTCCCCATCGGTGCGACGACGCTCTCGATGCCGGCGTCCAACACCCGCATCATGTCGAAGTAGCCCTCGACGACGAGCATCCGCTCGTCCCGACGGGCGGCCTGCTTCGCCCAGTTCAACCCGTACAGCAGCCGTCCCTTGGAGAAGATCGGGGAGTCGGCGGAGTTGAGATACTTCGGCTCGCCCGGTCCAAGCAGGCGTCCGCCGAAGCCCACCACCCGGTTCGAGACGTCGTAGATCGGGAAGATGAGCCGCCCGCGAAAGCGCGGACGCGGCTCCGACGCGTCTTCGGGCGTGACGAGCAGTCCGGCGGCCGTCAACCGCGCGTCGTCGAAGCCGAGCGTGTTGAGGTACGCGCGCATGAGGCCGATCTCGCGCGGAGCGAATCCGAGTCCGACACGATCCGCAAGCTCGCGCGAGACCGCACGCTGCTCGAGATACGCGCGCGCCTCGCGGCCGAGCTCGTCCTCCCACAACGTGCGCTGGAAGTATTCGGCGGCCGCGCCGTTCACCTCCCAGAATGGCTCGCGCTCGTCCTTCTCGTCGGCGTCGCGCCGCGAGCGCGTCTCCACCACCTCGATGCCGGACTTCTCCGCCACCATCCGCACCGCGGTCGGCCAATCGACGCCGAGCCGCTTGGTGAGGAAGTTGAAGACGTCGCCGCCCGCGTGGCACACGAAGCAATAGTACATCTGCTTCTTGGGTGACACGGAGAAATTGCGATGCGTGCCCTGATGAAATGGGCACGGTCCGCGAAAGTCCGTCCCCTGCCGTTTCAGCTCGACGTATTCGCCGATGACGCCGACGATGTCGGCAGTCTCGCGAACGCGCTCGACGGTCTCGTCGGGGATCATGCGAACACCGCGATGGTCACGCCCGCCCCGCCTTCGTTCCACGCGCCCATGTGGAACTCGCGCACGCGCGTGTCCTTGCGCAGCATCTCGTCCACGACCTGCCGCAGCGCGCCGGTCCCCTTGCCGTGGATGATGCGCAGGCTCTTGAGGTCGGCCCGGATCGCGCTGTCGAGCGCCTGGAGCACGGCGCTTTCGGCTTCGTCGACGCGCATGCCGAGCAGATTGATCTCCGTGCTGGCGAACACCTCCGGCGCGTCACCGATGTAGCTCACGGCTGCTTCGGCGGCCTGCGACTCGGCGCGCCGCAGCGTCTTGAGATCGACGGTGAGCTTCATCGACCCGACGGCGACCACCGCCTCCTTGCCGCGCAGATCGACGACGCGGCCGACCTTGCCGCCGAGTGTTCCGACCTCCACCGCGTCGTTGAGCGCGATCGGCGCGCGATGACCCCCAGCATGATGCGCGCGCTTCCGTTCCGCCGAGCGCTCCTCGGCGTCGAGTCGATCGAGCACGTGCGCCTGTCGCGCCGCGAGCTCCTCGGCTTTGCGCCGCGCTTCGCGTCCGAGCTCGTCGACCGCGGCGTCGGCGGCTTCCGCGCCGCGCTGCTTGAGCTCCTTGATCGTGCGCTCGATCTCGGCGCGCGCCTCCAGAACGTACTTCCGCGCTTCCTGGCGACTGGTCTTCTCGACGACGCGCTCCCGCTCGCGGACGTTCGTCTCGCGGCGGACGACGTTGGCGATCCGTCCGCGGGCATCCTCGGCCATCGCGTTCGCCTCACGCTCGCGCGCCGCCAGCTCCTCCTCCTTCCGTTCGAGTCGCTCGATCAGCGCCGCCATGTCCCGCTCGCCCTGCGGCAGGCGCTCCTCCGCGCGGGCGACGACGTCGGGAGGCAGATTCAACCGTCGCGCGATGCTGATGCCGTACGATCGACCTGGTACGCCCTTGATCAACCGATACGTCGGCGCGAGCTGCACCGCATCGAATTGGAGTGACGCATTCACGACGCCGGGCACCTGCGTCGCCAGCTCTTTCAACTGCCCGAGATGGGTCGACGCGAGCGTCGTCGCGCCGCGAGAGGTGAGCGTCTCGAGGATCGCCCAGCCCAGCGCCGCGCCCTCCTGCGGATCGGTGCCGGAGCCCAGCTCGTCGATCAACACGAGCGAGTCGGCGGTGGCCAGCCGAAGGATCTCGGAGAGATTCTTGAGGTGCGCGGAGAACGTGGAGAGGCTCGCTTCGATGGACTGCTCGTCGCCGACGTCGGCCAGCACGTCGTCGAAGACCGGGATGCGGCTCTCGACGCCGACGGGCGCCGGAATCCCGGCCTGCGACATCGCAGCGAGGAGGCCGAGCGCCTTGAGCAACACCGTCTTGCCACCGGTGTTCGGGCCGGAGACGAGGAGCGTGCGCTCGTCCTCGTCCATCGCGAGGTCGAACGGCACCACGCTGGCGCCCTTGGCGAGCAGCAGCGGATGTCGCCCGTCCCGAATCGCGAAGCCGCGGCGTGCGGGAACCAGCTCGGCGGGGCTGCAGTGATACTGGATCGCGTAGCGCGCCCGCGCATACAACGAATCCAACTCGGCGAGCGCGTCGAGCGAATCGGCGAGCGACTCGCGGTGCGGGCGCAGTCGGTCGGTGAGCTCGCGCAGGATGCGCTCGACCTCCTCGTGCTCCTCGGCTTCGAGCTCGCGGATCCGATTGCCGTACTCAATGGCCGCGGGCGGCTCGACGAACATCGTCGCGCCGGTGCTCGACGTGCCGTGCACGATCCCGCCGAGGCCCTTCACCCCTTCGCGGCGGACGGGGATCACGTAGCGCCCTTCGCGCAGCGTGACGGACATGTCCGGAGCGCGATGGTGCGGCTCGAGCGCGCTCATCGCGCGCTCCAGGATGCGGATCAACTCTCCGTGCGACGCACGCAGCTCGCGCCGCACGCGTCGAAGCGGGGGGCTCGCGTCGTCGACGACGACACCGTCCTCGCCCACGGCGCGCTCGATCGCCTCCTCGTCCGCTTTCGCGGTCACCATGCGGTCCGCGAACGGCGCCAGCACCGCGCGCGCGACGGCCGGCCGCCGCTCATCGCGCAGCGACTCGCGCGTGCGACGCGCCGACCGGAGCAGCTGCGCCCCACCTGCGAGCTCGACGCCGCTCCACACGCTGCCCTCGACGCGGAGACGACGAATAGGACCCGTCAGTTCGGGAACCGGCTCGGGAGACCACGACGCGTCGCCACCGACGAGCGAGCGCACGGCGGCGACGCGGCGATGCTCTCCCTCGAGAAATCCGAGATCGGCGCTCGGGCCGAGCGCGCGCACGCGTGCGGCGCCCGGAGCCGATGTCGCGCGCTCGGCCACCAGGTCGAGCAGACGCGGAAACTCGAGAATGCCGAGCGCGTGCGCGTTCACGGTGCGCTCGCGGGCGTCACCCCTGCCGGGCCAGCTCCTCGCGCGCGATCGCGTTGATCGTGCTGCCCTCCGCGCGTCCCTTGAACTGCGGCAGCACTTTGCCCATCACGGCGCCGATCTGCGTCGCACCCCCCGCGATCGCGGTGCGCACCGCGGCGCGGAGCTCGTCGTCGCTCACCGCGGCGGGGAGATATCGCTCGAGAACCGCGACCTCGCCGCGCTCCTTGTCGGCCAGGTCCTCGCGCTTGCCGGCGTACATCTCGATCGACTCGCGGCGGCGCTTGATCCCCTTGCGCAGCACGTCCACCACCTCGTCATCCGTCAGATCCCGCCGGAGCTCGATCTTGCGGTTCTTCGCATCCGAGAAGATGGTGCCGAGCACCAGGACGCGAGCTTTGTCCTGCGCCTTGCGCGCGGCGTTGAGGTCGGTCTGCAGCGTATCGAAGAGTGGCATCGGCGTGGCGGGAGATGGCTCAAATTTACCGCCGCGACCAGGCTGGCGAAAGCGCCGCGCCCGTCAGCCCGGCGGCCACGTCATGTGGCGGCCCCCCAACAGGTGCACGTGCGCGTGGAAGACCGTTTGCCCCGCATCGCGGCCGGTGTTGAGCACGACGCGATATCCGTCCCCCGCGATACCCTCCGCGGCGGCGATCTCGCGCGCGGCGAGCAGCAGATGGCCCAACATCACCTGATCGGACGTTTCGTTGAGCGACGCGACGTGCTGCTTCGGGATGACGAGGACGTGCGTCGGCGCCTTGGGATCGATGTCGCGGAAGGCGAGCGCGGTGGCGTCTTCCCAGACGACGGCGGCCGGAATCTCCTTACGCACGATGCGACAGAACAGGCAGGTCTCGGTCATGGCTCGATCATGAAAGCGCGTACGATCGCCAACGCGGCCAGTCCGGCCGTCTCGAAGCGGAGGACATTGCGGCCGAGCGACGCCGAACGCCAGCCCGCGAGGCGAAACGCGTCGAGCTCCTCGGGCTCGAGCCCGCCTTCCGGCCCCAGCGCGATGGCGACCGGCGGCTGAACGCCGGCAAGGAGCGAAGGCAGCGCCGGCCCGCCGTGATCGAGCAGCAGACCCGATCTCTCCCCGGCAGAGCCGAGCGCTGCGTCGAGCGGGACTTCGGCGTGCGTGGACGGAAGCCAGGCGCCGCCGCTCTGCTCGAGCGCCGAGATCATCCGCAGCCGCACCTTGTCGCGAAACGCATCGCCTTCGCCGCGCGGCGACACACTGCGCGAACGACGATACGTCACCGGCCGCCACGACGACACACCGAGCTCCGTGGCCTTTTCCGCGAGGAGCAGCATCCGTTCGCGATCGCCCACCGGTGTCCACAGCTCGACGTGCGGCAGACGCGGCGCGTGCTCGATGGTGTCCGGATCGACGGCGACCGTCAGACGTCGACGCGCCAGCTCGTCGATCGTGCCCAGCGCCCGCATGCCTTCGCCGTTGGTGAGCCGAACGGCGTCGCCGGTGGCGAGCCGTTTGACCCCGGCGTGATGTGCCGCCGACTCACCCAGCTCGACGCGCGTGCTCCACGCACCGGGCGCGTAGAAGGTGCCTACCGGCGCGCGATCCGCGCGCTCCACCACGCTCCCTCCACGTCGTCGGCGACGACGCGCCATCCGCCGGCCACGAGGACTCCGGTCATGCTCTCGCGCTCCTCGACGAGGATTCCGCTCAACACCGCTTCGCCGTCGGGCGTGAGCGAGGCGGCGATCATCGGGAGCAGCCCCGTGATCACCGACGAGATGATGTTCGCGAGCACGACCCGCACCGGCGCGACGAGCGGCAGCAGGAGCTCGGCATCACCCTCGAGCACCGTGACACGATCGGCGACGCCGTTGCGCACGACGTTCTCCTCGGCGTTCGCAATCGCGTCGTGATCGAGCTCGATCGCCGTGACGTGGGCGGCGCCGAGCTTCGCGGCGGCGATGGCGAGCACCGCGCTGCCGGCGCCGAGGTCGGCGACGCGATCACCACGACGGATGACCGACGGCAGCAGCCGCACCACGCCGCGCGTCGTCTGGTGCTCGCCCGTCCCGAACGCCATCTCGGGCTCGATCACCACCGTGCGCGCCAGGTCGCGTCCGTCGGCCAGCCATGGCGGCACGATCGCCAGCGCGCCCAGCTCGTGCGCGCCGACGCCCTTCCGCCACTCCACCGTCCAATCGACTTCGGGGACGACCGCGGTGACGACGCGCGCGTCGGGATCGGCGGCGTGAATCGCGCCGGTGATCATCCCTGCGTCGGTGTCGCCGGGAAAGTGCGTCAGCAGCTCGACGCCCGCTTCCTGGACTCCTTCCGAGCCCAGCGCGAACAGCGCCGCGAGCGCGGCGTCCGCGGAGGCCCCGGGCCGCACCCGTACGGAGAGCCAGCTCACGCGCCCAGCGCCTCTTTCATCTTGGCCCAGAAGCCCTTGTCACGGTCGGTGGGCACCGCCGTCTGGATCTCGGCGAGCCGCCCGATGAGCTGCTCTTCCTCGGCGCTCAACTTGTCGGGCGTCCAGAGCTGCACGCGAACGTGCAGATCGCCGGTGCCGCTCGAGTTGATGCGCGCGAGCCCGCGCCCGCGCAGATGGAAGACCTGCCCGCTCTGCGTCGCCGCCGGCACGCTGAGCGCGACCGACGACGTCACGGTCGGCACTTCCACCGTGGCGCCGAGCACGAGCTGCGGGTAGGTGAGGAAGACCTCGGTGTACAGATCCTCGCCGTCGCGCTCGAAGCGCGGATCGTCGGCCACCTCGAAGACAACGTGCACGTCGCCGCGCTCGCCGTTGCGCGCGCCGGCATTGCCGACGCCGCGCATGGTCATGTACTGGCCGGTCGCGACGCCGGCCGGAATCTGCACCTTGATGGTTTTGTCGCCCCGCATCCGGCCTTCGCCGCGGCATTTCTTGCACGGCGACTCGATGATCCGCCCCTCGCCCTTGCAGGTCGGACAGGGCGCGACGGTGACGAACTGGCCGAAGAACGAACGCTGCGCGCGCCGCACCTCGCCCTGACCGGCGCAGGTCGCGCACTGCCGCACCTTGGAGCCCGGTTCGGCGCCGCTGCCCTGACAGTGGTCGCACGCGTCGAGCACGCGAAGCTTGAGCTCCTTCTCGACACCCGTCGCGACCTCGGCGAGGGTAAGCTGGACGCTGACCTTCACGTCGGCGCCCGTCCGGGGATTCGCCCCACCCTGCGCACCGCCGAAGAGATCGCCGAAGCCGGAGAAGCCGCCGAAGTCCCGCATGAAGATGCTGAGCGCTTCGGTGAGATCCACGTGATGGAATCCACCCGCGCCCCCGCGCAGACCCGCTTCGCCGTACCGGTCGTACGCTGCGCGCTTCTGCGGATCGCGCAGCACGTCGTACGCCTCGGTGATCTGCTTGAATCGCTCCTCGGCGTCCTTGGAGCCGCCGTTGCGATCGGGATGATAGGTCATCGCAAGCTTGCGATAGGCCTTCTTGATCTCGTCGTCGGACGCGGTGCGCTCGACCTGGAGGACGGAGTAGAAGTCAGACATTGATTCCTGATACTCGACGTTCGCGGCGGCGTGTAATCGAGCCGTCAGCGAGAGCTGTAAGCGGAGCTGCGATGGGAACGGCGCTAAAGCTAGCGTTAGGCGAAAGCCTCAAGCCGAACGCTGCAAGCCGTCGGTCGATGGGATCGTCACAACAGATCGCTCAACAATCTGGACGTGTGCTGGACGAGCGAGATGACTTTTTCGTACGGCATGCGCGTCGGGCCGATCACGCCGATCACGCCGGTGAGCGCGCCGGCGTGGTATTCCGCCGTGACCACCGTGAACTGGTCGAGCTCCGGGTCGCCATGCTCGGCGCCGATGGTGATCGACACGCCGGGCCGTTCGTCGCCGCGATGCTTGCGGCGGAGCGCGTCGGCGAGCCGCGCGGGCTGTTCGGTGAGGGTGAGCAGACGGCGAAGGCTCTCCGCGCCGCCGAACTCCGGTTGCGACGCAAGAACGCTCGCCTGGCCGACGATCACGCTTCCTTCGCTCATCGGCAGGGCGGCGTCGAGCAGCTGCTCCCCTTCCTGCACGAATATGTTCAGCAGCTCGGCCGCTTCCGCGTGCGTCGCGGTGTCACGCAGCCGCTCCGCGACCGACGCGCGCAGTTCGCGCAGCGTGTGCCCGGCGAGTCGTTCGTTGAGCACTCGCGTCACTTCGACCAGCGCCGTGTCCGCCAAGGCGCCGCGAACTTCGACGAACACCGTGCGCACGACCCCACCGTCGAGGGTGAGGACCAGCAGAAGCCTTTCGCTGCCGACCTGCACGAGCTCGAGACGCCGCAGCACGGCGGCATCGAGCCGTGGCCCGAGGGCGACGCCGAGCTCTTGCGTCAGGACGCCGAGGCTCTGAGCGGCGCGGCGAAGAATCGTCTCGATCGTCGAGTTCCCGGCACCGAGCTCTTCGCGAAGCCGCTCGCGCTCGGCGACGACGATCGCCGGCGCGCCGAGCAGCGCGTCGACGTACGCGCGGTAGGCCTTGTCCGTCGGCACGCGGCCGGCCGACGTGTGCGGATGCGAGAGAAACCCCTTGTCTTCGAGGTCACTCATCGTGTTCCGGATCGTCGCCGGCGAGACGCCGAGTCCGAAGCGGCGCGAGAGTACGCGGGAGCCGGCCGGCTCGGCCGTCTGCACGTACGTCTGAATCACCGCTTCCAGAATGCGTCGCTCGCGTGGCGTGAGCTCGTCAGCGGTTGACATAAGTCCAAATGTATTAACGACTTCGGTGATGCGTCAAGGCGGTGGCCATTGCATCGAGCCGCAACCAGCCGTCCGGCGTGCAGCGGATGCGCTCGTCACCCGCCACCGTGACCCACCCGGCCTCGATCCAGGGCGCCAGCAGAGTCCGGTCAGAGGTTCTCTCAGGTAGGCCGACGTCCGATCGCAGCCCCAGATACACCTCCTCGGCGACTCGGTTCTGCTCCGTGAGCAGCTCGGATCCTTCGATCGGATCAGTGCCGGCAATGGCTCGATCGCGCCATGCGGCGTAGCCCCGCGCATTCCACCGGCGCGTGTAGCCGTCGAAGCCGTGCGCGGCCGGCCCGAGCCCGACATAGGGGACTCCGGCCCAGTACGCCGAGTTGTGCCGTGCCCGTCTGCCGGCCCGTGCGTAGTTCGAGACCTCGTAATGCTCGAAGCCCGCACCGCCGAGCAGCGTATGCGCCATCTGGTACTCGGCGACGTAGCCAGACTCGGGTTGCTCGACGGCGGTCCCGCGCTCCACCCATCGCCCGAGCGGCGTACCCGGCTCGATGGTGAGCCCATACAGCGATACGTGGTCCGGCGCGAGAGCCATGAGCATGCGTACGTCGCGCTCGAAGTCCCGACCGAGCGCCTCGGGAAGAGCGAAGATCAGGTCGAGCGAGACGTTGTCGATCCCGGCCGCGCGCGCGACGTCGACGGCACGAGGGATGGCCGATGCGTCGTGGGTGCGATGCATCCAGGCGAGGACGCGGTCGTCGAAGCTCTGACTGCCGAGCGAGATGCGATTGACACCGGCCGCCCGCCACTCGACGGCCGCGCTTCCGACGATGTCCTCGGGATTCACCTCGATGGTGATCTCTGCGCCACCGACGGCGGGAAAGCGACGTTGCACGAGCTCGAGGGCCCGGGCGAGGCCGGATCCGCCCAGTCGGGAGGGCGTCCCGCCGCCGAAATAGATCGTGTCGACGTCGGCGGGCTCGCTGTTTCCGAACCGGACGTCGAGCTCGGCACGGAGCGCGGCGAGATACTCATCGACGGGCACGGTCCGGCGGACGGCGATGGAGAAGTCGCAGTAGGAACAGCGGCGGGCGCAGAAGGGGACGTGAACGTAGACGTGACGGGGCACAAGGGAAATATCGCACGGAATCGCGGCCGTTGGTGACTCAAGCTTGTGCCGGGTCACGCACGGTTCACGGTTCAGCGTTCACGAGTCCTTCACGCCCGCCTGATCTCCCCACTCAGCGCCAGCTCGATCATCCCCCGCAGCTCCAGCGCGGTCGCCGCCGCCATGCCTTCGTGCGCGGGCAGCGCTGCCCGGGTACACAAGGTGTCCAGATCGGCGGCGCCAAAGGCGATGGCGTCCCACAACCGCCGTTCGGCGCCATTCTCCGGGAGATCGGCGACGCGCAGCGGTGCGGTGAGGCCCAGCAGCGCGAGTGCATCCGGCACCCCGCCGATGAACACGGCGCCGTCGCGCAGCAATTCGTTGCTCCCCTGCGCCTGCGGCACGTCGATCGGGCCCGGCACCGCGGCGACCGTCCGTCCGAGCTCGAGCGCGTGGCTGGCCGTGATGAGCGCTCCGCTCTTCACCCCCGCCTCGGCGACGATCGTCACCTGCGCCAGTGCAGCGATGATCCGGTTGCGCTTCGGGAAAGAGCCGGCGTGCGCCGCGTTGGGCGGCTCGAGCTCGGACAGCAGGAGCCCCTGCTCGCCGATCGTCTCCTGCAGGCGTGCGTTGCCTTTGGGATAAGCAATGTCGAGCCCAGTGCCGAGCACGGCGACCGTTGCGCCGCCCGCGTCCAGCGCGCCGCGATGGGCCGCGGAATCGATGCCGCGCGCAAGACCGCTGATGACGGTGGCGCCGGCCGCCGCCAGCCCGCGCGCCAACTCTCTCGCCACTCGCTCGCCATACGCCGTTGCTCGGCGCGTTCCCACGATCGCCACGCAGGGCCTGCCGAGCAGCGACAGATCGCCCCGCGCCCACAGGCAGCTTGGCGGGTCCGGAAGCTCGAGCAGGCGTTCCGGATAGCGCTCGTCATCCCGCTGGAGCGGCGAAGCCATGCCGCCGATCAGGGCAGCTCGAGATCGCGTACCGGCTGTGCAACCTCCTTCTTCATGTCGAGCAGCCTGCGCCACCAGGCGAGCTCGAGCTCGTCGAGCCCGATGCGACTCGCCGCGCTGATCGCGAAGACGCCAAAGGCGTCCGGCGCGTCGATCGGTGCGGCCTCGTTCTCCCCCAAAAGGTCCGTCTTGGTGAACACGACACAGTGTGGCTTCTCCGCCAGCTCCGCGGAGTACTGCTCCACCTCGGTGCGCAGTTGATCGTACTCCGACTGCCAGTCCACGGAGTCGATGGGGATGAGAAAGGCGAGCAGCCGCGTGCGCTCGATGTGCCGCAGGAACTGAAGCCCTAGCCCGCGTCCCTCGTGCGCGCCTTCGATGATCCCCGGAATGTCGGCGACGACGAAGGTCCGATGGTCGCTCATCTGCACGACGCCGAGGTTGGGCTGTAGCGTGGTGAACGGATAGTCGGCGATCTTGGGACGTGCGGCGCTGATCACCGAGAGCAGCGTCGATTTGCCGGCGTTGGGCTGACCGACGAGGCCGACGTCGGCGATCAGCTTGAGCTCGAGCTCCAGCGTGCGGGCTTCACCATCCTCGCCCGGCTGCCATTCGCGCGGGCTCCGGTGAACCGAAGTCGCGAACCACGCATTCCCCTTTCCACCCCGCCCTCCCTTGGCGATCACGACGCTGTCGCCGTGCTCGAGCACCTCGGCCACTATGTCGTTCGTGTCCCGGTCGCGCACCACCGTACCCGGCGGCACCGGAAGGACGAGATCTTCTCCCGAGCGCCCGGTCTTGTTGGACCCGCTGCCGTGCTCGCCGCTTTCAGCCTCCCACGAATCGCGGTAGGTGAAGTCGAGCAGGGTGGCCAGGTTGCTGTCGGCACGAATGATCACGTCCCCTCCTTTGCCTCCGTCTCCTCCGTCGGGCCCGCCGAGCGGCGCGAACTTCTCTCGGCGGAATGACGAGATACCCGACCCGCCATTGCCGGCAGTGACGCGAACGACCACGCGATCGATGAACATTCCGTCGAGGTGAGGAGAATCTGAAAGGAGTCGGCAGGACGCCGTCACCGAAGGCACGCGCCCGGTACCAAAGGCACGCTGCAGCAACGCGTCGCTCGATAGCAACGGCCTCCCGATGGCAAATAGCCACCCGGACCGCCACCACGCTGCAAGCTACTTACCGACGACCCGTGCGAGCAGATGGTGAATCGAGCGGACCCGCTCGGCGCCCAGCGCGGGGAGCAGCGCGTCGACCGCCTGCCGCAGCGTTTCCGGGCTGACGCCGACGTTGAGCGCCCCGTGCAGGTGCGAGTGCAGTTGACGCTCCTGCCCCGACGCCGCGCACGCCGCGACGACGCACAGCTCGCGTCGCGCGAGGTCGAGGCCGGGACGACCCAGCACCTTTCCGTACCCTTCGACCACCATCCAGGCGTCGAGTGCCGGATGAAGCTGCCGGACGTTCTGTCGAAGACGTTCGTACATGTCGCCGTACACCGCGGCGCAGGTGGCCTCGCCGCGCTCACGCCAGAGGTCTACCTGGCGATAGTCGGACGCGTCCTCACCCTGTGGGGCGAGCTCCGGCGACACGCGCCGCCATTCGCGGGCGGCATTCAGTGCGCGGGGAAATCCGCTGAAGAGGTAGCTCTGCAGAACGAGCTCCTCCATCCAGCGTGGCGGCACGAGCGGAGCCGCCGCGGCGAATGCGTCGCGCACCGATCGTTCGTCACCGCCCGCGATCGCCGCGGCGAGCTGGATGAGGACGATCGTCGGTTCGTCGAGCGTCGAGAGGACGGGCTCGGTCACGAACCGATGACTTTGCCGTTCAGGCTGATCGGCCTCACCTCGCCGACGGGTTCGCCGCGGGTGTTGCGCAGCGTGCGGCGCATGAACTCGGCGAGCCGCGGCGGCAGATCGGCCGGAAGCACGTGAAGGTGTTGCAGGACCGCGATCACCGCCGGGAATTGCGCGCGCTGCGCCCCGTCCTCGACCTTCACGGCGATGCCGATGCCGTCGTCGATGACGGCCAGCGAGTGCACCCCTTCGGCGCCGATCTTGGCGATGACGCGACCTTCCGTCGCCTCGATCAGCGCCGAGTCGAAGCGGTCGCTCCCGCCGACGAGGAAGGGGCGGGTCTGCATCGCGTGGACGATGCGCGACGGCACCTCGAACGAGCGGCGCGCGGCATCGGCGAAGCGGGCATAAGCGCGCGCCATCGACTCGAGCGGCAGGCCGTACACGACGACTCCGCAGCCGTCGACCGCCTGGGTGATGCGCGACTCATCGAGACCAGTCCAGTGCGCGACACGGGTGAGGCAGTCGCGCTGCACAGGGTGATCGCGCCGCTCATAGCCGAAGGTGGGGAGCTGATTGCTGTAGGCGTACGCGAGCATCGCCGCGTGCTTGCCGGAGCAGTTGTTGTGCAGACGGGTCGGACGTCCGCCTTTCTCCCGGAGAATTCGCTGTCCGCGCTGGGCCAGCGGATCGTGCGGTCCGCACGCGAGGTCGCCTTCCTCCATCTGGATGGACGCGAGCATCCGTTCGGCGATCGCGATGTGCTCGGGCTCGCCGCCATGCGAGCCGCAGGCGAGCGCCAGCTCATCGTCGCCCCAGCCGACCCGGTCGAAGCCGCCGCTCTCGAGCAGGGGCATGATCTGAAACGGCTTGGCGCACGACCGCCAATGGGTGACGACACCCGGATCCCCGGCTGCCGCAACCAGCGCGCTCTTACCGTCGACGACGGCCGCGTGCACACGGTGGTGCGATTCGACGATCGCACCCCGCGTCGCGACGACGTCCAGGGAGAGCTGTTCCATGCGCCAGACCGGGGTGGAAGTCCTCTGAAGATAACCACCAGACAAACGGGTGTGTGTCGGGGGCGAAGACCCATAGGATGGTGACCCAGCACTGTGGGTCACCCACGGTTCACGGTTCGCCGTTCACCACCCGACCACGCCCCGCTGTGAGAAGAATCCCACACAACACCAGCGCCCCCCCAACGAACGTGAACGGACCGGGCATCTCGCGAATGCCCGGCAACAGCGCGGCGAGGAGCGTTGCCCCCACGGGCTCCCCGAGCAGCGTCAGGTTGACGACGTAGGCA
>DASXHF010000316.1:0-5160 GCA_036488775.1 Gemmatimonadaceae bacterium | reverse complement strand
GGGCGAGATGTGCGTCTGCGACCTGCAGGACGAGCTCGACCTGGCACAGTCGCGGCTCTCCTTTCACCTCCGGGTGTTGAAGGACGCCGGCCTGGTCGAAGACCGGCGCGAAGGACGGTGGTCGTACTACACGATCGTTCCCGACGCGCTCGAGGAAGCGCACGATCTCGTCGTCCAGTTCCTTCCACGTCCGACCAGGAACGCCCGGACGCTGCCCATGCACCGCGCCACCGTGACGAACCTGAAGACCGATCACCGCCGCTGCTGCACCTGATGCAGGTCCGATAGATCGCCTTGCACTCAAATAATCAACTTTTCTTGATCGAGATGAGACCATGACGACATCAGCGACGACCGACCTGACCGCGGCGGTGCGCGAGAAGTACGGCGAAGCAGCACGGCGCGCCGCCGAGGGCGCCGCCGCGTCCTGCTGCGGACCGGTGAGCTCGTGTTGCGGCGGCTCGGCGTTCAACGGGACGACCGATCCGATCACCTCGAACCTCTACGTCAACGGCGAGACGAACGAGCTGCCCTCCGCCGCCGTGCTCGCGTCACTCGGCTGCGGCAACCCGACCGCCCTCGCCGAGCTGCACGAAGGCGACGTCGTGCTCGACCTCGGATCGGGTGGCGGGATCGACGTGCTACTCTCCGCGCGGCGCGTCGGAAAGACCGGCAAGGCGTACGGGCTCGACATGACCGACGACATGCTCGATCTCGCCCGCCGCAATGCGGAGGAGGCCGGCGTGTCGAACGTCGAGTTCCTGCGCGGGCAGATCGAGAACATTCCCCTGCCGAGCAACTCCGTCGACGTCATCATCTCCAACTGTGTCATCAACCTCTCTGGCGACAAGCGCCAGGTCCTCGCCGAGGCGTTCCGCGTGCTCAGGCCCGGCGGCCGGTTCGCGGTGAGCGACGTCGTCGTGCGCGGTGAGACGCCGGCCGAGGTACGGAAGAGCATGGAGTTGTGGATCGGCTGTGTCGCCGGCGCGCTCGAGGAACAGGAGTTCATCGCACTCCTGTCGGCGGCCGGCTTCGAGAATCCCAGCATCGAGCCGACGCGTATCTATGAAGCAAAGGACGCGGCGGCATTTCTCGCCGGCACGGGGCTCGACGTCGAGAAGCTCGCGCGCGAGATCGACGGCAAGTTCATGAGCGGCTTCGTGCGCGCGACCAAGCCCGGTGTGCCGTCCAAGCCACGCAAGGCGCTGAAGGAGTTGGGCACGATGGAAGCAGCGGCGTGCTGCGGGCCTGACTGCTGCAGCTGAACCACGTGCCGGCGCACGCAATCGCAGAGCAGGAGGAGAAGATGACGACACTGATTCGTTCCGAACCTACCGTCCGTCACGCGACCAGCGACGATCTCAACGACGTCGAGCGGCTGCTCGTCGCGAACGATCTTCCCACCGACGGTGTCGCCGGCGCGCTCGACGGATTCCTCGTCGCCGATCACGACGGCAAGCTGGTCGGTGTGGTCGGGGTCGAGGGGTGCGGTGAGTACGGACTACTGCGCTCGACCGCCGTGGATCCGGCGTGGCGCGGACGCGGGCTCGGACGGCAGCTCGTCGAGCACGCGATTGCCGAGGCGGAGGCGCGAGGACTGTTCGCGCTGTATCTGCTGACGACGACGGCCGAGCGTTACTTCCCGAGCTTCGGCTTTGCCCATACCACGCGGGATGCGGTGCCCGACCGCGTACGCGATACAGCGGAGTTCAAGACCGCCTGTCCGGCTTCGGCGACCGTGATGCATCTCCCCCTCTCCGTCGCGAAGGGACCATGAAGTACGCGCTCATCTCCGACGTTCACGCGAACCTGCCGGCGCTGGACGCCGTGCTCGCCGACATCGAGCGCACCGGCGCGATCGCGACGTATCATCTCGGCGATCTCGTCGGATACTCGAGTCAACCGAACGAGGTGGTCGCGCGCATTCGTGACGAGGGTATCGCCGGCGTCGCCGGGAACTACGATTCCACCGTGGCGACCGGCTACAAGCATTGCGGCTGCCGTTCGGAGAGCCCGCGGCAGGAGGAGCTGGCGCACGTCAGCTACGAGTGGACGCGCGCGAACACCTCGGCCGCGACCAAGCGCTTTCTCGCCGGTCTTCCGTTCCGCGTCGACATCCGTCCGCTGGGCGGACACCTCGCCGGTCCGGCCGTGACGCTGTTGCACGGCAACAACGTGCTCAACACCGTCTACACCTTCGAAGACCGTCCGGACGCCACGCTCGAGAAGATGGCGAGCGCCGTGGGTGCGAGGGGCGGAGACGTCGTCGCGTTCGGGCACACGCACAAGCCCTGGCACCGCGAGGTAGGCGGCGTGCACTTCGTCAACACCGGGAGCGTCGGCAGGCCCAAGGACGGCGACTGGCGTGCCGGCTACGTACTGCTCGATGTGGATGCGAACGGCGTCCGGGTCGAGATCGTTCGCGTGCCATACGACATCGACCGTGCGATCGCCGGGATCAGAGAGGCAGCGCTGCCGGAGGATTTCGTCGAGTTCTTGAAGTCGGGCGGCAAGCCCGCCGCGGTCGGGACGCCGAGCTCCTGATGCACGACTCGACGTTGGCGTACGCGCTCCGGCGATACGTCGTCGAGCTCCTCGGCACGTTCACCCTGGTCGCGATCGGACCGGGTGCGGCGATGGTCGCCGCGAAGACGCATGCGTTCGGGCACATCGGGGTATCGCTCGCATTCGGTCTCGCGGTCACGCTCATCGTCGCTTCCAGCGGTCACCTCAGCGGCGCGCACGTCAATCCGGCGGTCACGATCGGCTTCTGGTCCATCCGTCGCTTTCCTGGTCGCGACGTCATCCCGTACATCGTCGCGCAGTGCGCCGGCGCCATCGCCGCATCGGCGACGCTGGGGTGGATACTCGGTCCGGTCGGCAACTTCGGCGCAACGGTGCCCGCTATTCCGATCGCGCAGGCGTTCGTCGTCGAGATGGGCTTCACAGGCATCCTTGCCTTCGTCATCATGGGAGTGGCGACAGACGAGCGTACGCCGCCTGCCGTCGCGCCGTTCGTCATTGGCGCGACTGTCTGCTGCGGTGCGTTGACGACGGGCGCGCTCACCGGCGGCAGCTTCAACCCCGCGCGCAGTCTCGGGCCGGCAGTCACCGGCGGCCTTTGGACGACGCACTGGCTGTATTGGGTCGCGCCGATCCTCGGCATGGTGATCGGAATGCATCTGTATGAGATGCTGCGAGCGTCTCGTCCTGGTGCAGGAGCCGAGCTACCGGCGATCGGGACGGAAGGAGCGCTCGACCTCTAGGCGCACGAGCGTCTATCGCGCCCGTCGACGGTACGTCGGACTGCCAAGCGACGGAATGCACGGAATGCACGGAACGAGCGGAAACGGCTGAACCTACGGATCTGTCCCTCGTATGAGCTGGACACCCCGCACCAGACCCGGCCCCGCGACCTCAAGGTCTTTCTTTGTTGTCGACGGGATGCGGAAGCGGCGCCTGAACCACGCCGGTGTGCCGTCATCCGCAGGTTCAGCCGTTTCCGCCGTTTCCGTGCATTCTTTTGCCGCCGACCTGCAGACGGAGGATCAACGTCGAGCGGCCGGCGCCCGAGTGCCGCGCTTGCCGGCGGAGCCGACCATGGAGTCGACGAGGCGGATCAGGTGTTCGCCGATGCGCCGCAGCCCCATGCATTGGGTGCAGCTCTTCGCCCCCTCGAGTAGGAAGTAGAACTCGTCGGCTGCGAGCTCTGGCTCGGGGAATCCTGCCTCCCGACAGAGCTCGGTGATCCGCCGATGCTCGCGGCGGCGGTGCTCGTCGAGGAGCCGCCGCGCGGGATGGTCCGTCTCCGGCAGTTCGGCGAGCGCATTCTGGATTGCGGAGCCGCGACCCTCCATCTGGGCGAGCTGCTTCGCGTTGCGCCGGCTCCATTGGACGAGCTGTGCGCCCGGGTCGTCCGGGTGCTTGGCGACAATGACGTCCCACGCCGCCTCCTTCTGCGCGACGAGGCCGCGCACCCACGCCGTGATGAGCTCGTCCTTCGACGCGAAGTGGCGGTAGAGCGTCATCTTGTTCGTGCCGGCGTCGGCCGCGATCGCCTCGACGCCGACACCCCGAATCCCGTGGCGACGGAAGAGATCGTCGGCCGCGGCGAGAATGCGCTCGCGTGGAGACTCAGGTCGCGTCGGTGTCACGTCGGGAACTCTCCAGCCGGTGCCCCAATACATCGCTCGTCCGGAACGTTACCGATCGGTAACACCGGATGTTACCGATCGGTACCGCCGCCGGTACGTACCCCGGGTCGATTGTGATGGTTCCGGTTCGACTACTCATCGGACCTCCGCACCGCCGCCATTCGTTCTCGCCCCACGCACCCGCTCGTAAAGGAGTCGCACCATGCCGATGCATGCACTGGACCCGTCACTAATCACTCACAGGGGCGCGCCGCGCGCCAGCATCGCCACGCTCGTCATCGGGCTCCTGGCGGCGGCCTGCGCCAAGCCGGCCCCGCCACCGCCGCCGCCGGAGGTCACCGTGGCGCCCGTCGTGAGCCACGCGGTCTCCGACTGGGACGAGTTCACCGGCCACTTCGAGGCGGTGCAATCGGTCGAGGTGCGGCCCCGGGTGACCGGGTTCGTGCAGCGAGTCACCTTCTCGGAAGGCGCCACCGTCCGGCAGGGCGACCCGCTCTTCCTGATCGACCCCCGTCCGTACGAGGCGGAGGTCGCGAAGGCGGAAGCGTTGCTCGAACAGGCGCGAACCCGCCTCGCGCTGTCGGGGCAGGAGCTGCAGCGCGCCCAACGGCTCGTGAGCACCGAGGCGATCTCCCGCGAAGAGCTCGACGGCCGCACGAGCGGCGCCGCCGAAGCGGCGGCGAACGTCCGCGCGGCGGAAGCCGCGCTGCGCACGGCTCGGCTGAACCTCGAATGGACGACGATCCGCGCACCGATCTCCGGGCGGGTGGGTCGCGCCGAGATCACCGCGGGGAACCTCGTGCAGGCCGGGCCTCCGAACGGGTTGCTCCTCACGACCATCGTGTCGCTCGATCCGATCTTCGTCTACTTCGACAGCGACGAGCAGGTCTATCTGAAGAACGTCACCGCGTTCACCGCGCTGCGCAGCGTACCGGGCGCCCGGCCGGCGCCGCGGGCCGTGTTCATCGGCCTCGCGAACGAGACCGGCTTCCCGCACGAAGGGACG
>DASXHF010000315.1:0-2665 GCA_036488775.1 Gemmatimonadaceae bacterium | reverse complement strand
CACTCCCTGCGCGAGGCCGCGCTCGCGCTCGGATATCCACGGTGGCGCACCTCGCTGCAGATCGTGCTGCGCACGGCGCTGGGCGGAATCGTCACCGGCGTGCTGGTGGCGGTCGCGCGCGTCGCGGGTGAGACCGCTCCGCTGCTCTTCACCGCGTTGGGCAACGCGTTCTGGTCCACCAAGCTGACACAGCCGATCGCCGCGCTCCCGTTGCAGATCTTCACCTATGCCATCAGCCCGTACGACGAGCAGCACGCGCAGGCCTGGGCCGGCGCCCTCGTCCTCATCGCGCTCGTGCTCGTGATCAGCCTGCTCGCGCGTCTGGTGACGCGGTCGCGGCACGGAGGCGGCCATGACTGAGCTCGTCTCGCTGCGCGCGGAGCCGGAGTCGGCGGTCGCCCGGTCCACCGAGCCGGCGGCACTGCGGACCATGCACCTCAACGCGTACTTCGGCGACACGACGGCGGTGCGCGACGTCTCGCTCGACGTTCCGACGAACGAGGTGACGGCGATCATCGGTCCGTCGGGCTGCGGCAAGTCCACGCTGCTGCGCACGCTCAACCGGATGCACGAGACGATTCCGGGCGCGCGCGTCGACGGCACCGTGCTGTTCCACGAGCAGGACATCTACGCCGACGACGTGGACCCGATCACGCTGCGCCGGCACATCGGGATGGTCTTCCAGCGTCCGACGCCCTTTCCCACGATGTCGATCCGCGACAACGTCGCCGCGGGGCTGCGTGTGCAGTCGGGCGCGAAGCCCGGCGCAAAGGCCGTGGACACCATCGTGGAGCGGGCGCTGCGCCAGGCGGCGCTCTGGGACGAGGTGAAGGATCGCCTCAAGGCGAGCGCCACCGGCATCTCGGGCGGTCAGCAGCAGCGACTGTGCATCGCGCGCGCGCTCGCGACGTCGCCCGATGTTCTGCTGCTCGACGAGCCGACAGCCTCGCTCGATCCGTTGAGCACGCAGAAGGTGGAGGAGCTGGTGTACGAGCTCCGGAAGACGATGACCGTGGTGATCGTGACGCACAACATGCAGCAGGCGGCGCGCGTCTCGGATCGGACTGTGTTCATGCTCGCGGGCGAGATGGTGGAGCACGCACCGACGCGGATGATGTTCACGACGCCGTCGGATCCGCGCACCGAGGCGTACATCACCGGACGGTTCGGATGACGGCCGCCGTCAAGCTTGGACCGGTGGAGGACCGGCGGGTGCGCGGCCGGATCGACGTCGAGCATTTCGACTTCTGGTATGGCAAGCGCCAGGCGCTGCACGACATCGACCTGCACATCGCGCCACGCGAGGTCACGGCGTTGATCGGACCGTCGGGCTGTGGGAAGTCGACCTTCCTGCGCTCGATCAACCGGTTGAACGAGCTCATACCGGGCGCGCGGCGCGCGGGGGAGATCCGGCTCGACGGCGAGAACATCTACGCCAAGGGGATGGACGTGGTCACCCTGCGGCAGCGGGTCGGGATGGTGTTCCAGCGGTGGAACCCCTTTCCCAAGTCGATCTACGACAACGTGGCGTACGGGCCGCGGATCAACGCGAGCCCGCGCCGGCAGACGCTGGACGTGATCGTGGAATCCGCGCTGCGCCGCGCCGCGCTCTGGGACGAGGTCAAGGACCGGCTGCGCGAGAGCGCCCTTGCCCTCTCCGGCGGACAGCAGCAGCGTCTGTGCATCGCCAGAGCCCTGGCGAACGATCCGGAGGTTCTGCTGCTCGACGAACCGGCATCGGCGCTGGACCCGAGCGCGACGCAACGAATCGAAGAACTGGTGTATGAGCTCAAGCGCGAGCTCACGATCGTGATCGTCACACACAATCTGCAGCAGGCAGCGCGCATCTCCGATCGGACGGCGTTCTTCTATCTCGGCAAGCTGATCGAGATGGGCGAGACGCAGCGGCTCTTCACGAGCCCCCGGGAGGAGCGCACGGAAGCTTACATCACGGGGAGATTCGGATGAGCCCGACGGAGACGCCGTTTCGACACTTTCACGACCAGCTCACGACGCTCAACCGCCGCCTGCTCACGATGTCCGAGCGCGCGGAGGCGCTGATCGAGCTCGCCGTGGACGCGCTGCTGAGCAAGGACGGAGGAAAAGCGGAAGCCGTGATCTCGGCCGACCGCGAGCTGGACACGATGGAGCTGGAGCTCGAGGCGGCGGCGCTGGAGCTGCTCGCCTTGCAGCAGCCGATGGCGCGCGACCTCCGGTTCATCGTCACCACGATCAAGGTCACGAGCGATCTGGAACGGGTCGGCGACCATGCGGTGAACATCGCGCAGGCCGCGCTGCGGCTGATCTCGGAGCGCACGGACTTCACCCCTGATCCGGCGATCGAGGACATGGCGCGCCGCGCGCGCGCGATGTTGAGCGACGCGATCGACGCCTTCCTGCGCGCCGACGGTGCACTGGGCCGCGACGTCTGCGCGCGCGACGACCAGATCGACTCGATGCACGAGTCGGTGTTCCGCATCCTGCTCACGCACATGATGGGCGACCCGCGCACGATCACGCCGTCGCTCGAGTTCATCAACGTCAGTCGCAACCTGGAACGTGTGGCCGACCTGGCGACCAACATCGGCGAGGATGCGGTGTTCCTTGCCGAGGGCAAGAACATCAAGCACGGGGGGGAGGCGGTACGCGCCGGAACCGCCTGAGG
>DASXHF010000309.1:0-2287 GCA_036488775.1 Gemmatimonadaceae bacterium | reverse complement strand
TCGTCGTCTTGCCCGCGCCGTTGGGACCGAGGAAGCCGAACAGCTCCCCGCGTGGGACTTCGAGATCGATGCCGTCGACGGCGGTGAAGCTTCCGTAGCGCTTCGTGAGCTTGCGGAGGCTGATCATGCTGAAACCGTATTGTGCGGAGGGAAGCGTCTAATGAGCGGAGAGGACTTCGATCTGCAGTGCGCCCATGAGGCGCAGCAGCTCGGCCTGCCGGCCAAGGCCACCCACCGTGAACCGGAGGTGAGAGGCGTCGGCGGGGAATTGTCCAAAGGTCGGGTCGACGGCGACCCACCTCTCCATCCAGACTTCCGGCCACGCGTGGTAGTAAAACTTCCCGTCCAGGTATGCGAGACCGGCCGCGACGCGCGCCGGCACCCCTGCTGCGCGAGCAAGCGCCACGTAGAGCTGGGTGTGCTCGTTACAATCGCCGACGCGTGACCGCAGCGTGCCCAAGGCGCTCGGCACGCCGACGGTGATTTTCTTCTCGAGCGAGTCGTACACCCAGCGATTGATCCGCTCGGCGACGACACGCGGGTCGGTATCGGAGCCGCGCAGCCGCGACGCCAGCTGCACGATCTCGGGGTTGCGCGTCTCGAGCAGCGGCTCGGGATCCAGGAACGCGCTCATCACCGTGCCGCGCGCGCCGGTCGGCAACGCGTACGTCGCACGCAACGCAGCCGGCGCCTCCCGCGTGACGGTGAGCGTGTCGCCCTGCAGACGTTGGCGGTATCCCTTCACGTCGAATCCGTCGAGGTCGACGCCGGTCAGCGTGACGCGCAGCTCGCGCAGGTTGCGGCGCAGGCGCTTGCTCGCGCTGATCGCCGTCGTCTCGTAGATGTCGCGGTCGGCGGTGACGCTCGGGCCGCGCTTGGCGGCGTCGAGCTTCCAGTTCTCGAACGCCACCTCGTACGGACGGCGCTCCAGGGTGAGTCCAAGGAGCTGCTCGGCCAGCACGATGCGGCCCTGCTCGTCGACCCAGCCGCTGAATCCCGATGCACCACTCGTCGCCGTGCTGAGGCGCCAAGCTCGCAAGGTGTCCGGCCGCGCACCGTGCCATCGCTTGGTGCCCGGGTCGAACACGCTGCTGTCGGGGACGACGAACACCGACTCCGCCTCGACGGTGACGCGCATGTCGCGCGGCGCCATCGACGTCGGGTCGAACACCGGGATGGTGTAGGTGCCGCCGGCCCGCGGACGGTCACCGAGCGCCACGGCGAGCGGCAGCAGGGTCGGAAAGAGCACCGGACCGCTCAGGTGAATCCGCTGGGTGTCGGCGGGCTGGCCGGCAACGCCTTTGACGGTGAGCAGGAGCAGCGTGTCGCCGAGGATCACCCCCGACGCTTTGATCGGCGTCGGTCCGGCGTCCACGTCCACGCTGAAGTTGCTCATCCGCATGGTGCGCGTGAGGTGCACGGACGTTCGTGCGCTCGCGCGGTGCAGCTCGCCGGCGATCGGGAGATCGGCGACGAGATAGTCCTGGACGTTGATGCCGCCGCTCGTCGTGTCGACGGTGGACGACGCGAAGCCGATCTGCACCCCGCGCTGCAGCACGGCGAAGAACGTCGCGCCCGGCGTGACCCGCAGGCCGACCTCCGCGAGGCGCTCGATGTGCGGGCGGAACAGCTCGCGCTGCACGAGCACGCCGAGCCCGCCGATCCAGAGCGCGAGCACACCGACGGCGAAGAGCGTTCTACGACCGGGCCGCTGCATCAGGCCGCGCTACGCTGCATCGCGAATTCCAGCGCGGCGGCTTCGTCGGGCGTTTCCGCGACGAGCGTCACGCGTCGCGGATACCCGGCGAGCTGCAGGTGTCGCGTGAGCTCGCCGGCCATGATCTCCGCGCTCACCTCGAGCTCGAGATTGCCGGCGCCGAGCCCGAGCGGGGGAATCGCCACGTCGGAGAGCTGCCAGGCGTGGGCGCGCTCGAGGGCACTGCGAAAGGCGCGGCGGACGCCGTCGCGCGTGACATGTTCGGTCGGGCTGCTCACGATGGCATGGACGAGCAGCTCGACCGGAAGGGCACCCGCGCCCGTCACGACGGCCGACCCGACGGGGAGCGGGTCGGCGACGTTGAGCAGATCGAACAGCTTGGCGCCGCCGGCGAGCTCGAGGCGGCGAAGCAACGGTGTGGTGGCGCCCAGGGTGGCGGTGGCGGGGCGGATGATGGCGCTGCCGGAATAGAAAGCCAGATCCTCGACGCGCACGTCGATCATCGACGCTGGGCGTCGCGTACTCGCTGGTACGCCGCTTCGGCCTCGAGCGGCCGGCGCATCCGGTCGA
>DASXHF010000311.1:0-1832 GCA_036488775.1 Gemmatimonadaceae bacterium | reverse complement strand
CATGGCGAGTGGTTTCGCGACCGCGGGCGCACCAGCATCAACGTGAACACTCACGACCGCGCCATGGTCTTCCTCGGCGACGTGGAGTACGGCATCCCGGAGACCCTCCGCAACATGCCGCTCGGCGGGGTCGAGGAGATCCGTTACTACCCACCCACGGATGCAGTGGCCCGTTTCGGCAGCCGGTACGGCGGGGGAGTGATCAAGATCGTGCCGCGCGTGGAGTAGCGGTGTAGGTGCGACGCCTATTGGCCCGCGGTGCCACGACTCAGCCGCGGATCAATTCTCCGGGCTCCAGCTCACGCGGTTGCCGCAGTAGTCCCGACGGAACCGCCGCTTCCAGGTCCGGCCGCTGAACGGGTCGGTGTACTCGCCGACATGCGGATAGAACGAGCCGGCGTACCAGTCGCAGACGCTGCTAGCGAATCCTTCGCTTCCGTCGCCTTGGCGCTGTGACGGTCCCATGACGGGGAACTCGACGCTCGAGCCGGTCCGGCCGCGGCCTTCGATCTCCGCCACCTGCACGACGACGTCCTGCTCGGCATTTTCGGCGCGGAAGCGCAGCGTGAGCGACGTCATGTCCTGTCCTTCCCCGACGAGGACGTACGACGACGGCGCGCATCCGCCGCGCGTCGCACAGTTGGCGACGAACCACCAGTAGTAGTGGTGGTCGTCCGACTTGTTGACGACCGTCGCGGTGAACCGAACCGACGACGCGGCGCGCACCGCGGTCGGGCCGTCGATCTTCACCGACAACGTGTCCGCGTCGCCGGCTCTGGCGGTACCCAGGACCACCTCGTGCACTTCGACGAAGTGCGGGCCCGGCGTGGATACCGCCGGCGGCGTGCAGGCGGTGATGACGACGACTGAGGACAGGACGAGACGAACGGCGCTGCGCATTCCCGATTCTCCGCGGCGGTGCTCCATCGCGCGCTGCGTCGCGCGCCACGCATAAAGACTTTATATGGATGGGACCGGTAACGGCGTGAGTGCTGTCACAAGGCACCGAGGCAGCCGAACACGTGCGCCAAGTCTAGGCCAGACAACGACTTGACGACTCGTCCCTCCTTTGCCACCAGCGCCTGACGGACTGGTCACAAAAAGATTCGTGACCCGCCTCCCGGGCCTAGGGTCGGAAAAAACAAGCGAATGACCTGCGCTGAAGCGGCTCCCACCGCCGCGCACGTCGTCCCCGCAGGCCGCGCGCGACGTGTTTCGTGCGTGCGATGCGACGCGCCAACGACGGTGCTGGTCGGGCGCGCCGAACCGCGAAGCCGTTGCCGTCGACAGCCAGCTCGCAGCTGTCGGTCGGCGACGGGCGGTGCATCTGAACCCACAATCGTGAGGTGGCCGACATGGAACGACGGGGGAGCCGACTGCTGTTCACCTTCGCAGTCCTGATCGTCTCCGCAGTTCACACCGTTGCCGCACAGGAGGCGGCGACCGTGACCGGTCGGGTGACGAACGAGGCGGCGCAGCCGCTGGCCGGAGCGCAGGTGTTCATTCCCGGCATGGGAATCGGCAGCGTGTCGCGAGACAACGGGATCTACAGCTTCACGGTGCCCGCCTCACGGGTGACAGGCCAGCCGGTGACGGTCACGGCGCGACTCGTGGGCTACCGTTCCCAATCGGCAACGGTCACCCTGCGGCCCGGCACGATCACGCAGAACTTCACGCTGACCACGGCACCGGTGTCGCTGAGCGCCGTGGTGGTCACCGGGGCCGGCACGATGACGGAGGCGGAGAAGCTCGGCACGGCGCGCGCGACGGTGGACTCCACGCTCATCCGGCGATCGGCCGAGCCGAACATCGTGAATGCGTTGGCGGGAAAG
>DASXHF010000272.1:0-1778 GCA_036488775.1 Gemmatimonadaceae bacterium | reverse complement strand
CTCCAGCGTCCGGGCGCGCTCCTGCTCGGCCGCCAGCGCGTTCCGCAGCCGGCGGTTCTTCTCCTTCTGGATCAGCCACAGCGCGCCGAACAGGATGATGAGCGCGATCTGGACGATCTCGGCAGGAATCATGGCTTGCCGAGGCCGAGCAGGGAGTTGGGCGACGCACCGATCACGCACGTCGTCGCCTGCCCACAGAGGCCGGCCAGCGCCTTCGCGATCTCGAGGTCGAGCATCTTCGGGTTGGACTGATACGAGAGCGACGTGAGGCGGTTCGCCTCGGCGACGCCCTGCGCCTTGATGATCGCGCCGCGCGACTGCATCGAGTCGATCGCCAACTGCTGCTGCGCTTGATTCAGCTTCTGTGCCTGCTGCGTCGACGCGATGCGCGCCTGCTCGATCTGCGGCGGGACCTTGATGTCGCGGATGAAGACCTGCTTGATGATCGCCAGCTGACCGATCCTCGGGTCGGTGAGCTTCCGCTGGATGTGCGCCTTCACCGAATCGCCGAGCGCCGCGCGCTGCGCCGAGAAGATGTCGGCCACCGTCCAGCCGGCGAGCGCGGAACGGTACCCGTCGCGCACCGCGTTGAGGATCTGCAGCTCCGCCTGATCCTGCGACCGCTTCTCCAGGTAGATCTGCTTGATGTTGCTCGGATCGAAGGCGTAGACGATTGCGACGTCACCCGTCACGGTGAGCGGATCCTTCGTCTGCGCCTCCATCGTCTCCTTGTTCCCGCTCGACCCGTCGGGGAA
Source organism: Gemmatimonadaceae bacterium (assembly GCA_036488775.1). Lineage (GTDB taxonomy): Bacteria > Gemmatimonadota > Gemmatimonadetes > Gemmatimonadales > Gemmatimonadaceae > AG11. The sequence continues at coordinate 1,023 of DASXHF010000272.1, read as the reverse complement.
GTTCTGATCCCGCAGCGTGAAGCAGTTGGCGGTCGTGAACGGGGTGAAGCTCAGGCCGTTGTCCATCTTGTCGTTCACGACCTTGCCGTACCGGGTGAGGATGCAGTGCTCGGTCTGGTCGACCGTGGTGCAGGCCGTCAGGATCACGGCGACGAGTGGCACGATGGCCCGTGCTAGAGTAGGTGCGCGCATGTGTCGTCTCTGGGGAGGAGGGTGCGAGCGCTGAGGTTGCGTGCTCGGCAGGTGACGCCTCAACCATGCACGCTGAAGCGCTCGATGTACACCAGCAGGCCCAACAGCGCCTGGACGGCGCCGAGGATCAGGAGCGTGATGTCGTGGCGGCCTTTCCAGAAGCGCCAGCCGAGGCCCGCGATGATGAGGCCCGACACGAAGGTCAGGCCGACGAAGCCGACGATGTGATCCCGGTAGGCGACGTAGGTGCCGCCGATCGCCTGCGCGGCGAGAAGATGCCCGAGTAGGCCAACGGCAAGGAGAATTGCACCGAGCCAGGCCCAGCGACGGCTACCTGTGTCGGGGGCGACGACTATGTGCTGCGTTTCCATTGTACCTCCGTTGGTCGGGGCTTTGGGCCTAGCCTACGGAACCGGACGGGAGGCGGGGCTGAGCAGTTTCAGTCGGTGTGCAGCGACGCGATCAGTCGTCGCAGGTTCTCACGCCGTAGCCCGAGAGCATCCGGCTCGGATCCCATCTCGACGAATAGACGAAGAGCCGAGCGACGGGCGATTCGCCGTTCAGGCGGCGGTACGGCACCGTGAAGAGGACGCCTCCGCGGGCGGTGCGCCCCCACTCGATCACGCTGTCGGTTTCCGAGATGCTCCGGCCCGCGCAGGCGAGCGACGTCGGTGCGCCGAGCAGCGCCGTCGTGCGCTCACGGAGCTTGGTGGCTTGGGCCGGCGTCAACAGGAACTCGACGCTCTCGACCACGGCGTCCGGCGGTGCGGAATCGCCTGCGGCGGGATTCGGCGTGACGATGACGCCGGCGAGGAGCGGTCGGGCGGAGTC
>DASXHF010000253.1:0-3001 GCA_036488775.1 Gemmatimonadaceae bacterium | reverse complement strand
CCGCTCTTCCGTTCGGTTTCCCGGAGAGTCCGACGCCTACCGCGCTGCTCGTGACGAGCTGCTGCGCGACGAGATCGCGCTGCGCCGGCAGACTGAGTCGGTCGCCGCGAAGCGGCGTGCGCTGCCGCTCGGCGGGCGAGTGCCCGAGGACTATGAGTTCGCCGCAGTGGTGACGACCCCGGAAGGCGCGGCGACACACCCGGTGCGGCTCTCGGAGTTGTTTCATCGCGGGATGGACACTCTGGTCGTCTACAGCTTCATGTTCGGGCCGCAGATGAAGCGGCCGTGTCCGTCGTGCACATCGATCCTCGACGCGTTGGACGGCGAGGCACCGCACATCATGCAGCGAGTCAATCTCGCCGTCGTCGCCAAGTCCTCCCCTGCCCGCATCGGCGAGTTCGCGCGCCAGCGGGGATGGCGGCATCTGCCGCTCTATTCGTCGGAGCGCAACAGCTACAACCACGACTATCACGCCGAGGGCGCGGACGGCAGCCAGCTCCCGGTGCTCAACGTGTTCGTGCGGACCGATGACGGCGTGCACCATGCGTACGCGACCGAGCTGTTGTTCGCGCCGAGTGATCCGGGTGAGGATGGCCGTCACGTCGATCCGATCTGGCCACTCTGGAACATGTTCGACTACACGCCGGACGGTCGTGGCGCGACGTGGAATCCGCGGCTCGACTACGAGCCGTGGTGACGCGCTCGGCGCTGCGCGCTGGCGGCCGGCGTCAGTCGTCATCCGTAACCTCCCTACAAGGCGTCACGACGTCCGGTTAGCTTTCCCTACGGACATCGTCCACCTCGTGTCGGGCGGAACCGGACAACCCGAATACGGCTTCTTGCCATCGTATGGACATACAGATCACGACAAAGAAGAGCGAAGGCGTCGAACGCCTGCTCGAGGTCTCCGTTCCGCTTGCCACGGTGCGTGACGAAGAGGAGAAGACGGCGAAGCGATACGCGTCGTCGGTCCGACTGCCGGGCTTTCGTCCCGGCAAGGCGCCGGCGGCGATGGTGCGCAAGCGCTTCAAGGACGCGATTCGCCAGCAGGTGCTGGAGACGCTCGTCCAGGAGGCGTTCAAGGAGGTGATCGAGCGCGAGAAGCTCGACGTCGCCGCGCAGCCGCACGTGCACGACGTGAAGTTCGAGGACGACCAGCCGCTCGTGTTCGAGCTTCATGTCGAGGTGCGGCCGAAGCTCGAGCTGACGCGGACGGAAGGGTTTCAGGTGGCACGCCCGCGGAGCGTCGTCACGGACGAGGCCGTTGCGGAGCAGATCGAGACGCTGCGCGACCAGAAGGCGACGTGGAGCCCGGTGGAAGAGAAGCCGCACGAGGGCGACATGGTGAAGGTCCTCCTCGCGACGCCCGAGACGGCTGGCGGCGAGATTCCGGAGGGCCGCCCGTACAATCTCGTGCTGGGCGGCGGCCAGGCGATCCCCGGGATCGAGGAGCTGGTGATGGAGCTCGCACCCGGCGAGACGAGGGAGCGCGTGGTGCGCTGGCCGGACGACTTTCCGGACGAGGCGCAGCGCGGCCAGTCGAAGAACGTGCGCGTGACGCTGCAGGAAGTGAAGCGGAAGTCCGCACCGGCACTGGACGACGCGTTCGCACGGGAGGTCGGCGACTTCGACGGGTTGGATGCGCTCAAGGCGGCGGTTCGCGCCGATCTCGAAGCGCACGCGACGCGCGACGCCGATGCGCTGGTCCGGCAGTCGCTGCTCGACCAGATCGGCCAGGCAAATCCGTTCGACGTGCCGCCGAGCTGGGTGAACCGGATGATCGACGCCTACATGCAGGCGTACCAGATCCCCGAGGAGCAGCGCCCGCAGTTCGCCGCCGAGTTCGCGACGGTGGCTGAGAAGCAGGTGCGGCGCGATATGCTGATCGACGCGCTGGCGGAGCAGAATCACCTCGCGGCGAGCGAGAAGGACGTCGACGATCGCGTGGCGACGGTCGCTCAGCAGCGCGGCGCGGATCCAGGACAGGTGTACGCATCGCTGCAGAAGGCGGGGCGCCTGTCCGAGATGGAGCGCAGCATCACGGAAGAGAAAGTGTTCGAGTGGCTGACGAGCCGCAACGAGGTCACCAACGCGTGAGGAATCCCATGGCAACGATCTACCCGCCGTACGTCATCGAGCGCTCCAGCCGGGGCGAGCGGACGTACGACATCTTCTCGCGGCTCCTGATGGACCGCATCGTCTTTCTCGGCACGCCGATCAACGACGACGTCGCGAACATCATCATCGCGCAGTTGCTCTTCCTCGAGGCGGACAACCCGGATCGCGACGTGTTCGTGTACATCAACTCGCCGGGCGGCAGCGTGTCGGCGGGGCTCGCGATCTACGACACGATGCAGTACATGAAGGCGCCGGTGAACACGATCTGCATGGGGCTCGCGGCGAGCATGGGATCGTTCCTGCTGGCGGCGGGTCGCAAGGGGAAGCGCAGCGCGCTTCCGCACTCGCGCATCATGATCCACCAGCCGTCGGGCGGCGCGCAGGGCACCGCGGCGGACATCGAGATCCAGGCGAAGGAGATCCTGTTCCTCCGCCACCAGCTGAACTCCATCTACAGCAAGCACACCGGCCGGCCGGTGGAGCAGATCGAGCGCGACATGGTGCGCGACTTCTTCATGTCGGCGGAAGAAGCAAAGGGATACGGCATCATCGACAACGTGATCACGAGCCGCGGCGACCTGGTGGATCCTCAGGTGATCGCGGCCCAGGCGGCGACGGCGACGAAGTAGATCCGGCGCGGCCGAAGGCACGTACGAGCTCGGCTCGTGAAAACGTTCACGAGCTCCGGTCGTCCTTTGCTTGACCCGATTCGGGCCGAGCGTTAACTCTCGATACCCACCCTTGCCCGGCCGCGCCGGGTGTGCGCTTCTCGCAGAGTCTCCGCCATGTCGCACGATAAACACCTCCGCTGCTCGTTCTGCGGCAAGTCGAAGGACTCGGTCCGGAAGTTCATCTCCGGGCCCTCCGTGTACATCTGCAACGA
>DASXHF010000244.1:0-4347 GCA_036488775.1 Gemmatimonadaceae bacterium | reverse complement strand
GCCGAGGTACGAATGGTTCGACGGCTGGCGCCGCTCGACGGCCGCGGCGCGCACCCTGGCGGAGCTCCCGCCGGAAGCGCGCCGGTACCTCGACCGGATCGAGTCGCTCGTCGAGGCGCCGATCACGTATGTGTCGGTGGGCACGAGGCGGGATCAGATCATTGGGCTGTGATGCGGGGGAGTCGGTAACCGGTGAGTCGGTGAATCGGTGAATCAGTGAATCGGTGAAACGGTGAATCGGCTGGTGACTCGGTGACTCAACAACAACGGTCACCACCGCCGAAGAGACCTCGCAAGGCGTTCTCCAGGCGGGTTGTGGCCCTTCGGTCTTGAGTCACCGAGTCACCAGCCGCCATACTGATTCACCCCTTCACCGATTCACCTCACCGTCTCCGATTACGTCATGACGTCTCCCCCACTCGACCTCCTCATCATCGGCGCCGGTCCGTGCGGGCTCGCCGCAGCGATCTCGGCGCAGCGTGCCGGCCTCACGGCGCGCGCGCTCGATGCGGGGGCGGTCGTGAGCACCATCACGCAGTATCCCTATTACGTGAGCTTTTTCTCAACGTCGGAAAAGCTGTCGCTCGGCGGGATGCCGTTCGTCGTCGCGACGGAGAAGCCGACGCGGCGGGACGGCCTGGCGTACTATCGCGCGGTGGTGCGGCACTTCGCGCTCGACGTGCACCAATACGAGCGCGCCACGCTGGTGCGCCGCACGACGGACGGCTTCGTCGTCGACTCGATCACCCTCGAGGGTGAGGTGCGGGCGACGTACGCCCGCAATGTCTGCATCGCCACCGGATACTTCGGCTCGCCCAACCGGCTCGGCGTGCCCGGTGAGACGCTGCCGCACGTCACCTACGTCTATCGTGAGGGACATCCAGCGTTCGATCAGGACGTCGTCGTCGTGGGCGGCGGAAATTCGGCGGCCGAGGCGGCGCTGGATCTCTGGCGGGCCGGCGCGCGGGTGACGCTCGTGCACTTCGGCCCGACGTTCGACAAGCGCATCAAGCCGTGGATTCTTCCCGATCTGCAAAATCGACTGAAGGAGGGAAAGATCGCGGCGCGGTGGAACAGCCGGGTCACGGCGATCGAGCCCGGCGTCACCGTCGTGCGCACGCCCGACGGTGACGAGCGGCTGCCGGCGCGCTTCGTCTACGTGATGACCGGCTTCGCTCCCAATACCGATCTGCTGCGCGACGCCGGGGTGCCGATCGATGTGGCGTCGGGCATACCACAACACGACTCCGCAACGCTCGAGACGCCGGTGCCTGGCCTGTTCATCGCCGGCGTCGTCGTCGCCGGGTTCGACGCGAACAAGGTGTTCATTGAAAATGGCCGTTTTCATGGCGACCAGATCGTTGCGCGCCTGCTCGGCCGGCCGACGCCGCCAGCGCCGCGGTTGAGCGCCGAGCTCGATACCTGAGTATCTTGTGACGTTCGGAGCGCGGCGTGCTTCCAGCCGACCGCGCGACGGCACCGCACCCAGCGGCGCCGACCTTCCCCGACGGACGCACATGCCTGCCACGACGCAGCCCGCCCCCTACGCCGACGTGATGGACAAGCTCGTGTCGCTCTCCAAGCGGCGCGGCTTCATTTTTCAGAGCTCGGAAATCTACGGCGGCACCGGCTCCGTGTGGGACTACGGCCCACTCGGCGTCGAGCTGAAGAAGAATCTCAAGGACGCATGGTGGAAAGCCATGGTCCGCATGCGCGACGACGTCGAAGGGCTCGACGCGGCGATCCTGATGCACCCGCGCGTCTGGGAAGCGAGCGGCCACGTCGCCGGCTTCACCGACCCGCTCGTGGACTGCAAGACCTGCAAAGGGCGCTTCCGCGCCGACAAGCTGAACGACGCGCGCTGCCCGCAGAAGCCCAGCAAGCGGCCCGGTGAGGCGGAACAATGCCAGCTCACCGAGCCGCGCATGTTCAACCTCATGTTCAAGACGTTCATGGGTCCGGTGGAGGAGAGCGCCTCGGTCGTGTATCTGCGACCCGAAACCGCGCAGGGGATCTTCGTGAACTTCCTGAACGTGCAGCAGAGCACGCGGCAGAAGGTTCCGTTCGGCATCGCGCAGATCGGCAAGGCGTTTCGCAACGAGATCACGCCCGGCAACTTCATCTTCCGCACGCGCGAGTTCGAGCAGATGGAGATGCAGTTCTTCGTCGAGCCGGGCACGGACATGAAGTGGTTCGAGTTCTGGAAGGCGGAGCGGATGGCGTGGCACAGGTCGATCGGCCTCGAGCCGGAACGGCTGCACTATCATCAACACGAAGGCACCGAGCTCGCGCATTACGCCCGCGCTGCGTTCGACATCGAGTTCGACTTCGGCGGCTCGCTCGGATTCCAGGAGATCGAAGGCATTCACAATCGCGGCGACTTCGACCTGACGCGGCATCAGGAGTACTCCAGCAAGAAGCTCGAGTACTTCGACCAGCCCAACAACCGCCGATACGTGCCGTTCGTGATCGAGACCTCGGTCGGCGCCGATCGGACGACGCTCGCGGCTCTGGTGAACGCCTATCGCGAGGAGCAGGTGGAGGGCGAGGAGGAAGGACGCACGGTGCTGCGGCTCCATCCGTCGCTCGCGCCGATCAAGGCGGCGGTGTTCGCGCTCACCAAGAAGGACGGGATGCCCGACATGGCGCACGGCATCGCATCGGATTTGCGCCGTCATTTCCCGGTGGATTATGACGAGACGGGAAGCATCGGCAAGCGCTACCGCCGCCAGGATGAGGTGGGCACGCCATTCTGCATCACGGTCGACGGCGACTCTGTCAAGGACGGCACGGTGACGGTGCGCGACCGCGACACGCTGAAACAGGACCGTATCGCCGCGACGGCGCTGCGGGGCTATCTGCGGGAGCGCCTGCCGGAATGAGTGGCATCGCACCGCTGTCGATCGCCCGGCTGCGCACCGAAGGCGAACAGTTCATGGAGGAGCTCTCGCGCGAGTACTACGAGGCGCACAGCGGCCTCAAGCCCTCGGCCGAGCTTCAGCCGATCTACGCGCGGCACGAGGCGATCCTCGGCCACGATGCACTCGACGTCGCCCGTGAAGCATACCTGGCGAGCGACGCGGGGAGCGAGGACCAGAGATCGTCGCGCCTCCTTCTGGATTGGCAGGTCGAATCGCAGAGCAGCCGCCAGCTCGCCGCGCTCGACGAGCGGGAGATCGCCTGGGAGGCGGGCGCCGTCGTCCGATTGCCGGATGGGCGCGAGATTTCCTATCAGCGCACTGCGATCGAGCTCGGGAACAGCACCGACCGGCGCGAGCGGGCGGAGATCGAGGCGGCGCGCGCGGCGCTCGTGCAGCGCGAGCTCGCGCCGATGCGCCGCGAACGCTTCCAGCGGGAGCGCGACATCACGGCATCGCTCGGGCTCGCCGACGGTTACAACGCGACGTGGGAGCTGCTGAGCGGCGTGTCGCTGACCGCGCTGCGGGACGAGTGCGTGGCGTTCCTCCGCGACACGCAGGCAATGTGGGACGAAGTCGCGCCCGCCTACGTCCGCACGCAGCTCGGCATGGACATCCGCGAGGCGACGCGTGCCGACGCGCTCGCGCTGTTCCGGGCGCGCGAGTTCGACGCGTATTTCCCCGCCGAGGAGATGGAGCGGGCGATCCGCCGTCAGGTACGCGAGATGGGCGTCGACCCGGAGGCGAATGGCCGCGTGCTGTTCGACACCGGCGAGCGTGAGGGAAAGCGCTCGCGTGCGTTCTGTGCACCGGTGCGCGTGCCGGACGAGGTATATCTCGTCCTGCGTCCGCACGGCGGCCAGACCGACTGGCAGACTTTCCTCCACGAGCTCGGCCACGCGCTGCACTTCGCGTACATGCGGCCCGACCATCCGATGGAATTCCGGTGGATGGGCGACAATTCGGTGACCGAAGGCTACGCGATGCTGTTCGACCACCTGATGCAGGACGTCGGGTGGCTGCGGCGGTACACGGGGCTCGACAAGCGGACGACGCCGAGCTTCCTGCGGCAGGCCGGGTTCGAGGAGCTGCACTACCTGCGGCGGTATACGGCGAAGCTGATCTACGAGACGGAGCTCTACGGCGGCGGCACGTCGTGGGATTCGCTGCCGGATCTGTACGTCGACGAGCTCACGCGGGCGACGAGCTTTCGCTATTCGCCGGCCGACGCGTTCGTCGACGTGGACGCGCGCTTCTACGCGGCGCGGTATCTCCGCGCGTGGCAGCTGCAAGCGTTGATCACGGAGACGTTGGTGGAGCGCTACGATGCCGACTGGTGGCGCAACCCGCGCGCCGGGCCGTGGATCGTGCAGGCGCTGTTCAGCGAGGCGCAACGCGAGCTGGCGCACGAGCAGGCGCAGCGGGTGTC
>DASXHF010000189.1:0-3394 GCA_036488775.1 Gemmatimonadaceae bacterium | reverse complement strand
ATCGCCGCGCTCGCGATCGCCGGACCGGTGTCCCGCTGTGAACGGCAGCAACTCGGTGGGCTCGCCAAGCACGTGGTGGAAGCGGCGGAGGGGCTGTCGCGAAAGATGGGATTCCGATAGCGGGTAACTGCTACTGAAGTATCAGGTACTGGGTAGACCTGGTACCGAGCCTGGCATACTGGCCCCTCCAATGCCTGGACAGGGCAGCCGCAGTGCTGACTTGGAGCTGACCGCTGACAGCGTTCGCTTACGGCTCGGTTTCCCGCCGTTCCAAGCAGAGGAAGCCGACCCGCATTGGAATGGGTTGGATGTCGGTCTTGGTACTAGGTCTACTCCGTACCTGGTACTTCAGTAGGAGTGCCTTTGAGTAGCCCTTACTCCTGACCGTACGCCGCCCGGAACGCCTCGAGCTCGGCCGGCGCGGCGTCCGACACCGCCCAGTAGCTCATGCCGTTCGTCGTCCAGTGCGCGAGGGAGTAGCCGCGCTGCGTGGCGAGCATCGGCTTCGCCGGGCCCGTCGACGTCTGTTCATCGGGCCACATGAACAGGTTGATCACGTGCTTCCGCCGGCCGTAGACCAGCACCGCCGCATCGTGTCCGTGCACGTACGCGACCCGCGCTCCGAGCAATGGAAACCCCACCGAATCCAGAGCGACAACGCGTGGAGCGAAGTCGGTCCGGCCGGCGAACCACGGCTTCACGGTGTGTTGGTCGGTCGAGCGAACATCCATCAGATGGTCGCCCATCAGCGACGTGATGTGTGCATCCACCAGCTGCGTGCCGAGCGCTTGCTGCATCGTTGACGCGCTGGAGTGTACGGCGAGGGTGTGTCCGACGATTCCACCACCCACGCCGAGCGACAACGCGAGCAACAGCCCCGCCGCGTAGCGTGACATATGCGTCCGCCGCCCGAGGCGCGCCGGTCTGGAATGGCGGCCGATCTCGTACACGCCGGATTCCGTGTCCGCGTCCTGCCGCGCGCGGGCGTGCGCCCACTCGTGGAGAGCGGCCGGCGCGCGCCGCGCGGGAAGTGCGTCGCGGATCAGTTGCGACAGCTCCGAGTCGTCGGTCATGGCAGCTCTCTCACGTCCATGGCGCCGGCGAGCTGCTCAGCCAATCGAGCACGGGCTCGAGACAGCCGTGACATGACCGTGCCGATCGGTGCATCCGTGATCATCGCGATCTCCTCGTAGGAGCACTGCTGGATCTCACGCAGGATCAGCGTCTCCCGTAGACGGTCGGGCAGCGTGGCGATCGCCGCCCTGACACGGCCCGCGACGTCGCTGCTCTGCGCCGCATCTTCGGGTGACGGCTTGCGATCCGCGACCTCGCCGTGCACGCCTTCGTCGTATGGCACCATCTGCGCCGCTGCGCGGCCGCCTCCACGTGCGTCGTACGACTCTCGGCGCACGATGGCCAGGAACCACCCGCGTGCGTCGCGGTCGTCGCGCAGGGTGTGGAAGTACCGCAGTGCTCGCAGCACCGCCTCTTGTACCGCGTCCTCGGCGTCGAAGGCGTCGTGCGTGAGATACAGCGCAAGCGTGTAGCCGGCGTCGAGATGCGGTAGCACCGTCCGTTCGAATCGCGCGCTGTCGCGCGCGTCACGCTCAACCACCACGCATCGCCTCGCCGCCGCTCACGGCACGGAGGGAGCCGTGCGCTCATCGGACAAGGATCTTTCCGGTCATTGTCGGGTGCAGCGAGCAGAAATACGGATACTCGCCGGCGGCGGGCAACGTAAGGGCGTAGACGCCCTTGGTGTCAAGCACGGCCGATGGCGCGAAGGCGCGGTTGGAGCTCTGGATACGATGCGGTACGTCGTCGTTGTTCGTCCAGGTGACCGATTGGCCAGCTCGCACGGTGAGCTCACGCGGTGTGAACGCGAAGTTGTCGATCCCGATCTGCGCCCCCGCCCCCGCCCCCGATCCCGTCCCCGCTCTTGGCGATGACGCGTCGGCACGCGCCATCCCGGCGGCGCCGGCCGCCGCTCGCGCATTTGCCTCTCCCGCCGCCATCACTGGAGCGGCGGCGCCGCCGGACAGCGTGTCGTCCACCACCGCGAGATGCTTGTGGTGGCTGAGGTACCGCACTTCGGTCACACCGAGCACGTCGCGCAGCTGGCCGGCCGGAACTGCCATCGGTCCCGGCGCCGGCGCGGTGCCCGGCCGCGGTTGTGGAAACGCCGTGGACATCGCGGTGTGGAACGCCACGTTGCCCTCCACCTTCTGCATGGTCTGGTGGATGTGGCCGTTGAGCACCGTGACGGAACCGAAGCGCTTGAGATAGCCGAGCGCGCGCGCGCCGTCGTCCGTCCCCCAACCCCACTCGGGGTACACCGTCCAGAGCGGCACGTGCGCGAACACGACGAGCGGTGTGCTGCTGGAGAGGTGCTTCACGTCCTTCTCCAGCCACTCGAGCTGCTCGGCGCCGAGCGTACCCAGGCCGCCGGCCTTGAGATCCAGCACGTTCACCAGCGCGACGAAGTGCACGCCGCTGTGATCGAAGCTGTACCATCCGCCGCCGGTCCTGGCACGTTGCGCGCGCTTCCCATAGCGCTCGAGATACGACGCCCCGTTGTCGGTCGCCACGTCGTGCTCACCGGGCACGAAGAACACGTCTTTGGTGCGCGCCTCGCGCAGCACCTGATCCGCGGTGTCGAACTCTGACGGCTTCGCGAGCTGACTGATGTCACCGGTGTGGATGAGGAACGCCGGCTGGGTGCCGAGTCCGTTGACCTTGGCGATCGCCGCGCGCATGGTCTCGGTGACGTCGGCATTGGCGGCTTTGTTGAACCCGATGTGGCTGTCGCTCACCTGCACGAAGAACAGCTCTCCCGCCGGTGCCTGCGCGCCGAGGAGCGACGACTTCGGCACGCCGCCGCTCACGGTCCACAGCATTCCCGCGCCCGCCCACGACATGCACCTCAGGAATCCACGCCGATCGACGTCGCTGCCGATCCCTTCGTCCTCGTGCTCCGCTGCGGCGGTGACCTCTCGGTCCTGACTCTCGACGGACATTTCCCCTCCCGATGGTGACAGGGAGATGACCGGAGATGCCGGCGCTTTATTCCCGCAGTCGACGACTCGATTGGTCGACTTGTCGACTACCCCTCGTCCGGCTCGCTGCGCACCCGGTCGATCGCGCCGAGCGCAACGCGTGACTTCTTACACGCGCGACGACCGCGCGAATTGCGCGGCCGTCGTCACGTAAGAATCGATTCCGACACGGGACTCTAGTGACACGGAGTCATGCGTCGCCTCCGCACGATTCGGATAGCCGGCTCGATCGTGTCGTGCCTATCGTCCGGTCGTTCTTTACTTCCATCTCGTTCGACGAGGTTACGACGATGTACACGAGACGATACATGTCGCTGCTGTTGCTCGCCTCCGCGTGC
>DASXHF010000187.1:0-3842 GCA_036488775.1 Gemmatimonadaceae bacterium | reverse complement strand
GCCCACGTTGCGGGCGAAGGTCGTGCGCGAGATCCAGCTGGCACGATCGTTCTGCACCGGCACGAGACCGAGCTCGATCTCGGTGCCGGTGTTGCGCAGCGCGCCGCCGTTCAGAAGGCGCGTGGTATACCCGGTGCTCGGCGCGACCGGCGCGGCGAGGATCAGATCCGCCACGTCCTTGCGGTACAGCGTGGCCGACAGCGAGATGCGGCTGTTCAAGGCCGTGATGTCCACCCCGCCCTCCGTCTCGGTCGACGTCTCCGGCCTGATGTCCGGGTTCCCGAAGACCGTGGACGGGCGCGCGCCGATGACGCCGCCGTACACGCCCGAGATGTACTCGGTGAACTTGTACCCGTAAGGAGGCTGGTTACCCGCCTTCCCATATGCCAGACGGGCCTTGATCTGGTCCGTGTGGAAGGGGAGGAACGGGAGGCGGTACGAGGCCGCCAGCTTGGGGTACGAATACCACTTCTTGTCGTCACCGTTCACGCTCGAGCGCTCAGTGTTGACGGCGCCCGTGAGGAGGAGACGCTCGTCCAAGGCGAGGAGCTCCTCCTGGACGTAGTAGGCGAAGTCCTTGACCAGGGTCAAGTTTTCCGTGAGCGTCTGCTGGGCGGCGAGCGCGACGTTCGTGGCGCCGGCCGGGACGTTCTGACCCCGGTTGTAGACCTCGTCCAGCTGGCGGCGCTCCTGGCGGAGACCGAACGACGTCGTGGCGGTCAGCGGATCGAGGATGAGCTTGTGCGCGCCCGACGCGTTGATGTTCGCGTACACCGAGTTCGACTTGTTGACGACGATCGTGCCCGGGAAGCCGTCGAGCGGCTCGAAGTACAGGTCCGGCGGCGAGACCAGCCGCGAGTTGTACTGGAACGCGTCGAGACCGCCCGTCAGCGTGAAGTCGAGGGTCTGGCGCGCGCTGCTATAGGCAGCGAAGGTGCTCGAGACGCTCCCGACGTAGCGGTACACGTCCTCGGGGTTCTTGATGCGCTCGGCGTCCTGGAACGGGTTGGCGCCGGAGCCCACGTACGGATCGGACACGTACTGCCCGTTCGGGAGGCGCGCTTGCAGGTTGAACCAGGTCGGGGTCGACGAGAAGATGTCGACCGGCGCGACCACCGGGCTGTTGTCGTTGCCCGAGATGCCGCGGTCGGTGAGGCTGTGGATGAACTGGTTGCTCGCCCGCAGGGTGATGCGGTTCGTGAGCACCTGGCTCAGGTTGGCCGTCAGCGACTGCTTCTGGTAGTAGGTCTCGCGCTGGATCGCCGCGTCGCGCTTGGCCAGGCCGCCGACATAGTACGACGTCCCACCGCTGCCACCGCTGACCGAGAGGAGCGTCTCGTACGAGAGCTGGTTGCCGCCGAAGAACTGCTCCTCGAAGTCGTTGCACGCGCCACCCGCGTTGTGCCAGGCGAGCGTGTCCGCCGCGCCGTAGCCCGCGTCGAGAATCTCGGCCGCCGAGCCGAAGCAGCGCAGCCCGAGCTTGTGCGACAGGCTGAACTTGCCGACGCGCTGCGTCACGTTGAACGATGGACGCCCGGCCGACCCACGCTTCGTCGTGATCAGGATGACGCCGTTCGAGGCCTTGGAGCCGTAGATCGCGCCCGCCGACGCTCCCTTCAGGACTTCGATGGTCTCGATGTCGTTCGGGTTGAGATCGGCGATGCGGTTGACCATCTGGTCCTGCGAGTTCGTGATCCCGCCGCCGGCATTGGTGACCGAATTCAGCCCCGACCCGATCTGCTCGTTGCTGACGATGACGCCGTCGACGACGTAGAGGGGGCTCGAGCTGGCATTCACCGAGGTGACGCCGCGGAGCTGGATCTGCGAACCGCCGCCCGGCGCACCGGAGTTCACCGAGACCACCGCGCCGGCGATCTTGCCCTGCAGGGCATTCTCGACGGTGGGGGTCGGCGCGCGGTTCAGCTGGTCGCTGGAGATCACCGCGACCGCATTGGCCGCGTTGGCGCTGGAGACCGTCGTCGCCGTACCGGTCACGACCTGCGTTTCGAGCTGCAGGACGTCCCTTTCGAGGCGGATGTCGATCTGGTCTTGCGTCGCCGGCAGGGGCGCCGTCGCCCGGTGGTATCCAATCCGGCGAACGACCAGCACCTGAGCGCCGGCCGGAACGTTGTTCAGGGTAAAGCGGCCATCCTCGGCCGTGTAACCCCCGATGGTCGTGCCTTGCACGCTGACGCTTGCCGCCGAAACCGGCTCTCCCGTGATCGCCGTCACGCGGCCGGTGACCCGGCGCTGGGCTGAGGCGGCCGCACTGACGCAGAGCGCCAACAACGCCGCCAAGATCCAAGATCCTGACTTCCTCACATCGCCTCCGGAGAACGATGTCTATCTGTGGGGGCGTCGAGCGGGCTGCCCGCCGCCGGGCTAAACGGACGCTACGACGGCTGAGACTCCGTCGAGCCAGGCATCGGTCACAACTTTGTGGCGGATTTGTGACTGTCCGGGAGCTGGTATTATTCGGCGCCGGCCGGGACTGTCAACGACGGCGTTTCCGGGCGCGATGATGCACGGCGTCGTACTGACGCGTCTGCTATGAGCGTAAGTACATACGCCCCAACTACTAGCATGGTCCGAGGCCGCTGCCTGAAGAGTGCCGGCGAGAAAGGCCTCGTTCGGGCGCTGCCGGACTCGTCAGGCTTGCTTCGCGCGCACCGCTTCCACCGTGATCTCGATCTTGACCTCGTCGCCCAGCATGACCCCGCCCCCTTCCGCGGCGCGGTTCCACTTCACCCCATAGTCCAGCCGGTTCACGGTCGTCGACGCTTCGAAGCCGACGCGGTCGCCCTGGGCGGACTTCATGAGGCCGGTGAACTGTCCTTCCAGCACGACAGGCCGCGTCACGCCCCGGATCGTCAGGTTCCCGTAGATCTTCGCCGCGTCCCCCGTGCGCTCGATCCGGGTGCTCTTGAAGGTGATGGTCGGAAAGCTGTCCGCGGCGAAGAAGTCGTTGGAGCGCAGATGCGTGTCGCGCTTGTCGTTGCCAGTCGAGATGCTCGACGTCGCGATCTCGACCTCCACCGTGCCGTTCTGCCAGGCCTCGGGATCGGCGGTGATCGTTCCCTTCACGTCGTTGAACTTTCCGCGCACTCGGCTGACGAAATGCCGGATGGTGAATCCCACTCCGCTGTGTGCGGGATCGATGTTCCAGACGGCCGGTGCCTTGGCCGACGTGAGCGACGTCGGCGGGAGGACACGGGGAGCGACGAGCATCGGTGCGAAGAGCGCTGCGACGGACAGACGAGAGAGCACGAAACCTCCGATGGGAAGGGCAGAAGAGCTGGGAAACAGCCGTGGGACTCGACAATAATCTCGAGCCCCGGGAGCGTGTTCCCGGGGCTCAGGGGCGTTCACAGGAGGGCCAGCTGTTCCGCCGCCTCCTCTATGGCATCGAACAGCTCGCGAAAATCCTCGACGACGAACAGGACGTCCTGCATACGGTCGATCTCGAACGGCTGTTGGAGCACCGCCTCGAGCCTGAACGGGCGCCGGTCGCAGGCATCGCTCAACGCGTTGGCGGCGTCGGCGTGCGACGAGATCAAGCCCGAGCCGTAGACCTTCACCTCGCCCGCCTCGTGCACGAGCCCGAACTCTACCGTGAACCAGAACAACCGCGCCATGGCCTCCACCTGTTCGTCGGCGACGGCGCGCGAAGCGGCAGCGCCGAAGCGCTGGAGAAAGTCGGCGAACGTCGGGTGCGCATGGAGCGGCACGTGGCCGAACACGTCGTGGAAGATGTCCGGCTCCGGCAGGTAGTCGAGCTGCGCCATCGGACGCACGGTCACGGTCGTCGGGAAACGCCGCTGCGCGAGACAGCCGAAGAACTC
>DASXHF010000172.1:0-3197 GCA_036488775.1 Gemmatimonadaceae bacterium | reverse complement strand
CAGCCACAATCCTCGCGTGAGCAGAAACCGGGACAGCTCGCTCGGCGATCTGCGTCGCCGCGCCAGATACGCGCCCGTCCCCATGAGGAGGAAGAACACCGGCGCACAGAAGTGCGTGATCCACCGGGTGAGGAACAGGCCGGCCGACGCGGTGGCCAGGTCGGTGGGATTCTGTCCTGGTATGCCGAAGTAGTCGCGCGTGTGATCGAGCGCCATGAGGATCATGATCACCCCACGCACGACGTCGACCGATTCGAGACGGGTTCGGCGGGGCGTGGCGCTCGCGGCCGAGGGCCTGGCCGTGAGCGGCGCGGCGAGAGTGCTGGTTGGCCGGGTCGTCATGCGTCGCGACATATCACAACGGCTCTACGCGGAGCGTCGATTCTCTTCCAACCACGCTATCGCGAAGGTACGATAATCGAGGAACAGCATCTCGGCGACGGATAGTCCGGCGATTCGACACATCCGAGGCAAGTCACGGCGAAGGTTTACGTAGCGCCTTGCGATCGTGGACGGGCCGGGAATATCCGCGCCCGGTCGAGCACTTCGCAGCCAGGCCCGAACCGATCTGATTGCGTCCGCGACTGTGTCATTGTGTGGCCGGATGTCTTGTCCTGACAGATCAGAACAGAACTTCTGGTAGCGATATCGGTCGCGCTCCAGGATCAGCGCCGACTTACGACGTTGGCTGGCATCGCCGAAGTGCTTCGCGCCAAGGTAAATCCCGAGCTCGAGCGGCATATTGAATCGGGGCAAGCGATTCACGCGGTCAAGGGTGGTGCGGGACAAGTCGTGAATGCCGAGCGCACAATCGCTGATGATCGCGTACAGCTTGCTGATACGGATCTCGCTGCCATCGCCGCTCTCGAGAGCGCAGCGAGAAACGAAGCCGCACTCGTGAACCGTGAACACGAGTGCGTGAAAGAGCTTGCGATAGTTGCGGTCGAAAGGAACGTTGATGAAGACCGACTCGGGCGTCGCAGCCATGGGCGGGACGCTATCGCTTCCTTGATGCGCCTGCCGCCTTCCTTGAGGTCGACTTCTTGCGGCCGTGCGGCTTTGGTGCCTTTTTCGCGCTCGCCTTCTGGGCGCTGACCTTCTTCACCCGTGCCGACGCCTTTCTTGCGCCGCCCTTCCGGCCCGCCGGACCAAAGTGGCCGAGATACCGCTCCAGCACCGCTGGCGAGGCCTCGGCAGACGCCGACTCCCCGTTCGTAGTCTTGGCCGTGCGAGCAGCCTCTCTGGCGGAACCAAGCGAGACCGAACCGACTCGCAAGTATCTGTAATGGGTTGTCATAGCGGCCGCTGAACTGGGGGATCGCCGAGCCCATATCCTAATCTAATGCAGTGGCTCGCGATCGTCGAACCGCAACCTTCGCTGACGTATCATCGCAGCGCACCCAGAAGCCGATCCAGAATTCGCTCCGACATCCCCCGCGCATCGGCGCTCGCGTCGTTCGTCAATATGATCACCGTCGCGCGCCGCTCCGGGATGCGCACGAACGCCGCGCGCTTCCCGTCCGCCGTCGCGTACGACGCGAGCCGAGTCACGCCCTTGTACGTATCCGACGTCCAGCCCTTCGAGTAGTCCGCGTTGGTCCACGTCCCGGGCACGTCGAGTCCGAGCGCGAAACGATACAGCTCGTCGACGCTCGACTGCACCTGTTGACTGTCCACGGCCACCGTCCGGTGTGCACCGACCGGTACTGACAGTCGTGCGACGCAGCTCTGCAGCGGCCACACCGAGGATTCGCTGCGTGCTCGGCGCGCGCCCGCGCCTGACTCCTGACCTGCCCCGTTGCCGCGCGCCACGCTCGACGACTGCGCGCACAGCTCCGTGAACACGCGCGAGATGCCGCCGAGCGGGAACTGCGGCAGCGTCGTGCGCGGCATGTAGCGCGCGTTGGCCGGAATGCCGAACGCGCGGTCGACATATACGTCGCCATCCTGCGCGACGAGGACCGTCGCACCGCCGAGCGCGGGATCGTCGTACTTCCCGAACAATGACGCGATCAGCTCCGGCTTGACCGGCGACCGATCCGCCGCCCGGCTGATCACCCGCCGGGCGTTGAGATCGTATCTGTCCCCCGGGTAGAGCGTGAGGAAAGGAGCGCCCGCATCGCTCTCGGTGCCGTTGTAGACGAACGCCTTGTTGCGTCCGACGATGCGCCCCGTGTCGCCGCGAATGATCCACGACGTCCCTTCATCCACCGAGATGCCGAGCATCGTGGGGTAGCGCGTGATGATCGAGTCGGCCAGATCGGACAGGCGCGAACGAGCGACGACGTGCTGGTCGATGCCGACGTTGCGCAGATAGCCGAAGCCCGTCTCGTAGCCCGGATAGTCCATGATCGTGTTGTCGCTCGACGGCGCGCCGCGGACCATGAAGTCGCCGAGGATCGA
This sequence comes from Gemmatimonadaceae bacterium, assembly GCA_036488775.1. Taxonomy (GTDB): domain Bacteria; phylum Gemmatimonadota; class Gemmatimonadetes; order Gemmatimonadales; family Gemmatimonadaceae; genus AG11. The sequence goes on along the minus strand of DASXHF010000172.1, from coordinate 794 downwards.
CGCGCCTGCCGACGAGCCGCCGACCACTCCGCCGCGCTCGAGCAGATCCATGATCGCGCGTTCGGTCTTGGTGCCGCCATAGTCCTGGACGAGATGGAACTGACGTCCGCCCTCGAACCAGACCCCGCCCGCTCTCTTGATGATCGCCGTGAAGGAATCGCTGTCGGCGACCTTGCGATCTTTCGTGAACAGGACGGCAACGTCGTGCGCGCCGTGGTCGCGCCACGGCTTGCCGGTGCTGGCCGAGACAGTGTCGGCGCCACCGGCGTTCGGGACGTCGAGGATGAGCGCGTCGGGGCCGCCGGCAGCGTCGATGAACGCCTTGTAGATCTCGGGGCCCATGGCGCCGCCGCCCACGACAACGACAGTTCCCTTGGCGGGACCGATTCGGACTCGGCCACTCGCCAACGGCCTGGCCTTGAAGGGCGCGGCCGACGATGTGGTCGCGGTTTGGGCGGCGAGGGCGACAGGAAAGGCGAGGGTGAGCAGAGCGATGGGGCGCATTGGCAGGCGAGGTGGTCGGAAGCCGAGCTATCGGCGTCACGCATCAGTCGATGGCGGCGGAGCAGGCGCCAGTCCAACTGAAGGACGCTATCCACTGATTACGCAGTCGCGCCGGTAGAGGTTGAGCAACGCGCCGGTACGCTCGGACGGTAGAATAGTTCGACACACCGCCCTCCACTACTGGCCGTCCGCCCCCATCGCGCTCGGCAGCGTGAGCGTGAACGTCGAGCCCTTCCCTACTTCGCTCCGCGCCGTGAGATCGCCCTTCATCGCGCGCGCGAGGTCTCGGC
>DASXHF010000162.1:0-16972 GCA_036488775.1 Gemmatimonadaceae bacterium | reverse complement strand
CGTGATCGCCGGGGTCGACACACCGGTCGACGGACGGAACTTGAGCAGCGTCGTGTCATACTGGATGTACTTCCCGGAATCCGAGAAGAACGCCTCTTCGGCCGTGACCAGGTTGCGCAGGTCGGACTTCATGGCGGCCGTGTAGGCCTTCGACTTCGTGTTGGCGAACTTCGGGATCGCGATCGCCGCGAGAATACCGATGATGACGACGACGATCAGAAGCTCGATCAGCGTGAAGCCCTTCCGAATATTGTGTGACATGTTGGTTCTCTCTGATGCGAGAAGGACGACCGCTTCGCCGTCGAGGAGGACGACTACTTCGTCGCCTGGTGGGATTGTCCGTGTTGATGCCGTGGTGTTTAGCAACTGACGGGCCGTCAGCGGCACTCTCATAAGCCCTTATGTGTCAGCGCTTTATGGGATTGGTCGGATCGTCCGCTGGCTGCAACGCTGAGGTATTTTGCCTCAGGGCAAGCACTTTGCGACTTGCCTGTGCATTCGGTTGACGGTATGCCGTCCGGCGACCGAGTGCGCTGTCGGCGCTGGCAATCATGCCGCGCAACGGCGCGATCAGCGGCGAACGTACGTGTCGCAGCGCTTCGAGGCCCGCGGCACGCGCCTGCGGCCAGCGGTGCAGCTTGAGCAGGCATTGCACGTATTCGTACCGACCATCGATGGCGAGCGGCTCCACGGCAAACGACCAATCGAGCAAGGCGACCGCTGGCTCACAGAAGCCGGCACGATAGTAGTCCGATGCGACGGCCAGCGTCATCGAGATGTCGTACGGGAACAGCTTGATGGCCCGCCGGTATTCGATCTCCATCTCGTGAAGCCGAAGACGCTCGGCGACCAATCGTCCGTACAGAAAGTGTGCGCGATAGCCGTTGGGCGCGTCCTTGAGCAGTTGGGCGAAGAAGACGTCGTTGTTCTTCCACACCCGTTGCCGGTCGATGCTGCGCGCGAGACCCAACGAGAGCAACAGCGCGAGCGCGACCAGTCCGCCGATTTGCTCGGCCCGTCTCGAGCGCACCTCCACCATCGTCGCGAGAGCGCCGGCAACCAACACGACGCCGATGCTTGGCACGAACAGCGTACGCTCCGCCGTGATGAATCCGGTCGGCACGAGGATGTTGCTCACCGGCAGATACGAGACGATGACCCAGAACAAGCCGAAGCTCACGACGGGCGCTCGGCGCCGGAGCGCAACCGCGAGGAGCAGCACACCGAAACAGATGACGATTCCGGGGATCTCGACGACGTCGAACCCCTTCGTGACCAGCACTTCGGTCGGCGAATAGTCGCCGCTGAGCCGAGTCGGGAAGACGAGCAGTCGGGCGATGCGCGGAATCTCGGTCATCATCATCCCGGCGCGGTCTGCCATCCCCAGGTGGAGAAACTGGAAGACGGGAAAGGGATAGAATCCCGCGACGCCGCCGAACACCAGGGTACGTATGTAGAACCACCCGAGCGTGATCGCGACGATCGCCAACGCGAGCGGACGGACATCGCGCACTCGCCAGCGGTCGGTGTTCCCACGAAGCACGGTGGCTTCCGCGACGGCAAGCAACGCCGGGAACACGACGGCGTGCTCCTTGGACAGCAACGCGATGACATACAACGAGAGCACCGCACCGGCCGCACGTGCTCCGAGGGGACCGTGACGCCGTGCGCGCAGGTACACGCCGACCGCCGCCGCGAGACAGACCGCGACGATCAGCTCCGATTGACCGACGACGTTGCCGGTGACTTCGACGTGCACGGGGTGCACCGCGAACAGCGCGGCGGCGACCCACGCGCCGCGACGCGGCAGGATCGCCGCCGCGCACCAATACACGGCCAGCGACGCGCCGACCGTGAGCAGGATGTTGACCAGATGAAAGACCCACGGCGCCCCGCCGGCGGCCAGCCACTCCATCGTGAAGAGCGCGATGACGAGCGGCCGGTATCCGTCGCCGCCGAGCTGGCGCGGCCAATACGTCTCCGCGAAGAGGTGCCAGAAGTTCTTCAGCTCGTGGACCCGACTGTTGGTGAGAATGACGTACCGGTCGTCGAACGTGAAGTCGTGCCCAAGGCTCGTCACCGTCGCGGCGAGCGCGAGGAGCGCGATCGTCGTCGCGGCGACCCAATCCCGACGCGTCATCTCGTGAAACCGAATTTGGCGATGTGCCAGACAGCGGCGATTCCGTCGCGCCAGCTGATCTTCTTCCCCTCGGCATAGGTGCGTCCGGCGTAGGAGATCGGCACCTCGTAGATGCGTGCATCACGCTGCGCAAGGCGCGCCGTGATCTCCGGCTCGAACCCGAACCGGTCGGACGTCAGGTGCAGGGAGCGCGCGAGGTCGCCCCGCACCGCCTTGTAGCACGTCTCCATGTCGGTGAGGTTCAGGTTCGTCACCATGTTGCTGAGCGTCGTCAACACGGTGTTTCCCACCGAGTGCCAGTAATACAGCACACGGTGCGGTCCGCCGAGGAAGCGCGATCCGAAGCAAGCGTCCGCCTTCCCGTCGATGATCGGCTGCAGCAGCGCAGGCCAATCCTGCGGGTCGTATTCCAGGTCGGCATCCTGCACGATCACGATCTCGCCGGTGCTCGCAGCGAGCGCGGTGCGGATGGCGGCACCCTTCCCGCGGTTTTCCGGCTGCAGGATGAGCTTGTCGATGTAGCCGGCGCGCTGCAGCTCGGCGAGCCGCTCGCGCGTGCCATCGGTGGAGAAGTCATCGACACAGATGATCTCCTTCGCGACGGGCGCACCGTGCACGCGATCGAGGATCGTCTCGATCGTGTTGCGCTCGTTGTAGACGGGAATGAGCACTGACAACCGGGCCCGGGAGGCGTCGAGCGGCGTCAGGTCGCGGGGTCTCGCCGCCAGGGTGAGCGACGGGTGGGCGATGGTGGGGGTGAGGCGGGCAGGGCTCATTGCGGAAGTACGGTGAACGCGGCCCCGCCGGGAAACTCCTCCCGGGGTGCGAGGCGCGGCGCGGGGCGCTGTGTGAGTTGACGCGCGACGTCGAGCGTCGTTCGGGTTCCGGCGACAACGGTCGTGACGGGATACGCGGCGAGGATGGGTATGAGGCCCTCATCCGCCTCCTCCGCGACAGTGTGATCGCGGAGGTAGTGGGCGGCCGTGAACGAGAAGACGGGGACTGACTGTCGCCCCGTGTAGAGATAGACGGCGCCTTCGTCGTCCGTCGCCACGACGTCGCCCGGTTGCGTGCGGGCGGATGTCCAACGCACGAGCGACGCGATCCGGGGTGTGTTGGCGCGCGCGATGCTCGACCACCACTCGCCGCGCGCGGCACGGACCTCGTACGCGCCGTACCCGATCACGATCCACGCGAGCGCGGCGAAAGCCGTCATGCGCATCGGCGTCGGTCGGGACATGGCCCAGTGCGCGCCCATCGCAACCAGGAGTAGAACCAGCGGCCACACGCCCCAAACGAAACGCGCCGGCGCGAAGGGCCAGATGGCGACGATCCCGGCGTAGCCACCGAGAAACAGGAGGGTGATCGGCAGACGCCGCCGTCCGGCCGCCACGCCGCCGACCGCGAACGCCAGGAGGATTCCAATCGTGAGCTCGCGCGGCATGGCGCCGCGAATCGGCGCGAAGAGTGCGCCGAGCATGTCCGTCGTCTCCCGCGTGGTCTTGGCGACCGTGCGCGGAACCATCATCGGCCCCATCTCGCGCACGCCTCGCAGCCACCAGCTGGCGTACGAATCGTAGTTGCCGAGCAGTGGAGCGGGCAGCGTGCCCGAATGTCGCGCGGCCCACAGCTGCCACGGCAGGAGACAGAGCACGGCACTGGCGGTCAGCACGGCTGCATCACCGCGGCGACCGCGCAGCACGAGAGCGAGCGCGGCGGCCGGAATGAGCACGATGCCGTGCGCGCGCACGAGCGTGCACGCCGCGATGACGACGCCGAGCATCGCCGCGTGGGCGGTGTTTCCCGGCTGCTCGGCGAATGACTCCAGCCACAACAGAACCGCGAGCACCAGCACGAGAAAGAGCGGCTCCGACAGCACCATACTTCCGAGCAGCAGCAACGGCACGCTCACGGCACTCGCGAGACCGAGCGCGAGCGCCCAGCGCTCGCTGACGACGCGCCGCGCAAGCAGGGCGATGAGAATCGCCGCCGCGCCGAGGAAGACGCCGTTCAGCGCCTTGAAGGCGACGACATCGGACGGAAAACCGGCCGTGAGCCACGAGACGGCGGCTAACACCGCAGGGTAGCCGGGCGGGAAGTGCGTGGCCGCCGGGTGGCCGGGCACGTTGAGGAAGCGATACCCCTGCCCCGTCGCGAGTGAACGGGCGAGGATGACGTACATCGCGTCGTCGTGCACGACGCCCACCGGCCGTGTGTCGACGACGGCGAGGCCGCAGGCCAACGCGACGGCGCCGACGAACACGAGCCCGCGCCGCCACGTGGTGCCGAGCCAGCGAGCCTTCTCGTCCGCGAGCGGTGCGCCGACGGCGGAGCGGGACACCAGCGTCCCGCTGGTCATCGAGCCACGTCGATCGCGGTCATGCCTCGACGCCGTAGCGCGAGAGCTTCCGGTAGAGCGTCGACGGGTCGATCCCGAGCACCTCGGCGGCGCGGCTCTTGTTGCCGCTCTCGCTCTGCAGCACCCACATGATGTACGCGCGCTCCACCGCCTCGAGCGTGGGATTGGCGGGCGTGCGCTCCGCGACGAGCGGCTCACTCACGCGCGCCGTCACGCGCTCGGGAAGCGCGGCCGGATGGATCTCGTCGCCGGATGTGAGGATGACCGCGCGCTCGAGTGCGTTCTCCAGCTCGCGGACGTTTCCGGGCCAGGCGTAGCTCACGAGCGCGTCGAGCGTGCTCGGGGTGAGCACTTTTTGCGGCTCGCCGCGCAGATCGGCGATGCGGACCAGGAAGTGTTCGGCCAGGAGCGGGATGTCGTCGGCGCGCTGGCGCAGCGTCGGCAAGTGCAGTGAGATGACGTTGAGCCGGTAATAGAGATCGGTGCGGAACGATCCGCGGCGGATCTCCTCCTCAAGCTCGCGATTGGTCGCCGCGATCAAGCGAACGTCGATGGGCTGCGGGTCGGTGGCACCGACCGGGATGACCTCGCGGTGCTGCAGCACGCGCAGAAGCTTCACCTGCGTCGCGGGCGTAGTCTCGCCGATCTCGTCGAGGAAGAAGGTGCCCTTGGCGGCGGCGGTGAACAGGCCGCTCTTGTCCTTGATCGCGCCGGTGAACGACCCCTTCACGTGTCCGAACAGTTCACTCTCGAGGAGACTCTCCGGCAGCGCCCCGCAGTTGATCGACGCGAAGCTCCGCTCGGCGCGACTCGACAGCTCGTGGATGTATCGCGCGATGACTTCCTTACCCGTCCCGGACTCGCCCTGAATGAGCACGGTCGATTCGGTCGGGGCGACGGTCTCGGCGAGGCGCAGGACGTCGAGCCAGCTTCTGCTGTTGCCAACCGGCCGCGCGCCGACCGGCCCTTCGCGTCGCTTGATCTCCTGGCGGAGCGACCGATTCTCGACGCGCAGCTCGCGATGCTCCGCGGCGCGTTTGAGGATGGCGAGCAGCTCGTCGTTGCGAAACGGCTTCTGGATGTAGTAGAAGGCCCCTTCGTTCACCGCCTGCATGGCCGACTGCAGCGTCGCCTGCGCGGTCATGAGGATCACTGGGGTGTCAGGGTCCTGCTGGCGGGCCGCGGCGAGAATCTCCACGCCGCCGACGTCCGGCATCCGGACGTCCGACAGGACGATGTCCGGCTGGAGCGTCGACAGCTGCTCGAGGCCGGCCCGTCCACCGCGCGCGGTGTGCGTGTCGAAGCCCGCGTTGCGGAGCAGAATGCCGAGCGATTCTAGGATGCCCGACTCGTCATCGACGATGAGAACGGAGGGAACGCGAGTGGTGCTCACGTGAGAGCCGTGGCTGGTGAGGAGGAATGAATGACAGGTGCGGACGGCGCGAGGTTGGCCACGCGAGGGAGGACGACCGTGAACCGGGTGCCGGTGGTGCTGCTGTCGACGAACACGAGTCCTCGGTGCGCGTCGATGGCGCGATGAACGACGGCCAGACCGAGTCCGCTCCCACCCTGACGAGTAGTGAAGAACGGATCGAACATCCGATCACGAATCTCGGCGGGGATACCCTTCCCCGAGTCGACCACGCTGAGGGCGACGCCGCCGGCCGCGAAGGTACTGCCGATGTCGAGCAGCTCGGGTGACGCGGCCTCCACTTGGAGCCGGACCGCGCCGTGCTCGGGAGAGGCCTGCACGGCGTTGAGCACGAGATTGAACACGGCGCGGTGCAGCAGGTCCTCGTCGCCCTCGACGAAGAACTCGCCGTCGCGCGCGTCGCAGGTGAGGGTGACGTGCGCGGGACGATCCGGATGCTCGAGCGCGAGACGCATGGCACCGGCGGCCAGACGCGCGATGTCGAGCGGCTCACGGCGGGCGACGCGCACACGGGCGAAGTCGAGGAACTCGCTGAGGAGCCGGCTCAACCGATCGGACTCGCGCATGACCAGCTGCGCGAGGGTCTTCTCGTCGTTGCCCGTGACCGGAGATCGCGAGAGCTGCTCGCACGCGCTGCGGATGGAGGCGAGCGGATTCTTGATCTCGTGCGCGAGCGATGCGGAGAGCTCGGCCACGCCTTCGAGGCGCTCGGCACGCAGGCGAAGAGTCTCGATGCGCTTCTGGTCGGAGATGTCCTGGAAGATCACCGTGGCGGCGCGGTCGGTGTTTCGCCCGTCGCCTTCGGTGTAGGTCGTCGTGAGGCCGATGGGAAAGCGGCGTCCCAGGGACACGATCGCCGCCTCGGCGCGCGTGGTGCGGACGCGATCGTGAACCGATCGCTCGACCGCGTTGACGAGGTCGGGCGCGATGGCGCGGATGGCCGCAAAGACCGGTCGTCCCACGAAGCCGTCCAGCTCCATGCCGAGCAGGCGCTCGGCCGCGGGGTTCGCGTAGAGCAGGCGTCCCTCGCCGTCGACCGTGATGATGCCGCTTTGAATGTTGTAGAGGACGTCCGCGGCCTGCAGTCGGACGTGCGCGAGCACGGCTTCCGTGTCGGCGCCCGCTTCCTTGAGCTTCGCGCTGAGCCACGCGCTCCCGAGCGCGACGGTCGCGAACACGCCAAGCTGCAGCCAGACCGCGGCGGAGACGGGTGCATCGACGCTCCAGAACGCGTCGGCGCCATACAATACGTTGCCGAGCGCCGCCACCAGCAAACCGCCGCCAACGGGAAGGAAGAGCGACGACGTGGCGATGACGAGGATGTAGAGCGCCGCGAACTGCGAGCTGCTCGAGCCGGTGACGTGGACGACCGCCGTGACCAGCAGCAGGTCGAACACCGACTGCAGGTAGAAGAAGGTCGGCCGCAGCGGCCGTCGGTAGAATTCGGTGTAGACCACGGAGCCGGCCGTCACGACGAGCGTCGCGACGAACGTCAGCGAGGCGACGAGGAGCTTACCGGTGTCGGTGAGGGCATCCTGCCAAACGAGGACGGCCGCAAGAAAGATTGCCGAGGCGATGGACAGGCGCCCGACATAGACCCAGCGCACGAGGCGTGCGGGGTCCAGGAAGAAGGCGCGTTCGGCCGGGGTGGCTCGCTGTGGGAGTCGCACGGGAGGAGGAATCGCAAAGTGCCAGAGTGCCTCATCCGGGCCTCGTCGGGCATTCTGCCATACATTGGGATGGACGACCATTGACCCGTGGAGTTACGAATGGCGAAGGAGGGAGGGTTGCGGTTGGCGGGAGGATTGGAGATTCCGCGCTCCGAGCTCGTTTATCGCGCGAGCCGTGCGGGCGGCGCCGGCGGGCAGCACGTCAACACGTCGTCGACGCGGATCGAGGTCCTGTGGAACCCGTCGGCGACGTCGGCTCTCGACGCCGATGCGCGGGCCCGGGTCGCCGCCAAGCTCCGCTCACGGCTCGACAGCGAGGGGTGGGTACGGATCGTTGCCAGCGCCCGACGCAGCCAAGCGCAGAATCGCGACGAGGCGGAGTCGCGGCTCGTCGATCTGATCGACCGGGCGCTGGTGATCCCGAAGCGACGGAAGCCGACGAAGCCGTCGCGTGGGGCCCGGGAGGCCAGACTGGATGAGAAGAAGCGGCACGGCGAGGCGAAACGCCGCCGGCGCACGGACCGCTTCGACACGTAGGGTGCGCCGCGCATGACGTGTCCTGATCGAAGAAGCGCGATGGCGGGCAGCGGCGCGACTGCTCGGAGATCCGAAGGTGGAATCCCTCGCGTCGGCGCCTTGTGCCCCACGCTGCGGGCGCCGAGGTTTCGACAAGCGGGCCCGAGTGCGCCGCCGACAGCTCTGGTCAGCGGCGCCCGGCTGCCGCGGCATAGCGATACGATGGGGGACAGGGCACCAACTTTGCCCCGATGGCACGTGGCGGCGTCATGCGGCGCCGCCAGAACGATCCTCAAGTTGCGGCTCGACCGCGGGACTTTGCGATGACCCGTTATGCGTTCCGGTGGGTAGCGCCTCTGGTGCTGCTCGGCGCTTCCTACGTTGCACTGCCGCGTGTCGCGTCCGCGCAGTATTTCGGTCGGAACAAGGTGCAGTACGAGAAGTTCGACTTCCACATCATGCGGACGCCGCACTTCGACCTCTACTTCTACCCGGCCGAGTCGCTCGTCACGCATGACGCCGGCCGTCTCGCTGAACGGTGGTACACGCGGCATTCCGACAGCTTTCGGCACACGTTCGACCGGAAGTCGGTCATCTTCTACGCCGACCAGCCTGACTTCCAGCAGACAAACGTCGTCGGTGAGGAGCTGACCGAAGGCACCGGGGGCGTCACCGAAGGGCTGCGGACACGTGTCGTGATGCCATTTACCGGCATCTACGCCGACAACGACCACGTGCTCGGCCACGAGCTGGTGCACGTCTTTCAGTACAGCGTGGCCGAGTCGGGACCAGGCGGACTGGCGCGCCTCAACCAACTCCCGTTGTGGCTGATCGAGGGAATGGCGGAGTACTTCTCGCTCGGCCGCGACAATTCGCTGACGGCGATGTGGCTGCGTGATGCGGCGCAGCGGGACCGGCTGCCGACAATCCATCAGCTGACGACGGATCCCCGGTTCTTCCCCTACCGGTACGGCCAGGCGCTCTGGGCGTACGTCGGCGGCCGCTGGGGCGACCGGTCGATCGTCGACGTCTACAAGATGTCGCTGCGCGTGGGGTTCGAAGAGGGGATACGCCGAGTGCTCGGCGTCTCCACCGACTCGCTCTCGAAGGATTGGATCGCGGCGACGCGCCGCGCCTATCTGCCGGTGATCGAGGGGAAGACTGGGCCACGCGAGGCCGGCGACCCGATTCTGCAAACGTCCCGCAAGACCGGCGACATGAACCTCGCGCCCACCGTCAGTCCGGACGGCAAGATGGTGGCGTTCTTCGCGCGTCGCGGGTTGTTCGAGATCGAGCTGTTCGTGGCCGACGCCCAGACCGGTCATGTGATCAAGAAGCTCGCGGGTCCGACGAGCAACTCGCACTTCGATGCGATCACGTTCATCTCTTCGTCCGGCGCCTGGTCGCCGACGAGCGACAAGTTCGCCTTCATCGCACAGGTCGAGGGCAATCACGAGATCGCGATCCTCGACGTCGCCAGCGCGAACATCGAGCAGCGGCTGCGCGTGCCGGGCGTCGGCGCAATCTCGAACATCGCCTGGTCGCCCGATGGCAAGACCATCGCCTTCTCAGGGCAGCACGGCGGGATCAGCGACCTGTATCTGATCGATCGGGCGGCCGGCACCGTCCGGCAGCTCACCAACGACCGGTACGCGGACATCCAGCCGACCTGGTCGCCGGACGGGCAGACGATCGCCTTCGCCACCGACCGGGGCGCGCAGACGGACTTCACCACGATGTCCTTCTCCCCACTGCAGCTCGGAACGATCGACGTCGCGACGGGACGCATCAGCGTCTTCTCGCCGTTCCCGCGCGGAAAGCACATCAATCCGCAGTATTCGCCTGACGGCCGGAGCCTGTTCTTCATCAGCGACCAGGACGGCTTCAACGACATCTACCGGCTGCAGCTGGCGTCGGGAGCGGTGTCGCGCGTGACCCGGCTGTCCACCGGCGTCAGCGGGATCACGGACATCTCTCCCGCGATGTCGGTGGCGCCCTCGACGGGACGCATGCTGTTCTCGGTGTTCGAGGATCAGGGCTACGCGGTGTTCGCCCTGGACTCGAGCCGCACGCGGGGTGAGCCGGTGGTGCTCGGCGCGGCTGTCGCGAGCGCGAGCATCCTGCCACCGGGCGATACTCCCGGGCGCTCGACCGTGTCCCAGTATCTACACGACCCGCTCACGGGGCTGCCGCCGGTCGACATCCAGTTCGCCGTGCTGCCGTATCACTCCAGCTTCTCGCTCGACGCCATCGGACAACCATCGCTCGGTGTCTCGGCGGGTGGTCCGTTCGGCACCGGCGTCGCGGGCGGCGTCTCGTTCCTGTTCGGCGATCAGCTGAGCGACAAGCAGATCGGCGTCGGCATCCAGGCCAACGGGCAGGTACAGGACATCGGCGGACAGGTCGTCTATCAGAACCTGCGGAATCGCTGGAACTACGGCGCATCGGTCGAGCACATCCCGTATCTGACGGGCTTCATCACCCAGTCGGTAGATCCGACGACCGGCAACGTCCAACAGGATCTGGTCCTGCAACGCATCTTTCTCGACCAGGCCAGCCTGAACACGGCTTATCCGTTCTCGATGACGCGGCGCATCGAGTTCGGAGTCGCCGCGACGCACATCGGATTCAGCACCGAAGTGCAGAGCACCTTTTTCGGCGCTGGTGGGACTGGCACCCAGGTGACGTCACTGCCGTCGCCGCCATCCATCAACTACGGCCAGGGCACGATCGCGTACGTCGGCGACAACTCCTACTCGGCGTTCACGAATCCCATCCAGGGAACGCGGTACCGATTCGAGCTCTCGCCAACGTTCCCTATCGGTCCGAGAGACAGGTCGCTGGTATACACCGCCGCGTTGGCCGACTATCGCACGTATTTCTTCGCGCGGCCGTTCACCTTGGCGTTCCGCGGGCTGCACTACGGGCGGTACGGGCGCGATGGCGACGACTCGACGAGGATGTATCCGCTGTTCCTCGGCGAGGAGACGATCATGCGCGGCTACGGCTATGGCTCGATCACCCCGGAGGAGTGTACGGCGTCTCAGATCCCGACGAGCCGCTCGACGTGCCCGGTGTTCGATCGGATGCTCGGCAGTCGTGTGGGCGTCGTGAGCGCGGAGTTCCGCATCCCGGTGTTCGGTGTGCCGGAATATGGATTGATCAACTTCCCCTATCTGCCGCTGACGGTCTCGCCATTCGTCGACGCCGGCGAAGCATGGACGGGCGCCGACCCGCCGAGGTTGTCGTTCGCGCGTGATCAGTTGCGGGGCGTGGTCGCCAGCGCAGGTGTCTCGGCGCGGTTCAACCTGTTCGGCTACGCGATCTTCGAGGTGTACGGCGCGCATCCGTTCCAGCGTCCGACGAAGAGCTGGGTGTACGGCGTGCAGCTCGCACCAGGCTGGTGAGAATGCCGGTCGAGCAAACGAGGGTGCGGACGATGTCCGCACCCTCGTTTGCTTTTCACCGGAGCGGGTAGAGGCCGCGGTAGATCTGGGCGTTCCGCTGGACGACGCGTACGTAGTCGCGAGTCTCGGCGAATGGGATCCACTCGGCGAACAGCTCGGGGTCGTCGGCACCCGGACGTTGCGACCACCGCGCGACGCGCGACGCGCCGGCGTTATAGGCCGCGAGCCCGCGCGCAACCGGTGTCCCTGCCCCGAGCGTGGTGGCCAGGTGCGCCGTGCCCAGCTCCATGCTCACGTCCGGGTCGAACAGGAGCGCCTGATTCCATAAAGGATACCCGCGCGCCGAGGCGATCCCCGCGCCCACGGTCGGCATGAGCTGCATCAGGCCGCGCGCGCCGGCGACGGAAACGGCGCGCGGGTTGAAGCCCGACTCCTGCCGAATGAGTCCGGCCACGAGCGCGGGATCGAGTCCGTTCCGGCGCGCCTGCTCTTTGAGCGCGTCGCTCTGCACGAGCGGGTACGCCGCGCGCAGCAACGCGCGAGATGGCGGGGGAACGGGAGGACTCGCCTCGAGCGCCTTGGACGCGACGCGCAGCCCACGCCACGGCTGTCCGCCCGCGACGAGCGCTTGCGCGATCGCCGCGGCCTCGGTTGGATGTTGGCCGGCACGCTCGCCGAGCGCATCGAGCTCGAACCGCGACTCGACATCCATCCCGAGACGGTCGAGCAGTGCAGCGCGCGCAACGGTGGCGGCGACGTCGGGTCCGGGCGCGACCGCGTCCGGGCCGGCTGGCGGCGTCCAGGCGCTGGTGCCGAGGCGTTTCGCGCTCAATTGCGCATAGTACGAGAGCGGCGAGGTCGCGATGATCTCCCGCCAACGGCGTTCGGCGTCGGTGCGCGCGCCCACGCGGTCCTCCGAGCGGGCTGCCCAATAGCGAGCCGCGACCGCTTCGTCATCGCTCGGGTAGTGCTTCGCCAGCGAGTCGAACAACACCGCGGCGCGCCGAGGATCGCTGTTCCATGCGATCAGCCCCGAACGAAACAGCGCGAGCGGTGCTTGCGGTGCATCCGGGAATCGACGCGTGAGCGTGCCAAGGCTGCTCTGTGCTCCCGCGACGTCACCGTCGTCCATCTGCAGATCAGCCAGAAGAAGTAGCGCGGGCGCTGCGGCGTCTCGCACGCCCTGATAGGTGGCAGCCGTCTGACGCAACGCCGCGCGCGCGCCTGCACCGTCTCCAGCCTGCAACAGCGCGCGCGCGCGCTGATAGCTCGCCAGTGCCACGAGCGTGGAGTCGCCCGAGATGGCGGCGTATTGCCCGGCGGCGTCCCGGGCTCGACCGGCTCTCATGAGCGCGCCGGCGTAGGCGAAGCGGTCGTGCGGCACGAGGGATGGAACGCCCGCGCGCTCGAACGCCGACACGGCGCGAGCGGCGGTCCCATGTTCGGCTGCAGCGCGCGCGACGGTCAGCGACTGTGCGGGAGACAAGGCGACATTCATCTTGTCCAACACGTCAATCGTCTGACGCACCTCAGTGGGCGTGGGCCGGCCGGCGAGATACGCAATGATGCGCCGTGCGAGCGCCGCTTTCGCCGAATCGTCGCGCGCAGCGAGCGCCTCGACCCGAAACGCCGAGCCCTCGGCGCCGACGCTGCGGTACACGCGCGCCGCTCCGGCGAAGTCGCCGGTTCGCTCGCGGGCCTGCGCGTCCGTGGACGGTATGCGGGCACGCGCTGTGGGATTCGACAGGCGCGCGAACGACTGGGCGCGCGCCCCGCTGTCGGCCATCACACCGGCCGCGCGAAGGCGTAGCCAATCGGCGACGGTGGGAAGCCGCGCCGCGCCGGCGGCATACGCGGCGGCGGCGCTGTCGCGCTGATTTGCCCGGTCGTAGGCACGCGCGAGTAGAATTCCGCGCTCGACACGCGCGCCATCCGTGGTCGCGTCGCCGAGGGCGAGTCGAGCGTCGGGGAGCGCGTCGTGGCCTTGCTCGAGCGCGCTCCGCACGAGGAGCTCGCGTCCTTCGCCGCCGAACCGGGTGTCGAGCCAGGTCGCGTTTCGCAACAGGCGGTCGACCTCGTTCCAGCCTTCCCAACCCGCGGCGGCCCGTGCGCCGACGAGTCGTGTCTCCGGCGACGCCGTTTCGGGGCCCCGTAGCCGGCCTGCCAACAGCGCGGTGGCAGGCCAGGGATGGCCCGCGCGGACGAGCGAGTCCGCGCGGGCGACCAGCGAGTCACCGTCCAGATGAGACGGTGCGACGAGAACAGCGTCGGTCGCTGAGGACCGCCGCAGCGCGTCGGGAGATTGCGCGCACGCCGCGTCGGCCCAGAGCGTCGTACAGATGGCAAGATGAAGGCAGCGTCTCATGGACGCGTAGCGAACGCGAATCTCGGGCCTGCTACCTGGCCGCCGTCGTTCCGCTCGCCTTGTCTTGCAGCCAGTACGCGAACCACTGCCGGATTCGGCCCAGGCGATCGACCAGCAGCCAGGGCTCGCCGGAGCGCGAGAGCTCGTGCGTGGAGCGCGGATAACGCACCAATTCGACCGGGACGTTCTGTTTCTTGAGCGCCATGAACCAGAGCTCGGCGTTCCCCATCGGCGTGCGAAAGTCCTCCTCGCTCTGCACCATCAGCGTCGGCGTGCGCACCTTGGTCACGTGGCGGATCGGCGACAGGGTGTCGTACATCGCGAAGTTGTCCCAGGGCTTCCCGAAGAACTCGAACTCGGTGAGTCCCTGCGCGTCCGACGCGCCGTACCAGTACGTCCATTCGCTGATCATCCGGTCGGTCTCGGCGGCCCTGAACCGGTTGGTCTTCGTGGTGATCCAGGCCGTCATGAAACCGCCGTACGATCCGCCGGTCACACCCATACGGGTCGAGTCCACGTCGGCCCGTTTCGATGCGAGATCCACCGCCTTCATCAGATCTTCGTAGTCTTCAGCGCCCCATCGTCCGCGCGTCGCGTAGGTGAAGTCGGCGCCGTAACCGCTCGATCCGCGCGGGTTCGTGAAGAGGACGTACATCCCCTGCGCGGCGAGATTCTGGAACTCGTCGAACCAACCCTCCCCGTACTGCGAATGCGGACCGCCGTGGATGTACAACACCAGCGGGTATTTCTTGCCGGGCTGCCAGCCATAGGGCTTCATGAGCCAACCTTCGATCTCGACCCCGCCGACGGACGGATAGGTGAACCGCTCGGCATCGCTGAACGCCACCTCGCTCGAGAGCTTGTCGTTGAACGCGGTGAGACGGCGCTCGTTCTTGCCGTCCGCGTCGGCCATGTAGAGCTCCGTCGGCTTGGTGAGGCTCGTAGCGACGAACGCGACCCTCCGCCCCTGCTCGTCGAACGTGAAGCCGCTCATCTTGCGGCGTCCGCCCAGAAGCTGTGTCGCCTGTTTGGTGGATTCGTCGAGCTTGAATAGACCACTGCTCCCGCCGACGTCGGCGGCGAACACGAGGCCGCCGTCGGCCAGCCATTCGATCTGCGCCGGCTCGTAGCGGAAGTCATTCGCGAGCACGTTCGTGGGCGTCCCGCCGGCGGCGTCGACGACGTAGACGCGCGCGGACGCGGTGCGCTTCGGGCGGCCGATGAACGCGATGCGCCGCGAGTCGGGCGACCAGGTGAGGTCGGTCTCGGCGCCCATCCACCTGGCGACACGACGCGGCTCCCCGCCGGCGATGCTCATGACGAAGACATCGGTCTCGTTGCGCGGTGCCTCCTCGCGGCGCGCATCGTAAGGAAGGGCCGCGAGTGAATCGCGCTCCCGTTCGACGACCGAGTCGGGGCGAAGCTCGACATCGGCAATGAACGCGATCCATTTGCCGTCCGGACTCACAACGGGGTTGCGATGGGAGTAGGCCGTGCGCGTGAGCTGACGCTTGGCGCTCTCGTCGAACGCCTGCATCCAGATCTGGGACGGACGCCAGGCGCGCGGGAAGCGCGCGCCTGGCACGTAGCCACGATCGTTCGACTTGTACCGCATGTCCACGACGTGCTTGCCGTCGAAGCGGGCTGGGTTGACCGGCCGAGTGATGGTGCCGTAGGGCGGCCGAGCCATCGCCGGCATCTTACCGAAGGGGTCGTCCTTCACCGTCGTCGAGTCGGAGAGCGGCGCGGCGGCGGTGTCGGACCAGACCGCGAACTGATGGTTACGCGGCGTCGAACCGGCGGGATAGTGTTCGAGCTGCGCCGCTTCACCGCTGGGCTGGTCCATGCGGATGGCCCAGGTCGTCCCCTTCCCGCCACCTGTTCGCGCCGAAGTGAAGAGGAGGTAGCGTCCGTCGGGTGACCAACGTGGCGCGCTGCTCTCGAACGCCGGTGAGGTGAAGCGTTGCGGCTCGCCGCCGGCCGTCGGCACGACCCAGATCTCGGCGTGGCGCTTGTTCTCGGTCTCGCGCACAGTAGTGACAGTGACCGCAACGCGATCGCCCGCCGGGGACATGGCTGGTGCGCTCAGTGTCGTGAGCCGGTACCAATCGGCGGGCTGGAACGGCCGGAGCGTTCCCTGCTGGGCAGCGGCGGGCGCAGCGAGTGCGACCCCGAGCGCGAGCGGACGAAGACGAAACATCGCGACCTTGGAAAGTGGGTGGCCGGGGCGGAAGAAGTCGCGAGCTCGGTGCGGCAAGCTCGGGACCTAGCTCGGGATCTACAGTATACGCGTGATCGGCCCGGTACTGTTGTCGGGTGAGCTGGTTCCGTTGTCGCGCGGGAGACGGGCCGCTCATGGCCAGAACGCACAAATGGGTTAGCAGCAAGCTGCCAACCCATTTGTGGTCGCTTCGGCTCGTGTTGTGCGCCCCACCAGCGCCCAGGTCACTCCCCGTCGCTATTCGTCACTACCGCATCGCTCAGCCGTTCTGGCCGCGCTTCCATCCGCGCATGCCGTCGTGCCCGCCTTTGCCGTTCTTCTTTGCCTCTTCACGACGCTTGGCAAGCTCTTGCACGTTCGCGTCGAACTTCTGCTGATTCTCCGGTGTCAACGCGGAACGAATTTCCGCCTGCTCCCGGTTCCTGATCGCCTTCAACTTCTCGCGATCCGCCTTCGTGCGATCGAACGCCGCACGCGCGGCCGCCGTGTCACCCTTCGCATGCGCAGCACGCGCCGCTTCGAACGCCGGCCGCATCGCTTCGCGGATCGGCTTCCCTTCCGCTTCGTACCTGGCGCGGATGTCCTTCACCTTGGACTTCTCGGCGTCGCTCAGCGCGATGCCGTGGAACAATCTCTGGCCAGCCCCACGTCCTTCGAACCCCGGACCCATCGCGTGCCGACCAGCTCGCGGCGCGGCCGGAGCCTGCGCGCCAGCCACCGACGCCGTGGATACGAGAGACGCGACGACAAGTGCGATTACACGATTCTTACGCATGCATCCTCCGAAGTGTTGGCGCGCGACATCGCGCGACCGTCATGTTCGGAAGACGAGCTGTGCATCCGTTCGTTAAGGGCCGGCCTT
>DASXHF010000147.1:0-6275 GCA_036488775.1 Gemmatimonadaceae bacterium | reverse complement strand
CACGGCAGGAGTTTGACACTTCTCGCCGTCATGGTGACGTAGGGTCACTGCCGCACTGGCGGTAATCCTTTCCCGGCCCGCTGCGCCGTGCTAGTATGCTTCATTCCGGACTCACCCTGTCGCCCCGTCGTTGCGTGCCCGACCCGCTCGCTACAGCCGCGGATGACGAGCTACGCGCTCACGTCGAGCGCGCGCTCACGGCCCACTACGAGCTCGACTGCGAGATCGGACGGGGCGGGATGGGCATCGTCTATCGCGCCCGTGACCGCCGTCTGAAGCGCCAGGTCGCGATCAAGCTGCTGCCTCCGGAGCTCGCGTTCCGGAGCGAGATCAAGTCCCGCTTCCTCCGCGAGGCCGAGACCGCCGCGCAGCTTTCGCACCCGAACATCGTTCCGATCTACACCGTCGACGAACAGGAGCAGCTCGTCTTCTTCGTCATGGCGTACATCAGCGGCGACAACCTCGCCAAGCGGCTGCACGAGCGCGGCGTCCTCACCGTCGACGAGACGCGGAAGATCCTGCGCGAGGTCGCCGACGCGCTCGCCTACGCACACGACCGCGGCGTCGTCCACCGCGACATCAAGCCGGACAATATCCTGCTCGACGCCGTGAGCGGCCGGCCGATGGTCACCGACTTCGGCATCGCGCGCGCGATGGACAGCGGCGGCGACAGCCGCCTCACCGCCACCGGGATGGCGATCGGCACCCCGGCCTACATGTCGCCGGAGCAGGCCGCCGGCGAGCGCGAGATCGACGGACGCAGCGACCTCTATTCGCTCGGCATCCTCGGCTATCAGATGCTCACCGGTGAGCCGCCGTTCACCGCCTCGAGCACGCCCGCCATGCTCGTGAAGCACATCTCGGAGCGCCCGGTTCCCGTGGAGCAGCGTCGCGCCGACGTGCCCACGGACCTCGCGCGCGCCGTCATGATGCTGCTCGAGAAAGACCCATCCAATCGCTTCCCTACCGCATCGGCGCTCGTCGCCGCGCTCGACGCGCGCGAGGTCCCGCCATTGCGCTCGGCGATGTCCAGCGCCGCCGCGCCCGCGTCCGAGCCGTTCGGGCGCCAGAGCGCGACGTCGCGCGCGGGGTCGGGGTCGCCGTACGCATCGGCAGCGACACCGTTCGCACCGGCCCCGTTCGACGCCGCATCGTCGGCGCTCGTCGATGCGGGACCAGGTCTCGAGGTCATGCACCGCTGGGACGCGCCGCCCGTGACCGCGTTCCGCCGAAAGATCGCGCCGTATCTCTTCGTGAACGGTGTCATCGTCCTGTTCGCGCTGTTCGGCAGCGCGGACTTCTTCTTCGTCACCGTGCTCTGGAGCATCTATATCGCGTTCAAATACGCGAAGCTCTGGAGCGACGGCTACGACTGGCGCGACGTGTTCCGTCAGCCGCGCGACCGCGAGCTGACCGAGGTCATCGAGGAAGCCGTGGAATACGTGCGGGCGATCTTCGATCCGCGTGCGCGTGCGCGCCTTCGTGATGCGCGCGCTCAACGGAAGATGGCCGCTCGTCTCGCGCCGCTGCCGCGCGCCCTTCCGCTCTCGTCGTCGGCGGGCCGGCTGCAGCAGCCCCCCTCGGCAGCCCATCCGCTCACCGGTGCGCTGGGTGACCGCGTGCGCCAGGCGATGGCCGACCGCGACGAGATCCGCCGACGCCTCAACGATCTCCCCAAAGCCCAGCGTGAGCAGCTCGGCGATGTGGGCCGCTCGGCCGACGCGCTCGCCGACCGCGTGCAGACGCTCGCGCTTCAGGCCGACGAAGCGGCGCGACAGGATCTCGAGGGCGCTCGCGCGCAGCTCGAGTCCGAGATCAGGACGCTCGAGAATGCGGCCAACCCGCTCGAGCGCGGCAGCGAAGACCGCGTCCGCCGGCTCGCCTATCTCAAGCGTCAACGGCGTGCCCTCATCGACACCGGCAACCGCCGCGACGCCGTGGCCGGCAAGCTGGAGACCTGCGCGTTGGCGCTCCAGAACATGCGATTCGATCTCATGCGCCTCGGCGTGAGCCCGCAGATGCATCAGCACATCACGTCGCTCGCCAACCAGGCGATGAGCCTCGCCGAGAACGTCGACGACGCGGTCTTCGTGGCCAACGAGATGGGTCGCTTGGGCGGGAAGCGGGCCACCAGCTCGCGACAGTCGGAGCGCGGGTGACCGACCACCTGCTCGACCGCCTCGTCGTCGCGGTCGGCACCCAGTATCTCGTCGACGCGGAGATCGGCCGGGGCGGG
The DNA here is from genome assembly GCA_036488775.1 of Gemmatimonadaceae bacterium. Classification (GTDB taxonomy): domain Bacteria; phylum Gemmatimonadota; class Gemmatimonadetes; order Gemmatimonadales; family Gemmatimonadaceae; genus AG11. The sequence goes on along the minus strand of DASXHF010000147.1, from coordinate 4,039 downwards.
ATGGCTGTCGTCTACCGCGCAATGGATCTCCGGCTGCACCGCCGCGTGGCGATCAAGGTGCTGCCGCCGGAGCTCGCGTTCAACGCCGAGGTCCGTGAGCGTTTCCTGCGCGAAGCCCAGACGGCGGCGCAGCTCACGCATCCGAACATCGTCCCGATCTACACCGTCGACGAACGCGAAGGGATCGTGTACTTCGTGATGGCGCTCGTGGACGGCGAGAGCCTCGCCGAGCGACTCCAGCGCGAAGGGAGGATGAGCGTTGACGAGACGAGGCGAATTCTCGCCGGCGTCGCTGACGCGCTCGCGTACGCCCATTCGAAGGGCGTCGTCCACCGCGACGTCAAGCCCGACAACATCATGCTCGACCGCGCGACCGGCCGCCCGATGGTCACCGACTTCGGCATCGCCCGCGCGGCGGCGGGGGACACTCGGCTCACGGTCACCGGCGTCGCGATCGGCACACCGGCGTACATGTCTCCCGAGCAAGCCCTCGGAGAACGCGAGCTCGATGGGCGCAGCGACATCTACTCGCTCGCCGTGATCGGCTATCAGATGCTCGCCGGTGAGCCACCGTTCAAGGCGTCGAATACGCCGGCGATGCTGGTGAAGCACGTGTCGGAGACGCCGCGCCCGCTCGAGTCGCTGCGGCCGGACGTTCCGCGGCCGCTCCTGCGTGCGATTACCCGCGCGCTCGCGAAGCGGCCGGAAGAGCGGTGGCCGGACGCCGATGCGTTTCGGGACGCGCTGACGAGCAACACCGCCGCGCCGGCCGACGATGCACGGTCGCAACGCGCCGCTCCGGCCTCCGCCATACCACCAGCGGCAGCTGGCACGGCGAAGCCGCGCGACCTTCCCGACGGCGGCGCGCCCGGTCAGCTCGCGCTGTCGGCCTTCCCGCCGCCGCCGATGCCGGTATGGGGCTCGAAAGCGGAGTGGCGCGAATGGCGGCTGCGGCAGAAGGAGTGGGAGCACGGGATCAGGCGCCATTCGCGCGCCATCGTTCGCGCGCGCGGCCGCGACGAGTACGAAGCATCGCGGCCGATGGAAGAGCGCCTCGCGAGCTTCCGCCGGAGGTCGGTCGGCGCGCTCGGGACGGTCGGCACGCTCGCCACCGTGAACGCGTTTACCGGATTGCACCACCCATGGTTTCTCTTCCCCACGGCGTTCCTCATCCTAGGCGTCGTCGGGCGCGGAGCGAAGCTGTGGGCCGACGGTATCCCGTTCGCGCGTCTGTTCTCGCGCGGACAGATCGAGCCGGGCGCATCGACTGCGACGGCGCTCCCCGCGCCTGATCCGGCGCTGGAGCTGGCGCCGGCCGAGGTTCTCGCCGGCAGCTACGGAGACACCGTTCGCCGTGCCGCGACGGATCGTGCGGCGGTGCGAGACACGCTCGCGCGCCTCGCGCCCGCCGAGCGCGACATGATCCCCGACGTCGGGCCGACGGTGGACGCTCTCGCGCAACGCGTCGGCTCGCTCGCGCTGACGCTGCATCGGCTCGACGCCGACGTCAGCGGCACCTCGCTCGCCGCGCTCGAGCAGCGCATCGCGGCGGTGCGGGCGGAGGCGGGGGCGAGCCCGTCGCCCGAGCAGGAGCGGCGCCTCGCGCTGCTCGACCGCCAACGGACGAGCATCGTCGAGCTGAGCGAGCGTCGTGTCACGCTCGTCGCGCAGCTCGAGAGCGCGGGGCTGGCGCTACATAATCTTCGGCTCGATCTCCTGAAGCTGCGGTCCTCGGGACTCGGCAGCGCGATCTCCGACGTCGCCAACGCGACGCAGGAGGCGCGTGCCCTCTCGCGCGACATCGGCCACGCCGTGGATGCGGTTCGCGAAGTGAAGCGTCTGTAGCTCGGATGACCTTTCGACTTCTCGTCGTGGCGCTGCTGTCGCTTGCTGGAGCCGCCGGCGCGCAGAGCGACACTTCCGGCGTTCCGCTCGTGCCGCGCCCGCCCGTCGTGCGCGGCCTCTACGTCAGTCGCTGGGCCGCGGTCGGCAGCCGGCTGTGGAACCTGATCGGTGTCGCCAAGCGCACCGAGATCAACGCCCTCGTGATCGACGTGAAGGACGACCGCGGCTACGTCCTCTACCGCTCGCGCGTCCCGCTCGCCCATCGGATCGGCGCCGACACGGTGCAGCCGATGTCCGCGGCTCGCCTCCGCGCGGCGCTCGACACGATGCGCGCCAACGGGATCTATCCCATCGCGCGCATCGTCGTGGCGAAGGATCCCACGCTGGCGAGTCACAAGCGCGAATGGGCGGTGAAACGCGCGAGCGACGGGAAGCCCTGGCTCGACAAGCGCGGTAATCCATGGCTGGATCCACACCAGCCGGGCGTCTGGATTTATGCGGGTGATCTCGCCGCCGAGGCGGTCAAGCTCGGCTTCAGCGAAGTACAGTTCGACTACGTGCGCTTCCCCGACGAACCGCGGCTGTTGCGTGAGGCGGTGTTTCCGCTGGCGAACGGTCGCCAGCGCGAAGAGGTCATCCGCGACCAGCTCGGGCAGCTCCACGCGCGCATCACCTCACTCGGGGTACCGATGGCGATCGACGTCTTCGGGCTCACGACGTCGATCGACAACGACCTCGGGATCGGCCAACGGTGGGACCAGTTCGCGGATCGCGCGGACGTCATCATGCCCATGACCTATCCGTCGCACTATTTCCGGGGCGCGTACGACATCCCGTATCCGAACGCGAAGCCGTACGCCGTGATCGACCGCGCGATGCGGGACGGGCTCGCGCGGAACCGGAACATCCCTGGTGCGGGTCGGATCGTACCGTGGTATCAGGACTTCACGCTCGGCCGTCCGCGCTACGGCGTCGCACAGGTGCGAGCGCAGATCCAGGCAGGTTACGACAACGGCGTGCGCAGCTGGGTGCTGTGGAATCCGTCGAGCAGATACACCATCGGCGCGCTGCGGCCCGCCATCCTCGACGAGTCCATGGAGGCGCCGAATCGGGTGCGCGCCGCTGCCGACAGCACGGCCGTTCCGGCGAGAGATTCCAGCGCGACGCCTCGCCCCCCGCGCTGATCGCTCACTCCCCCGCTCGCGAGTCCGAGCCGCGCCAACACGTTGCCGGGATTCTTCGCGACCATCGTGCGAAAGGTGTCGAGTCGCGACGTGGTCATCGGGCCAGGAGTGCGGACAGCGCATCGGCGATCTGCCGCGGCGCATCTTCCGGAGTGAAGTGGCGCACGCCCGGCACGACGTCGAGCGTGGCGCTCGGAACCGCCGCGGCGAGCTCGCGGCCGAGCGACGCAGGGAGGAAGGGATCGTCGGCACCCCACACGACGGCGGTTGGGGCGGCGATCTCGCCGAGGCGGACGGCAAGCGCGGCGGTCTCCCGCTCGTCCAACGCGTGGATGTGGCGCACGAGCGACCCGCGCCCCTCCGGCGTCGCAAACGGGCGCGTGTACTTGTCGATGGAGTACGTCGCGCGTGCCGGGTCGCTGTAGCCGCGTTCGAGCTCAGTGCGCACCATGGACAGTAGCCACGTGGGCGGCAGATGTCGGGTGATGGGGAGAGTCGCACGCGCGACACGCACGTCCCGGGAGGGCCATCGCCCGAACGCGATACTGCCGATCAGCGCGAGGCGCGTCACCCGCTCGGGCCAGTGCACCGCGAGCGACTGAGCTACGCCGCCGCCGACGCCGTGCCCCACGACGCAGGCCGCCGCGACGCCCAGAATGTCCATCAGCGCGACGATGCGCGCTGCGTGCGCGTGGAGCGTCAGAGGATGAGTGCCCGGCGGGTCGCTGCGGCCGAAGCCGAGCAGGTCGAGCACGATGAGCCGCCGGCCGGCGGGCATGAGCGACACGACGTCGCTCCAGAGATGTCCGGAGGTCGCGAACCCGTGCACGAAGACCACCGGCTCACCGGCACCGCGCGAGCCCGCCGCGTAGTAATACACGCGTGCGCCGCCGAGATCGACGAACTCACCGCGCATGGCGGGGCCGCGACGATCCTGTGACGGGCAAGAGGCGATTCACGGACATGGTCGCGGATAATGTGTCGTGCGTCGCGGTGCGACAAGCGCACCG
>DASXHF010000131.1:0-20213 GCA_036488775.1 Gemmatimonadaceae bacterium | reverse complement strand
AGCAGCTTCCGCTGATCGGCGACCGCGAGCTCGACGTTCTCGCGCACGTTCTTGGTGGGATCGAGCTGGGGCTCCTGCGGCAGATAGCCGATCTTGGTCCCCTTCGCTGCCCACGCCTCACCCTGAAAATCCTGGTCGACGCCGGCCATGATGCGCAGCAACGACGACTTCCCCGCGCCGTTGGCGCCGAGGACGCCGATCTTCGCGCCGGGATAAAATGAAAGCCAGATGTCGTCGAGAATGACCCGCGACGGCGGAACGACTTTCCGCAGGGCCTTCATGACGTAGATGAACTGTGGTGCCACTTAATCCTCAGTGGATAATGAGTTAAGGAGTTACTCGTGCGCTGGATGTACGACGCGATCGCGTTGGAATGTAATGAGATAGCCCGTTGCCGAGATGCGTCGGTGCACGCGCCTCCATATGCGAGATGAACGCTCTGCACGCGTGAACGACAGGCCCGCCGACGCCGACGCGCTGCTCAGCCTCGTTGGCGGCGTGCGGGGATGCCGGTAGTCAGTGCTGTTGCGGATGCCGTTGTCGCGGCCATCCGAAGGGCGCTACAGCCAGCGTCGCACCCGTCCAGCATAGGCGCCGTACTCGGCCGGAAAGGCGCTCTGCAGGTAGCGCTCCTCCCGCGCGATGACGCGAGCCTGGATGACGACCACCACGACCGGCAGAAAAAGCAGCGGCCACCAAGTGTTGAGCAGGAGCGTCAGCCCGAGGTAGAGCGCTACTAGGCTCACATACATCGGGTTGCGCGTGAAGCGATACGGACCGCCCGTCACGATCACCGTCGCCGGCCGGTTCGGCACGATCGTCGTCCGCGACCGACGGAACGCGGCGAACGCGCCAAGAAAGATCGCGAGCCACGCGAGGACGCCGAGCGCGCCGAGCGCCACGCGCAGCCCCGATGGTCCGGCCGTGATCGGGGCGGGCCACCACCGATTCAGCAGCCACCCGGCGGCGAGACCGACAACATAGACGAGCGGCGGCGGGAAGCGCACCCCGGCATGCGGGAGCGGTGCCGGATGGGCCACGGGATCACCTCGGGAATGCAAACGCTTCGGGACAGCCGCGCCGTCGCGATCGGAGAAGGAGCGCCCTTCAATCTAACAGCACCCGAGCCGCCGACTTCACCCTGGTCCTACGGCCAAAGAAATCGTATCGTCGCTCAATCCCACCAACCGACGAGGGCACATGACCACCCCCACCCCCACCGCCCGCGGCAGCGACAAGGCTGCCGCACTCTCGCCCGCCGAACTGCTGTACGACGACTTTGCCTCGGAGCACGCAGCAACCCGCCGCTTCCTCGAGCGCTACCCCGACGGCAAAGGAGCGTGGCGACCGCACGAGAAGTCCCGCACGCTCACGCAGCTGGCGACGCACGTCGCGGACATCATCAACCGCGGCACGGTGGTGCTCGAGACGAACGGCATGGAGGTCGGCGTCCGGCCGCCGCTCGCGCCGATGGATTCGGCGCGCGAGCTGACGGCATACTTCGACGACGGGCTCGCGAAGTTCAACGCGGCGCTCGCGTCGACAGACTTCGACCGGCTCGGCCAGCTGTGGGCAATTCGCCACGGCAGTCGCGTCATGATGGAGCTGCCGCGCCGCACCATGGTCCGCAAGATCATGATCAGCCACCTGATCCATCACCGCGGACAGCTCAGCGTCTACTACCGCCTGCTCGGCGTCCCGGTCCCCGGTGCATACGGACCGTCGGCGGACGACTGATCGGACGTCGATCCGGCCGGACTGGCTGTCGCTCCCACGGGCGGCTCATTGCCGGCCGACACGCTCGCGCTCGCAGGAATGGCGAACGAGAAGGTGCTCCCTACCCCGACTACGCTCTCGACCCAGAGATGCCCGCCGTGCGCGTCGACGATGCCTTTCGTGATCGCGAGGCCGAGGCCGACGCCGCGTCGATCGCTGCCGCGCGCCTGCCAGAAGCGATCGAACAGGTGATCGAGATGCTCCTGCGGAATGCCCGGACCGGTGTCGGCGACGCTGAACACGACCTCCACCTCGTGCGGCCGCGCCGAGAGCACGACGCGCCCGCCGGCGGGAGTGAACTTGATCGCGTTGCCGACGAGGTTGCCGAGCACCTGGAGCAAACGGCCTTCGTCGGCGCGGACGAAGCATTCATGCTCTGGCGGGTCGGTGCGCAGCTCGACGTGATGCTGTTCGGCGGCTGGACCCAGCGTCCCTCCGGTCTCGCGCACGAGCGCGCAGGCATCGACGTCGGCGAGGTCGAGGGTCAGACGTCCGGCCTGAAGGCGCGTCGCGTCGAGCAGATCGCCAATGAGCCGATTCATCTGCCTGACCGCTCGCTGGGTGATCTCGAGCATCCCGCGCCGCCGCGCGGCCGGAAGGTCGTCGATCTCCAGCAACAGACCCGCACTGGACGCGATGAGGTTGAGCGGATTGCGGAGATCATGCGCCACGATGGAGAGCACGTCGGCGCGCGCCTGCGCGGTCGTCTCCGCGCGCTGTCGCGCCGCCCGCTCGGCGTCGTAGTTCCGCGCACGGGAGAGGGCGTCGGCGGCCGCCTGCGCGAGCATCAGCGCGAACGACTCGGTGGTCGAGGTGAATGAGGATGACTCGATGAAGTAGAGCCCGAGCGCACCCACGACCTCTTCACCGTGCAGCAACGGAATCGTTCCCGACGCCTGGGGCACGGGGGTGATGCCGTAGTTCTCGTAGGCTGGCGCGTACAAGGAGCGCTGCTCCTCCATCGTGCGTGCCCACACTGGCTCGCGACTTCGCACGGCGCGAGCGAAGGGCGGATAGTCACCCGTGGGACCGACCAGGCGCGCCTCGATCTCGGGCGAGTAGCCCCACGCGCGGAGAATCTCGACGCAGTCGCCGTCCACTCGCGCGAGGATGCCGCGCGCCGCGCCGACGGCAGCGACGCCGCGCGCCACGACGACGTCCGCAACTTCACTCTCCGTCCGTGCATCGTCGAGCGCGGCGGTCGCCTCCCGCAGCCGCATCGCCCGCGACGCCAGATCTTCCGCCGAAGCGAGAGCGACGGCGAGCGAATCGTTGCTCTGCTGAAGGTTCTCGGAGAGGGTTCGCACTTCCTCCATCTGCTGCTCGACCTCGACGTTGAGCTCCTCGAGCTGCTCCGCGCGGGTCTGCGCCTTCATGCGCTCGTGTCGCAGCGACTCGGTGGCGGCACCGATGACGAGCGCCACGAGCACGAACGTCGCGAGGAAGATGATCTCGCCCACTCCGCGCACGTCGGTCGCCGCAGGACTGCCGTGCCTGACGAGAATGATGATGGCCGGCATGCAGAGGAGGCTGGCCAACACGCCAGGGCCACGCCCCCCGCACCACGCGCTGATCACCACTGCGGTGACGAGCAAGAGGGTGAGGCGGATGTGCAGGAAAGCGTCGACGGCAAATACGGCGAGCAGCACGAGCGCCGTCGCGAGGACGGCCACGCCATATCGCCGAGCGACCGAGCGATCGGACATGCCGGAGGGCATGGTGATTACCATACGCTCCGAGGGCGTTCCTGACCACCACCCAAGTGGGTACGTCGATTGCACCGAGCCCTGCTTGCAACTCACCTCCAGCGCATGAGCCGGCTATGACCACTCCCACTCCACCAAACGCCGGCGCCGAGCGCGAGCCATTGCGGGCGAGCACGCTCTCGGCGGCGTTGACGGTCAAGGATCTCGCGGCGAGCCTCGCCTGGTACCGCGACGTCCTCGGGTTCACCGTCGCCCGCACCTTCGACCGCGGCGGGACAATGTTTGCCGCGTCGCTCAGAGCCGGCGTCGTGGCGATTCTGCTCACCCAGGACGACGGTGCGAAGGGGATGGACCGGATCAGGGGTCAAGGGATGTCGCTTCAGCTCACCACCGCTCAGAACATCGACGAGCTGGCGGCGCGGGCGAAGGAGTTCGGCGCGACGTTGGATTCGGGACCGGCGGACGTCATGGGCGCGCGGATGTTTCGGCTGCACGATCTGGACGGGTTCAAGCTGGTGATCTCGTCAGAGCGGTAGCTCCGGCTAGGGCGTCACTGAAACATCCCGTGCGCCGCATACCAATCGTGGATGCGCGCCAGGATCAGCGGGGTGGCGCGCGTCTCGAGATGACCGGCGCCCGGATAGACGTACAGCTCGTGCGGGACGCCGGCGCTCGCCAGCTCGGAATCGAGCCGTACGTCGTACTCGAGCGGCACGACGTCGTCCGCGGCGCCATGATGCATCTGGTACGGAATACGGAGTCCGCGCGCCTGCTCGATCGTCGGCGCCGGGCCAAAGCGAACGCGCGGTGGACGCACGCCGCCCCCGGTTTGCGAGCCGACGCGGAAATCTTCGGGATAGGTTGCTGCCGCGACGACGTCGAGGTATGCGCCCATGCTGTGACCGTGGACGGCGACGCGGCTCATGTCGACGTACGGCAGCCGGCGTAGGAGCTCGTGTGTCATGTGCGCACGGAGCATGTTGGCTGTGCTCGCGCCACCGTCGCGCGAGTTGCCGGGCGACCCGACTGGAGCGCCGCCCACGTGGGTGTAGTTCGTAGCGATGCAGACGAGTCCCCAACCTACCATCGTCGGACCGACGAGGCGCGTAAGCAACGCCGCGTTCCCTTGCGACCCGTGGCTCAGAACCACGGCGCCAAAGGGACCGGGGCCCGGCGGTTTGAGTAGCACGCCGGACAGATCGTACGTCTCACCGCGAACGGTGCCGCGAAAGGTCCACGTCGCTCCGGCGGTCGATTCTGGATCGCCGCTCACGACGAAGCTGCCGACCGTGTCGGCGACGGGGGCGGTGTCGACTGGAACACCAGCCCCGCCGCGACACGATGCAACGAGCACGATCGCGAGAATACCGAGTGAGCGACTACGCATACTCGACGATCTGGTCCGGCAGCGTCAGCTCCTCACGCTTTCCCGACCGTCACCGTCTCCGTCATTCCGTGCGCCGAGTGGGGCTTGCCGTCCTTGGCGTCGGGGATGAAGCAGATCAGACCGTAGCGGCCTTCCTCGAGATCGACCGGCACAGTGATCGTGCGGCCGCGCGCGATCTGTGTCGTCCCGCCGAGTGGCATGCCCGGCGGCGCGCCATGCATTCCGGCCTCCACCCATTTGGCGACGTCCGCCGCCGTCTTGCCCGGCGCCAATTTGACGAGCAGGAATTCGTGCGACTGCGCGGCGGTGTTCACCACGTGCAGCAGGTGATGGCCCGCCGTGAGCGGCTTGGAGAGAGCGAACTTGTAGTCGCTCAGCGTGAGATCGATGTCCGACTTCGGCTCGACGCTTCCGTTGGCAGATGGCGTGACGGTGAGCGCCTTCACCATTCCCTTCATGACGTGCGGCGCCTGTTCTCCGGGCGAAGGAATGAAGCACACGAGCAGATAGTTGCCCGGCGTCAGGGTAAGGATCGCATCGGCGCTGTGGCCCGGCGCGGCGGCGTTGGGTCCGCCCGCGTCGACCGCCCATGCGGGCGGCGGGCCCGGTTTCTTCATCGCGCTCGTGTAGTCCGCGAGCGTCTTTCCGTTCTCCAACCGGATGACGGCGACGTGATGGAGCTCCTTCCCTCTGTTCACGAAATGGAACAGCGTCGTGCCGGCGGGAATGGACGCGGGGGCTGCGAAGGCGAACTCCGTCGTCGTGACGTTCACGACCGATTTGAATGGGTGCAGCAGCAGTGAAACACTTGTCGCCAGTGCAGCGATGACTGCAGACACAGAAAGCATCGGCGCTCTCCTGTAGGGGGTGGGAGGGAACACCAAGAATGCGGGGCGCCGTCCCTACGCGCCAGGTCGGAGTGTTACGACGACGGTGGCGCCGAACCGTACATCGACTCCTCTCAGAGCCGACTTGCGATGTACTGGGCGTTGCCGGCAATCAGCGCCGATTCAGCCGCAGTCAGTGCTCCTTTCGACCTGGCATCGGCAGCCTCACGTTCGGCGGCCATGAGCACGTTGATCGCCGGCGTCGTACGACCCGCGACCACATGCTCGCGTGCGTTGGCAAGCCGATTCTGCAGCGACGTGCACGTACCGTTTCGGGCACCGGTGTGCGATCCCTCCGTTCGGCAGAATCCGGCGAGCCATTGCGCGGTCTCGTCCAAGAGCGCGAGCGGCGACGCAACCGCGCGCGCGGGCGTGAGGAGCGTGATGGCTTTTTCGGCCCGACTCCGGATCACTTCGTTGGCGGTCGGCGATGCCATGTCGGCGAGTACCGGCACCAGAGCAACCAGCGACGCACTGCGCGCCGCACTGGCGACGGCAATCGGGTACTCGTCCGATGCCGAGAGAATCTGGGCGAGCACCGCTTGGCGGTCCTCCTTCGTGAGCGCGTTCGGGCCCGTCAGGCTCGCACTGAATGCCCACGTCGTGATTATGGAGGGCCGAGCGTTGGGTTTCAGACGCCATGCTTCGGTCAACAGCGGCAAGCTGCGTACTCCAAAGGACGCAACGTATTGCTGCACGTCCTCACGGGTCTGAATCCCCAGCAGCGCGAGTCCGCGCAGACCGGCCGGGTCCTGCAGCCGCATGACACCTGACGTCAGGTCGATGATGTATTCGTCGTATGTTTCGTCTCCATCGGCGGCAGTGTCGGGCGATACCGGCGCCTGCCCGGTGGCCTCCTGTTCCAGCAGCGTGATCATCGCCGCGCGCGCTGCCGGCGTCAGCGCGCTCACCGGCAGTGCATTGAGGCGTGCGACCGCCTCGGCCCGAACGTGAACGTCTGGCATGGTCAGACGACTCGCGAGCACGTCGACGTCTTGAGCGACCGACATTCGCGTATCGAATGCAACCGCCGCGAGCACGAGGGCGACGACGCGCCCGATAAGAGACGGCCGCGAGACGATCAAACGTCGAGCAGCGCGACGAACGGGCAATGACATGGGAGACCCGAAAGAGTGAGTGGGGGGGACGGGTTGACGACTCGTTCGCCGGCTAAGCGCGGCATTTGAGCTCGACGTGGACGTGACCGACTCCGCTATAGGGTTGGGTTGGCTTCGTCGGATTGCGATCGCGTTGCTCGACACCAAAGCCGAGCTTCCGCGCCTCTTCCGACAAACCATCCCAGAACAATCGCGCTGCAGCGATTTGTTCCGGCGACGCTGATCCACCAACGATCGGGAAGGTTTGCAGATCGGCACCGCATCCGTACTGGTGCCAACTGGCGCTGATGGTGCCGGAGCTCTTCTGCTTGCCGACGTGAAACGCGTTGTGCACCGGGTCGCGATATATGCCGTTCACGACGAACGTGTGTGGCTGCCACGCCTGAGCAAGTTTGATGAGCCGGTCGGTGAACGTCGCGTTGGCCACCGCGATCGCGTAGTCCCCTCCGTTGCCACTCTGCGGCGAAAGGACGTCTCGAGCCGGAATGATCCCCTGCGGCACCGCGAGATCGATGTATTCCTGGCGCAGCACATCGGATTCATCTTGCTTGACCGTCACCGGCTGGGCCGAGTAGGTCTTGCCCTGATAGACGATCGATGCAGCGGCTTTGTAGGCGAGTGCTTTCTGAATCAGGCGACCAGGATGATTTGCCGGCCACCGGCTCTTGCGCTCGTTCGCTCTGGGAACGGTGAATGAGCTCGAAGCGCCCGTGGCCGGCGGCATGGCCAGCGGCGCGGTCAGCACCTCATCATCGGGGGAGTCGGTGATGGACCACTGTACCTGTGGAGCAAGGCTCGCCGGTGTGACGTGAGCTTCGAGCCGAATCACGTTCTCCCCGGCCCGTGTCGTGAAGGAGCCCGCTGTGTTGGGTCCGGCGGCGATGGCGATTTCGATCTTTGCATCGTTGCTCGTGATGGTGACGGAGCGCCGTGCCAACGCAAACACTCCTCGACCTCTCGGGTCCAGCGTGGCCCCAACCTCCACCGTGGCCTTGCCCGGTTGCGTGAATACGAGATAGCAGCGCGTCGGAACCGGCTTCGTACCGAGACAAGGTGGCAGCGCCGCGCCGGCTGCGTCTCCTTCGATTGCCGCTGCCGCGGCAGGGTTGACCGCGTAATACGACAGCGGCGTCGGGTCGACCCACAGGACCGTCGTCGTGGCGATCACGGTGTCGCCGACGACAACGGAGTCGGCGGACAACGACAACTTCAATGCCGGCATCTGGACTCGTAGCGGGGCCGATGCCATCTGCTCGCCGTTGACGACGGCGCTCAGCGTCAGGATGCCGGACTTCTGGAATGTCTTCGTGCAGATGCGACCGCTGCCGTTCTCACAGATGTTGGACTCGACGGTTGCCGAGTCGGGAGCGAAGGTCCATCCCGTGCCGACCGGCAGGACAGGAGTCGCGTACCGCCCCATTCTGGCGGGCGTTGGCGCGGCCGTGAGAAGATACTCACGTCGAGGCCATGCCCACAATGTACCCGATCGAATGCTGTCTCCCGTGATCCCCAGCGTCGCCGGCACACGAGAGATCGACACCCCGGAGCTGCCGGTGTACGCGGCGCACGCTTCGTCGGGAAAGGGGCACGCCGCGTCGTAGGAGTACCCGTAGAAGACCGAGCCGTTGACGACGACGGTGTCCGAGAATGTATTGACCGGCTCGGAGGGACCGGCGAGGGAACAGCCGGTGAAGGCGAAGTCGTAGCCGCCTCCGTCGTGGTAGTTGAGCAGATATGCTTCGCCCTGATGAGAGCAGCCGAACCCCGAGCTTCGGCCGGCCAGTCCGATCTCGCCGCTCTTGAGCTCGTACGGCGGGGCGCCGAAGATGCCGAAGTGCTGATGGACGTCCATCGCAACGATCGTCGCCGTGTGATAGTGCCCAACCAGATTCTGGTCGCCGGCGAGCGGTGCCTGCGCGCTCACGTTGAATTCGGCGCTGCCGCTGGATGGTGAATCGAGCTCGCTCGTTGCCGCGCGGGCGGTTGGCAGCAGTCGAGTGGTGGGATCGGTGAGAGTGTCGTGGCAGCTGGCCAGAAGCACCACGACACCGACGATGCCGCTGGCGATCCATCGCCTTGCAAGGAGCCGCAGAACCAGCGCACGGAGAATCCGCATAGGGAACGAGTGGAGAGCGTTCTCGAGGCAGACCGCACCGGCGAGCGAAGTGTGCCGCGATGCAGTATGAGCGGATGTGAAGATGGCGGCGATGGTTCTGTCGTGCGGCATCGTTCCTTGCCGAGGAGCGGCAAGATCGTGCGTCCCGTGATCAGTCGTCACGTCGCATGACAAACAACAAACCGGCTCGACTCCATCGCGGAGTCGAGCCGGTGTTTTTCTGTCGTGATCCCGACGATCAGTCCATCGGCCTTACCGACGGGTTGTCCTTACATCGCTCCCATCTTCATCCCTTCATGCATGTCGTGGCCTGCGTGCTCGTCGCCCCAGATGGTCGCCGGATCGTCGCCCAGGAACACGTTGGCGTGCAGCATCCACCCAAAAAGCACCGGATGGAACACGCCGCCGACCTGGTCGCACTGATCCTTGGTCGCGATCGGACTCTCGGGTCCGAACATCGGTGCCCCGTCGATCCGCTCGAGCCAACGCTTCTCGGCGCCTGGCTTGGGGATGCACCAGTTGACGTGCTTGTGCCACCGCGCAATCGAGAGCGGCACGCGCTCGTCGAGCTTGTCGGGGCTGAACCGGCGGGGCGCGGTGTACATCGCGCCGATCAAGACGAAGCGACCGTCCGGGTCTTTCTTGTAGAGCAGGGACGTCGGACGCGTGGGCTCGAAGCGGAAGCCTTCCTGCACCGCGCGCCAGTTGTTGGTGAAGTGGTAGACCTTCTGCTCCTTCAGCTTGGGAAGGAACATGCGATACCCGTCCGCGACCGCGGCGGTGGTGTCGCGGTACTTCTCCAACGCGCTGCGGAGCGTTCGCGCGACGTGGGCTGCCCGCGCCGAATCCTCCGGCGTCGCCCGCCACACCGGCGTCATCTCGACGTGCAGCGACGCATTCGACGCGAGCGCGTGCCCGTCCATCATGTGGTGCGCCGCCGACTCCGCGGGCGAAACCGAGGCCTTGGGGACGTCCATCTCGCGCGTGGTCGATTGGCCGCCGGCCAGTCGGGCAAGAAGGGCGAGAAGGAGTGCGCTTCCCGCTACGAGGGCGACGGCCAGACGGAGACGAACGGTGCGCTGTGGCCGGTGTAGGGCTTCGATGACCATGGGCGGCTCGCGAGGGGTGACGGTCCATCCGTTGGACGACCAGCCCCCCGCCCTGTTAACAGTCGAGTCCGGCTGAAAGCAGCCCGACGCCGGGCGCCGGCCTTCCGGGCGAGTCCGGTACGCTCTTTGTACCAATGACGATCTCCAACAGGCGCCGTTGCCGAGCCAGGAGAGAGATGCCAGTTCGAGAGTTCACCGACAGCCACGGGGTGGAATGGCGTGTCTGGGACGTCACCCCCGCCCACATGCATCCGGCAACCCGCGCCGAGGACTTCATGGGCAACCTGCAGGACGGGTGGCTGGTGTTTGAGTCGGAGAGCGAAAAGCGCCGGCTGGAAGCTCCCTATCCCGCAGATTGGGTGAACTTTCCGATCCGCCAGCTCGAGGAGCTGTGGACGCGCGCGCTACCGGTCGTCCGTCGCGGCATGGAGTCCAACACCGGAAAGCAGCGGGCGGTGCGCGCCGCGGCGATCGAGCAGGAGGTGATCCAGCGCTCCGAGGCCGAGCGGAAGTTCATGAGCCCGGGCGGCCGGGAATGGACGGTGCGGCTCCACGAATGTCTCGACGCAAGCGGCAAGGAGGAGATCGTCCTCCGCTTCACGACGGAAGACATCGTGGTGGAGCTCTCCAAGTGGCCACAGAACTGGCACACGGCGACGGTGGCGCAGTTCGGCCTGATGCTGCTCGACGCCGACCCGCCGCGCCGCCGCAAGAAGGGCGAAGGCCCGCAGCGGCGTCGCGACGACCGGATCGTGCCCGGTGAGGTCTCCTCCGAGCCGCCGCGACCTTCGCCCTGACTTGAGGGTAGCTTTCGGTCGGACTTCCTCTCCTCGACCGTGGCCGACGTCTCGCTCACCCAACTCCTGAACGGCAACCCCGCGCTCGCGCTCCCCGCGCTGTTCGCGGGGGGCGTCCTGACGAGTCTGACGCCGTGCGTGTACCCGATGATTCCGATCACCGCGGCGATCGTGGGCGGACAGACGGCGGGGTCGGCGTCGCCGTCGCGCACGCGACCACTGCTGCTCACGCTCACCTACGTCGTCGGGCTCGCGGTGGTGTATTCCGCGCTCGGCGTGTTCGCCGGTCTCACGGGGACGCTCTTCGGGAGTGTAAGCACGAATCCGTGGCTGTACTTCGCCATGGCTAACGTGCTCGTGCTCGCGGGGCTGAGCATGGTGGACGTCATACCGGTTCGTCTGCCGGCAGGCATCATGTCGCGCGCAGCGACGATGGGTACCGCCGGACGATTCTCCGGCGCGCTCCTGATGGGAGCGATGTCGGGGCTGGTCGCGGCACCCTGCTCGGCGCCGGTCATGGCCGCGGTGCTCACCTGGGTGACGGTGACGCACAGCGCGGTCCTCGGCTTCGTCTATTTGCTGACGTTCTCGCTCGGGATGTGCGCGCTGCTGGTCGTGGTTGGCCTCTCGACCGGCGCGATGGCGCGGCTGCCGCGGGCGGGCGCCTGGATGGTGACGGTCAAACGTGTGTTCGCGCTCGTCATGCTCGGCGCGGCTGAATATTACCTCGTGAAGATGGGAGAGCTGTTGATATGACGCGCAATCACATCCACATCCGTTCGACGTTCGCCGCGCTGCTCGGCGGGGCGCTCATATCGATCACACCGCTCGTCGCTCGAGCACAGGACACGGGACTGCCGCTCGGCACCACTCCACCGAGCGCGCGGGTGAACACGCTCGACGGAAAGCCGGTGGACCTTGCGCAGGTTGCGAAGGGGCCGGCGGTGGTGGAGTTCTGGGCGACATGGTGCGAGAACTGTGAGCACCTGCTTCCGGCGATGCAGAAGGCGTCGGCGACCTACGGCAAGCGAGTGAAGTTCATCGCGGTCGCAGTGAGCGTGAACGAGAGCCCAAAGCGCGTGCAGCTCCACGTGGCGAAGCACGGGGTGCCGGGCGAACAGCTGTTCGACACGAAGGGCGACGCGGCGGGAAAGTGGGACGTGCCGGCGACGTCGTATGTCGTGGTATTGGACAAACACGGCAAGGTCGTCTACACCGGAGTCGGTGGCGATCAGGATATTGCGGCGGCGATACGGCGGGCGCTTTAGTGTACTCGCCGTTGTAATTACCGATTGACGGTCGCCATCCCCCCGGCCGGGTAACGGGTGCCGGCGGCGATTCCTTTCGGTGCGATCAGGTCGATGCGTCGCAGGTCATCGGGCGTGAGACGGACGTCGAGTGCGCCGACGTTTTCCTCCAGGTATTTCACGCGCTTCGTCCCCGGGATCGGTACGACGTCGTCGCCCTGGTGCAGCAGCCACGCGAGGGCGAGCTGCGATGGCGTGCACTGCTTCTGTCGCGCCAGCTGCTCGATGTGCGCGACGAGATCGAGGTTTTTCTGGAAGTTGGCGTTCTGGAAGCGGGGCTGGTTGCGGCGATAGTCGTCGGCCGGAAGATCCTCGAACGACCGGAAGCGACCGGTGAGAAAGCCGCGGCCGAGTGGACTGTACGCGACGAAGCCGATGCCGAGCTCGCGGACCGTCGGCAGGATGTTATCCTCGACGTCGCGGCTCCAGAGCGAGTATTCCGTCTGCAGCGCGGTGATCGGATGGACCGCATGCGCGCGCCGGATCGTCGCCGGCGCTGCTTCGCTCATGCCGAGGTGTTTGACCTTCCCCGCCTTCACGAGCTCCGCCATCGCACCGATCGTCTCCTCGATCGGCACCTTGTCGTCGACGCGATGTTGGTAGTAGAGATCGATGTAATCGACGCCGAGGCGCTGCAGCGACGCGTCGCACGCCTTGCGGACGTAGCCGGCCGATCCCTCGATGCCGAGAAACGCGCCGTCCTCCGAGCGCACGTTGCCGAATTTCGTGGCGAGTACCACCTGATCACGCCGGCCTTTGATCGCCTTCCCGACGAGCCGCTCGTTCGTGAAGGGGCCGTACATGTCGGCGGTGTCGAGGAAGGTGATGCCCAGCTCCAGCGCACGATGAATGGTCTTGATCGACTCGTCATCATCACGTCCGGAGTAGAAGTCGGACATTCCCATACAACCGAGTCCGAGCGCGGAAACGGTGAGGTGGTTGGCGCCGAGGGTTCGGGTTTGCATGGCGTGGACGGTTGGACGGTTTGACGGGAAGACGGTGAATCGGATTCACCGTCTCACCGTTGTTCAGAACAATCCTTCCACCGACAAATACCGTTCCCCCGTGTCGTAGCACACCGTCAATACGACGCTCCCGCTGGGGATTTCCTTCAGCTTCTTCGCCACTCCCGCCAGGGCGCCGCCTGAGGACGGACCGAGGAAGATTCCTTCCTCCTTGGCGGCGCGGCGGGCGTACTCGAAGGCGTCCTCTTCGGATACCTGGACGTATCCGTCCACCACGTCGCGGTGGAAGTTGCCGGGCACGAAACCCGCCCCGATTCCCTGCAGCTTGTGCGGGCTGTGGGTTCCGCCGCTGAGCACGGTCGACTTTTCCGGTTCCACGGCGATCGTGCGCAACTTCGGCATCGTGCGCTTCAGCACCTCGCTCACACCGGTGATGTGTCCGCCGGTGCCGACGCCGGTGATGAAATAATCGAGCCCTTCGGGGAAGTCGCGCAGAATCTCCTGCGCCGTCGTGCGCCGGTGAATCTCGATGTTCGCTGGATTGTCGAACTGCATGGGCATCCATGCGTTCTTGGTCGACGCGACGATCTCCTTTGCCTTCTCGATCGAGCCCGGCATCCCCTTCTCGCGTGGCGTCAACACCAGCTCCGCTCCGTACGCCGCCAGGATCCGCCGTCGCTCCACCGACATCGACTCCGGCATGACGAGGATGCAGCGATACCCCTTGACGGCCGCCGTCATCGCCAGCCCGATCCCCGTGTTGCCCGACGTCGGCTCGACGATCACGCTGCCGCGCTTGATGATGCCGCGCTCCTCGGCGTCCTCGATCATCGCGAGTCCGATGCGGTCCTTGATGCTCCCGCCCGGGTTGGCCCGCTCGAGCTTGACCCACACCTCCACACTCGGCGCGATGTCCTGG
Organism: Gemmatimonadaceae bacterium; assembly: GCA_036488775.1. Taxonomy (GTDB): domain Bacteria; phylum Gemmatimonadota; class Gemmatimonadetes; order Gemmatimonadales; family Gemmatimonadaceae; genus AG11. The sequence continues at coordinate 6,126 of DASXHF010000131.1, read as the reverse complement.
TAGAGACGGTTGAGTCGAACGTGCGGGGTGTCGCCGATCGTGTCCAGAATGGAGGTGGCTCGCATGATCGTGCTGGGGGTTCCGGGTGAAATACGAAAAGGGGCGACGGTGCATTCGCACCGTCGCCCCGCTACACTCCTGGCGTTCGTGCGTGACCTCTAGGTACAGCGCTCCGCGTGCGCGGGAAAAGCGCACGTACACGCGCACGTCGGCGTCGTCTGGGCGGTGGACATGGTCACGGAATTCATCGTGAAGACGTTAACGCAATTGCCCGGCGGCCGCCATTCTTTCGGCCTCGCGCTCGAGTCCGGCCACGATCTCCGACACGTCCTCCTCGCTCGTGCGAGGATTCATGATCGTCACCCGCAGGACGCGCCGGCCCGCCAGGTTGGTGGCCGTGATCCAGCCCGCGCCCGACCTATTGTAGCGCTCGCGCAGCTCGCGGTTGAAGACGTCGAGCGCTTCTCCCCGTCCGTCGAGGTCGCCGTCACCGACCCAACGGAAGCACAGGATGTTGGCCTCCGGCTCGTGTAGCACTTCGAAGCGGGGATGCTCGAGCAGCCGCCGGTGCATGGCACGCGCCACCCGGCAGAGGCGGTCGTAGAGCATCCCGATCCCACTCGCGCCGTAGCGCTGGAGAGCGACCCACAGCTTGAGCACGTCGGCACGCCGCGAGCACTGGAAGCTGCGCAGGCCCTGATCCCACACGCGCGCCCCCGCTTCGCCATGAAACAGATAGGGCGCGCGCTGTGCGAAGGCGGTCTCCAGATCGCGTTCGTGTCGCACGAGGACGACCCCGGCCGACAGCGGAAGGAGCATCATCTTGTGCGGATCCCACGCGATCGACCGCGCACGCGCGAGGCCACGCACGCGGTGCCGGTGTGCATCGCTCAACAGTGCCGACGCCCCATGCGCCGCGTCGACGTGCAGCCAGACGCCGCGCGATTCGCAGAGCGCGCCGATCGTCTCCAGATCGTCGAACGATCCGGTCGCCGTGGAGCCCGACGTCGCGACCACCGCCATGACGCGCTTCCCGTCCGCCTCGAGCTGCGCGAGGGTGCGGTCGAGCGCCGCGGGATCCATGCGCCAATCGCGCGACGGCACGGCGACCGCGCAGCGTTGGCCGAGTCCCAGCTCTCCCACGGCCCGCGAGACGGCGTAGTGCGCATGCTCGCCGTACACGACGACCGGCGGATCAGCGCCGACACCGTTCGTCCACACGTCCGGGATCGCCGCGGAGCGTGCGGCGAGCAGACCGGTGAACGTCGCCTCGGTGCCGCCACTGGTCAGAGTGCCGCCAGCCTCGCCTCCGAATCCGACGAGGTCGCACATCCACCGCACGACGCGATGCTCGAGCGCCGTCGCCGTGGGCGACATCTCCGCGACGGCCACCGATTGATTGAGCGCTGCCGCGAGCGACTCCGTCCACACCGCCGCCGGAAGCGGCGCCGAGACCTGATGGCCGGCGTAGCGTGGGTGGTAGAGCCGGTTCGCGTCGGCGACGACCTGGTCGCGCAGGCGCGCGACGATCTCGGTGAGCGGCCGCCCGTCACGCGGTAATGGCTCGTCGAACCGTGCGGCGAGCTCCGAGGTCGAACGCGGAGTGCTCACCGGTCCGTCGCCGGTACGCGTCGTCGAGAGATACTCCGCCGCGAGCGAGGCGAACTGCGTCGCGACGTCCAGCTCCATGTCCGCTTCCAGCTCCGCGAGGAGCGCGTCTTCGTTCATGGCTGGAAGCTAAGGGGCAGCGTGAGTAGATGTCGGGTCTCGCCGGTGTCGCGCGTCAGGTGGCACTGGATGGCGTCGATGACGACGGGTTCGTGAAACCGCTCCGCCACGAGCTCCGCGAGCGCGGCGCGCGGCAGCTCGCGGTAAAGGTTGATCGTCACGTGCGGAGTGAAGAAGAAGCGGGGCGCGGCGGCGCGCAGGCCGGCGGTCTTGATCCGTTCGTGCAGCGTGCGCAGCGGCCCATGTGGATCGAGCGGCAGGACGACGATCTCCGTCTGCATGAACCGGGTAGGCTGTCCGAAGCTGAGGGTGATCGGTGCCGTGCTCTCGGCGATCGGCGCAAGGCGCTCGCGCAGCTCGTCGACGGAGGTATCGGCCGCGATCGGGCCCATCCCCGACGAGCCGGCGATGGTCACGTGCGGTGGACCGAGTCGAGTGACGAGCGGGTCGTACTTCTTCTGCAGCGCGGTGATGCGGTCGCCCACCGGGCCCGGGATGTCCGCGATGACGAAGATCCCTGCCTTGTTTCGGCTCGCCATGGGGACGGATGGAGCTCAGCGTGCGGAGCGTTCGAACAGCGATGCAGGAAGGATCGACCAGCGCAGCGTGTGACCGCCGTCGGGCGCCGGCATCAGGGAGCCCGCGAGGAAGAACTTATCGATGCGGTTGTCCGGATGCGCATCATGATAGCGCACGACCTTGAGCCCCGCGAAGGTCCCGATCGCCGCCCCGACGAGGACGTCGCTCGCCCAATGCTGGTTGTTGTACATGCGCGAGACGCCAGCGAGCGCCGCACCCCCGTAGAGGATCGGCCCGACGATCCACCGCGTGTTCGGCGCGTTGCGCGACGTCTCGCCGGTCACGGCAGCCGCGGCCGCGAACGCGGCGACCGCGTGTCCGGAGGGAAACGATTGAAAGGGGTTTCCTTTGCGGAAGCCGCGGAAAAGCTGGTAGCTGCTCGCGTCTCGTGGCTCGACGAATGGCCGCTGACGTCCGACGACGCCCTTCAGCACCCCGGCCGTGAGCTCGCCGACGAGGAGCGCCTCGGTGCCATGCAGTCCGAGCGAGGCGATCTTGCGATTCTTGGCCACGCGTCCGGCGACGTACATCGTGGTCCCGATGACGTAGGATCCTGGCGCCGCGGTGGTGCGGACGAAGCTGGCGAGCGCCTGCAGCTTCCGGTTGGCCTGCGTCGACGAATCCTGCAGTCGCGCCGCGTAGTGGTCGTCGAGCGGATGAACGAGCCGCGCCGCGGCGAGAAATCCGCCGGCGAGGATTGCGTCGCGATAGGTGAAGAGGGGTTGGGTTTGCGCCCGGACCGGAGCGGGGAGCAAGAGGAGGAGCGCGCACGAGAACCTGGTAGCGAAATACCGAGCAGGAACCTCAGGCCGAGGCCACCCAGGACTCGTGGATGTGCTGACCCTCGTGCGAGCCAGGCCCCGCGCAGCGAGCCCACCCTCGCGATCCCAAAGTGCTTGGTTGTTGCAGTTCTCCGTGTTCTCTGTGTTCTCTGTGGTAAAATCGCTCTTCAAGAGCAGTTGAACCACGGAGAACACGGAGAACACGGAGGAAAGCGCTCCTGGTGTCACCGGGAAGTTCATGGCCTGACCTTGCGACTCCTCATCGTGATCTCGGTCGAATGATCGAGATCGTGCAGGAACATTGCCTCCGCCTGCGCGCCGAGCGTGGCGTCCTCGATCACCGCGTCGAGCTCGAAGTTGATCGCGACACCGAGCGGGTTGAAGTCCGTCGAGCCCACGCGCACCCATCGGCCGTCGACGACGCTCGTCTTGGCATGCATCATCGTCCCCTGCCATTCCCAGATGCGGACACCGTTCGTGAGCAGACGTCGATAGTAGCGGCGAGTGAGCAGGGTCACCCAGGGATGATCGTTCCGGCTGGGAACGAGGATGCGGACGTCGACCCCGTCCCGCGCCGCGCCCGTGAGCGCCTCGACCTCCGACCAGCTCGGCGCGAAGTACGCCGTGGCGATCCAGATCGAGCGTTCGGCGGAGATGGCCTGCATCTGCAGCGCGCGGGCGATGCGGAGCTTGAGCGGCTCTCCCTCCACGATGCCGACCAGCGCGGGTGGGGCGTTGGAGGGATCGAGATGGGCGCCTCGCGCCGCGCGACGGGTGAGACGATGCGAGCCGCGGCGCTCCCGTTTGCGTGCGCGCTCCCACATCGTGTCGAACGCCTGCTGCATGTCGTTCGCCGCCGGCCCCTCGATGCGGACCGCGGTGTCGCGCCAATGGCCGCGGTGGTGCTTGGTCTTGCCGATCCATTCATCTCCGATCCCCACGCCTCCGGTCAGCCCGATCCTGCAATCGACGACGAGGAGCTTGCGGTGATCGCGTGGTACGAGGCCTAGCCAGGGGCGGAAGCCCGGTGCGTTGAACACGCGGTGGGTGACGCGGGCTTTGCGGAGCGCGGTGAGAAAGCTGCCTCTGATCCCGCGCATGCCGATCCAGTCGGTGAGCAGCCGGACCTTCACCCCCCGCTTGGCCGCGGCGATGAGGCGGTCGGCGATGCGCTGTCCCGTCTCGTCGGAGCGGAAGATGTAGGCTTCGAGAACGATCGTGTCGCGTGCCTCGTCGATCGCGTCGCACATCGCGTCGAAGGTGGCCGGTCCATCCTGGAGCAGCGCGACGCGATTGCCGCTGGAGACGTCGGCGGCGGCGATGCGCCAGAGGCCGCGCGCGAAGGCGGGGCCGCTGGGCGTCTCCTGTCGGCGCTCGACATGTGGCACCGGCGTCGCCGGCACTGGGATGGACGCCGATGCGGGCGCGGGCGCCGCATCGAGTGGGATTCCGGAGCTCACAAGGCGCTTCACAGGTACAGGTTACGTGCCGTGGCGCCGTTGTACCGCTCCGGCGAGCGCCTCGAGCTGGTCGAACTTGAATGGTTTCTGGAGCACTGGGCGGCCCAGACTGCGCCACGTCCGACCGGCCAGCTCCTGATCTCCGAGCTCGCCGGTGACGAACGTCACTCGATCGGCGAGCTCCGGACGCCGGTCTTCGATCCAGCTCAGGAGATCGAAGCCGCTCTCCTTACCGAGCCACACGTCGATGAACACCGCGTCGGGCTCGAGGTCGACGAGCACCTTGCACGCCGAGGCAACGGAGGTCGCGAGGTGCACCGTGTGCCCGCGCCGCGCGAACCATCGCGCGACCGCCGTGCCGATCGTCTCTTCGTCGTCTACGTACAACAGGGTCGTCATCTGCGGTTTACGGCTGAGCCCCCTCGACGCTCGCGCGAGAGACGGCCCTGTCCTCGGTGTGCATTTGTCCGGCCGCACGCCCATGCTGCGTCGCTCGGGCGCCCTTGCCCACCCCAGGCACTGCGTCATTATACGTGGATGCTCAACATCGACCTCACCGGACGCCGCGCACTCGTCGCCGGCGTCGCCGACGACGGCGGCTTCGGCTTCGCCATCGCCAAGGCGCTCGCGGAAGCGGGCGCCTCAGTGTCCGTAGGCACCTGGCCGCCGGCGCTCAACATCTTTCTCAATCTCCTCGAGCGCGGAAAGATGGATGAGTCGCGCCGGATGCGCGACGGCTCGCTGCTGACTTTCGAGAAGATCTATCCGCTCGACGCGGTGTTCGATACGTACGACGCGATGCCCGAGGAGCTCCGCACGAACAAGCGATACAAGGACGTCGGCGACTGCTCGATCGACGGGCTCGCGAAGCGCCTGGTCGCCGACTTCGGCGACCGGCCGCTCGACATCGTCGTCCACTCGCTCGCCAACGGGCCTGAGGTGAAGAAGCCGTTGCTCGAGACGAGCCGGAACGGCTACCTCGCCGCGGTGAGCGCCAGCGCCTACTCGCTCGTGTCGATGGTCGCCCGATTCGGTCCCCTGATGAGAGCCGGCGGCGCCTTCGCGTCGCTCACGTACATGGCGAGCGAGCGCGTGATCGCCGGTTACGGCGGGGGCATGTCGAGCGCCAAGGCGGCGCTGGAGAGCGACACGCGCACGCTGGCGTTCGAGGCGGGACGCAAGTGGGGGGTGCGCGTGAACACGGTGTCGGCGGGTCCGTACGCGTCGCGAGCCGCGAGCGCGATCGGCATCATCGAGAAGATGGTCGACTACGTGGGCAAGAACGCGCCGCTGACGGATCACCTGACGGCCGAGGAAGTCGGCACCGCGGCGGCGTTTCTCTGCTCTCCGCTCGCGAGCGCGATCACCGGGTCGACGGTGTACGTGGACAAGGGATACCACGCCATGGGCATGGCGGTGGAGGGCGCGGTCTAATCGTCGCGGTTCGCCTCGTTGGTGGTCGTGAGTGGTCAGTGGTTTCCCTTCGCGCGGTCGGTCGCGCGGCATTCGCTTCGTCGCCCGGTCGGTCGCGCGGCATTCGCTTCGCCGGCGGACTGGGCGTAGACGCTCGGGCCGAG
>DASXHF010000083.1:0-3383 GCA_036488775.1 Gemmatimonadaceae bacterium | reverse complement strand
GACGACGACGTACTTGCCCTTGCTGTACTCGTATCCCTTCACGATCTCGTTCCAGGGAACGACCTCCTCGTCCAAGGGGCAGACCCGCTCGTACTTGATCGGCGTCAGGTCTTCCTTGTGCAGCATGCGGAAGCTGGTCTTCTCCGCGGCGCGGACCGCGCTCGCCAGGGAGACCGGGATGTTCACGAGCCCGAAGGTCAGGGCGCCAGTCCAGATGGATGCCATGCCCCTGGTGAAAGCAGGGGGCGTGCTTTCCAGCAGTTATCCACAACGTCGTTGGCCGCTGCTTGTAGAGCTTGCTTCAAGTCGTCACGCAACTTGCGCTTGTGCCTGCCGTGCCCTCGTCGCTCAACCGGAAGTACACCTTCCTCGATTTCGTCGTCGGGCGCAGCAACGAAGCTGCCTACGCTGCCGCCTCGGCAGCGGCTGTCGCACCTGGCAAGCTCTACAACCCAATTCTCATCACGGGCGCAACCGGGCTGGGCAAGACCCATCTCGCTCACGCCGTCGTGGCCGAATCCAGCCTGCAACGCAGCCGCCCCTCGCTTCTCCTGACGGCCGATGAGTTCCTGCGCCGTCTTGCCGAGGGTGTCGCGTCGGGAAATCCGCAAAGCGCGCTCGGCGCGCTCGACGATGCCGATGTCATCGTTCTCGACGATGTGCATGTGCTCGACCGGCACGCCACGGCACAGAGCGCACTCGCGTTGCTGGCGGCGCGGACGGTGGCGTCAGACCGCCAACTCCTTCTCACGAGCGACGATGCTCTTGGCGCCGACACCCTCGCGACGCGCCTCGTGAGTCACTTTCGGCAAGCCCACGTCGCAACCCTCGGACTGCCCGATTGGAGCCATCGCGTTGCAATCCTCCACGCCAAGGCCCACAGCCTCGGGGTCGAGCTGCCGCCGAGCGTGGCCCACCATCTTGCTGCTCAATGCGAGGGGAGCGTGCGGGAGCTGGAGGGAAGCATCACCCGACTGCTCGCCGTCGCCGAGCTGGAAGGCACACCGCTCGGCCTCGCGCTCGCGCGCCGGGCGGTACCGACGCGCCGGCCGCAAAAACCGGTGACATCGGATGCGCAGGTGGTGCAAGAGGCGGTCGCCGCCGAATGGGGGGTCTCACCCGACGCTCTCGTGGGCACGGGACGCACACGTTCCGTCACAGAGCCGAGGCGCATCGGCATGTTGCTCTGCCGGGAAGTGCTCTCGTTGTCGATTCGCGAGATCGGCTCCGCGTTTGGCGACCGCGACAGCTCCACGGTACTGTCGGCGCTCAAGCGCGCGAGGAGCGATCTCTCGACCGATGCCGCCATCGCCGAGCGCGTCGCGAAGCTGCGGCAGCTGCTTCCGGCCGGGACGCCAGTGTCGAGATGATCGTCCTGGCCGATCGTGACAGTGGGTCAGGGTTCTGAGCTTCTCAGACCCTGACCCACTGTTTGCGCCCGATCGACCTCAGTTCTTCGATGCCGTGGCGATGGTGAACAGATCCCGCTGCGACGATCCGTTCTTCATCAGGTCCAGCGCCTTGCGAAGCGGTGCATCGAACGGCAGATCGCGCCGCTTTGCCGTGGAATCCCCGCCAACGATCCGTGCGACGCGCTGCTCGAGGAGACGATCGACGTAGCGGCCAGCGGCATCATACTGAGCGCGGTTGTTCGTCACGCCTTTCGCGGCAAGACGACGGTAGAATTCATCGCGCCACTGCGGCTGTACACGGAAGTCCTTGTTCGCGCCGCGGCCGAGCTCCAGCACGTAGTCGTTGACGACGACGAAGAAGTCCTGGGACTTCGGAGCGATCGCCTTGGTGAACGCCTGCTCGGCGGCGGTGAGCGTGTCGTCCCGCACGAGGACATCGGGGGTGATGCCGCCGCCGCCGTAGACCACGCGTCCCGCATCCGAGCGGTACGCCGGACGCGCCTTCTTCTTCGCCTCGGTCTCCGCCGAATCGGGCTTTTCCTCGACGAAATGACCGTTCTCGAACTTCCGTTCCCGCTGGATGCTGCGGCCACTCGGCGTGTACCACTTGGCCGTCGTGATCTTGAGCGCGTATCCACCGTCGAGCGGGAAGAGGGTCTGTACGAGCCCCTTGCCGAAGCTGGTCGAGCCGACGACGAGCGCCCGGTCGTGATCCTGCAGCGCGCCGGCGACGATCTCACTCGCCGAGGCCGTCCCTTCGTCCGTCAGCACGGTGAGCGGAATGGTCGGGAACACCGCGTTGCCGGACGTCGAGTAGCTCTGGGGATCCGCGGCCCGCGAGCGCACGCTCACGATCTCCTGTCCATTCCTGAGGAACAGGTTGGACATCGCAATGCTCTGATCGAGGATCCCCCCGGGATCGCCCCGCATGTCGAGAATGACCCCCCGCGCTCCTTCCCTCTGGAGCCGGGACACCGCGGACGCGACCTCCTCGGATGCGGTCTCGTTGAAGCGCTGCACTGGCACGTAGCCGATCTTGTTGTCGAGCATGATCGAGTACGACACCGCTGGGATGTGAATCACCTGACGGGTGAACGTCATCGCGATCGGCTCGGTGACACCAGGTCGGCTGAACTTCACGGCGACCCTCGTGCCCGGCTGTCCGATCAGGTAGTCCGAAACTTTCTGCGTCGTCCAACCGCGAGTGGACAGCGAATCGACGTTGACGATCCGATCACCCTCGCGCACTCCGCCTGCTTCGGCCGGCGTGTGTGGGAAGACGGTGCTCACCGTGATCGCCCCCTGCAGATCCTGGATCTGCGTGCCGATGCCGGCGTACTTGCCGTTGGTTTGCTGCGAGAAGCTGGCGAGCTCCTTGGGGGTGAAGAGCTCGCTGTACGGATCGTTCAGCTCCTTCACCAACCCGCGAGCTGCCTTCTCGTAGAGCGCGCCGGTGCCGACGGTGTCGACGAATCGCGAAGAAACGAGATCGAACACCTGGCTGAGCAGCTTCCCACCGTCCGTCGCGGCGCGGTCTTGCACGAGAAAGCCGCCTGCCAGGACGGGGAGAAGGGCGAACGCAACCAGGGCGAAACGACGACGGGGCATGACTGCCTACAGGTAAAAGGAAAATTCCTCTATTGAATACGCTGTGCCAGTCCCAGGGTTCCGGATCGGGATCGCCGTGGCCGGCTCAGCCTCGCTGCTCGCTTGCGGCATTGCGCCGGTACCGTCATGCAGGCCACGGGCCGGCTCGCCCAGTCACGTCGGCCGAGACCCGAGCATGTAGTCGACGTACCATTCGCGCTGCTGCTGGCGAATGACCGCGTTCCGCAGGATCCCGCGCTCCACCAGCATGTCGTGCGCCGGTTGTAGGACGCGCTGGAGGTGGGAAGGATACCGCTGCGCGAGCGGGAGCTGCTCAGCGAGACGGTCGAGCGCAATGCGCCAGGTGAGCTGATTCTCGGCGCG
>DASXHF010000021.1:0-5727 GCA_036488775.1 Gemmatimonadaceae bacterium | reverse complement strand
GCGGGCGGGCGTTCCGGCATCCAGAAATGGAATGCGCTGCCCACCATCTCGCCGCCGCTCTTCACCCAGATGCGACCGCCGTGGGCCTCCACCACCAGCTTGCAGAACGCGAGGCCCAGCCCCGAGCTGCGCACCCGCGGGATGTGCGGCGTCTTCACCTGCTCGAACTTCCGGAAGATGATGTCGTGGTACTCGACCGGGATGCCGACGCCGTCGTCGGCCACGGTGAACAGAATGCCCTCGCCCTCGCGCCTCGCCCCGAGCGTCACGGTCACCGCACGGGCCGAATGCGCGAGCGCGTTTTGCATCAGGTTGCTGAACACGCGCTTGAGCAGCGTGTAGTCCGCGTACACCACCGGCGCGTCGTCGGCGACGTCCACCACCGAGCGGCCGTTCTCCTGCTGGAACCGGAGCTCCCACTCGTACTTCACCTCGGCCAACAGCGCGCCCGGTGCGAGTGGCGCGAGATGGAGCGACAGCCGGCTCTCCTCGAGACGCGCCACCTCGAGCAGGTCCTCGATCAGGCCGAGCAGATCCTCCGCGCGGGTCTCGGCATCTCCGAGCGCCGCGCGCTGGTTGCCGCTCAGCGGTCCGAAGTCCCCGTCCATCAACATCTCCATCGCGCCGATCATCGACGTGAGCGGCGTCTTGAGATCGTGCACGATCATCTTCATCAGATCATCGCGCACCTTCTCGAGCTCCTTCTGTTTCCGGAGACTCTCCTCGAGCGCGTCGGTGGCCGCCTTGAGCTTGAGCAGCGAGCGGACGCGTGCGCCGAGGACCAGGCGGTTGTGCGGCTTGGTGAGGAAGTCGTCGCCGCCGGCCTCGATCGCCTTGACGCGGTCGGTCGTGTCGTTGAGCGCCGTGACGAAGATGACCGGAATGCGCGCGGTGCGCGGGTCGCGCTTGATGCGCCGGCACACCTCGAACCCCGTCGACCGGTCGTCGACGCCGAGATCGCCCGCGGGCATCGACACGTCGAGAATACAGAGATCGGGATGCTGCTCGAAGCACGCACGCAACGCCGCCGGCCCGTCGGCCGCGGCGATCGCGCGAAAGCCGAGCACGTGGAGCTGATCGAACAACAGCTCCACGTTGGCCGGCACGTCGTCGGCGACGAGGATGAGCGGAGCGTCTGCCGGCGGTGGAGCGAGCTCGCTCATGCGTTCACGGGCGAACGGTGATCCCGACGCTCAGCGTCCACGCCGACTCCGTCGCCGACGTCGACGACGCCGTCCGGCTGGCGTGGATGCCCGCCAGGTCGAGCGCGGCACGCCCGCGCGCCAATGGCATCCCGGTACCGAACGAGAAGCTCGTCTCCTTCACGTCGGCGCCAAGGACGCCGAAGGGAAGCGTCCGCCAACGGCCGCCGGCACGAAGCTGCAGCGTCCGACCGAGCAGGGCCGGTCCCACGACGTCGGCACCGACGCTCGTGTCCCAGTTGTCGGTGATGCGAAGCGCCGGCGAGCCAAGCCCCGCCATGTCCGTCCACTGCTCGTGCGAGGTGCGCACGGCGATCGTCGACCCACGCAGCCCGAGATAGGCCGCGCTCAGCGACAGACGGTCCGGCACGCGGGCCTGCGATATCGTCGTATCACCATGTTTGAGCGACATCGTGCCGCCGCGCCGATACGACGCGGCGAACGCCGCCGCGGATCCGGCATAGAGCTCGACGCCCGCCGAGTAAGCCTTGCCGGTATAGGTCACGGTCAACGTATCGATCTGCCGCGCGAAGCGTATCGTGTCATCGAACGTCTGGGTGCTGGTCAGCCGGTTGTCGCCGGTGATCGCGTGGGCTGCCACCCCGAGATGCATCCAATTCCACGGCGCCCACGCGAGCGCAGCTCGCACGTCGCCGATCGCGCCGTTGCTCTGGAACACGTTGGTCGTGCCGATGGTCGTGTCGGACAGCGTGTACGATCCGCGCACGGTCGTCTGGAAGCTGCGATCCAGGAGACTCGACAGGCTCAATCCCGCGTACAGCGTCGACGTCAGGGGAATGCTCGCCGCGACCAACGGATAGCGCGCGATGGTCGTGCGCTCGGACGTCCCGCCGACGTGAAGGGTGCGATACTCCGGCTCGGCCTGGAAGTACAGCGCCGAGCCGCCGAAGTTGAGCAGAGCGGCGGGATTCGTCACCGACAACGGATCGATCTCGGCGAGCGCGCCGCCGGCGCCGAGCGACCGGGTGCTGATCTGTCCCGTGGGATAGCCGAAGCCCTGCGTGCTGAGCGTGCCCTGCGCGCGTGCGGCGAGCGGAAGAGCGGCAAGCGGCAGAAGCGCGAGCGTGAAAGAAAGGCGACGCATGGTCATGGGATCCCGAAGTCACGCCGTGGCACGTATGTGACGCGGAGGCGCGGACGCGCGGCCACCGGGCCCTTCGTGGAAAAGAAGTTCAGCTCACCCGGCGACGACGCTTCCTGCTTCGAGCGCAGCACCAACGCGCGGGTGGTGTTCGCCGTGCCGACCGCTTGCCAGGCCCGCACGAGATTGACCAGCTCGATCGAGCGCTGCCCGCTGTCCTTCGGCACCAGGCGGACCGTGTCCAGCCCGAATTGACCGATGGCGGCGAGGAACTGGGACTGGGTGAAGACGTTCATCACCGCGGGGCCGGCGACCACCGCGTGCGGGATGAGAAGCAGCGTGTCGCTCTCGCCGCCGTGACTGCGTGACGGCGTTTGCGTGAGCTCGAGGGACGCACGCACCACCTGGACCGACGTCAGCACCGCGTCGGGGATGTCGAACCGAAGGAAGCCGCGTGCCCCGCCGATGCCGCCCACGGCGACGCGCTCCGCCGGCGGGGGAGGAAGCACACCGGCGGCGAGCACGGGATACATCGCGAGGCTCGCGGCGAGCGTCGCATCATCGGTCGGCGTCTTCGAGAGCAGTGTGACGGTGTCCGGCTTGATGGCGGTGTCGGGCGACACCCGGAACCGGACTCGCGGAGCGAAGTTCGTCCCGGAGAGGCGCAGCGTCACCGATTGCGCGGCCCGCACGCGCAGCCCGATGCGCAGCCGTGCCTTCGCGGAGATCTTGCGCAGGAGCGCCGCGTTGTCGAGCGGAAGACGGAGTGTGTCCTTCACCAGGTCGGCCACCTGATAGGTCGCCGATCCGAGGAACCGGTCGCTGCGAAAGAGCGGCACCAGCGTCGTCGGCACCGTGTCCGGAACTCCCGAGGTATCGACGTCGAAGGCATCGACCGTCAGCGGAATCGTCGGCTTCACGAACGCGGTGTCGATCACGAAGATGAACGTCGCGCTGTCCACCACCTTGATGAGGCTGTCCGGCTGCGCAGTCGTCGGGACATAGAGCGATGGCAGCGAGTCGAACCGCGTCACCGCGCGCACGTCGGCCGTGTCGCCGCGCGCGACGAGCGAGATCTCGCGCGTCTCGCCGAGTAGCGGAAAGCCGGTCACGGTGGTGTCGAACGCCACCGCCGCTGTGAGCAGCGTGTCCTTGAGCGGCGCGCTCTGATCGGAGCACAGTTGCGGGCAGCCGGCCGAGCTCGTGACCTGCTCGGAGCAGGCGCCGGCGAGAATGAGCAGGGCTGCGCCACACGCGCCCCGTAGAAATCGTTCAGACACTCCGTACACTCCGTCCGTCGCGGCCGGAACGCGTCATCGGCGTCCCAGCGACGTTGGGGTAAAGGCATGGGGAAGAAGCTCCGACATCGACCAACGCGCTTCCGCGCCGCCGCGCGTCACGCTCACCACGGTCAGATGCGGAGCGAGCTCGATCAGCACCTGCCGGCAGATGCCGCACGGCGGCGTGGGGACCTCGGCCTCCGTCGCGACGAGGATGGCCGAGAAATCGCGCACGCCACGCGCGATCGCCGCCGCCACCGCCGCACGCTCGGCACAGATGCCGGCCGGGAACACCGCGTTCTCGACGTTGCACCCCTCGGTGACGCTGCCGTCGGCGGCGAGCAATGCCGCCCCGACGCGAAAGCCCGAGTACGGCGCGTACGCGCGCTCCATGGCGCTCATCGCGCGCTCCTCGAGCACGGTGCGCACGCGTCCCGCCAGTTCGTCGAGGGCTGCGGTCACGCGCTCCGCTCCAGCGCGGGAAGAAACGACGTCCCGCGTCCGCGAAAGCCGACGTTCAACCATTCCGCGACGCTGGCACCGAGGTCCGAGAACGTCGGCCGTACGCCGAGCGCGACCGGGTGCACGGCGTCGCCAAGCACCAGCACCGGCACGTTTTCGCGTGCATGGTCGCTCGAGCCCGTCGTCGGGTCGTTTCCGTGGTCGGCGGTGATGAAGAGCAGATCGTCCTCGCGGAGCGCCCCGCGCATGGCCGGAAGGGCATCGTCGAACTCGCGGAGTGCGCGCTCGAACCCCTCCGCGTCGTTGCGGTGGCCATATAAGGTGTCGAAATCTACCAGGTTGGCGAACAGCAACCCACCCTGATCGCCCTGGAGCCAATCCATGATAGCCTCGATACCCTCGCGGTTGTTGGCGGTGTGGCGGGCACGAAGCGCCCGGCCGGCAAAGAGATCGTCGACTTTACCGACCCCGGCGCGCGGCACACCGGCCGCGGCCAGCGCGTCGAGCAGCGTCTCGCCCGGCGGCGCAATGGAGTAATCGCGGCGGTTCTTCGTTCGCTCGTACCTACCCGCGGACCCGATGAAGGGTCGCGCGATCACGCGTGACACGTCATTCGGTGGGACCAGCAGGCGACGCGCGGTCTCGCATGCGCCATACAGCTCCTCGAGCGGGACGACGCGCTCGTGGGCGGCCACCTGAAATACCGAATCGGCGGACGTGTAGACGATCCACGAGCCGGTTCGCTCGTGCTCCGGACCCAGACGATCGATGATCTCCGTGCCGCTCGCCGCGACGTTGCCCAGCACCCCGCGGCCGGTCGCGCGCGTGAACGCGTCGAGCAGACCGGCCGGAAAACCGTCCGGATAGGTTGGAAAGGGACGCGCCAGGTGCAGCCCGGCGATCTCCCAGTGACCGGTCGTGCTGTCCTTCCCGGCGGACGCCGGCTCCATCGCGCCCCACGCGCCCTCGGGGCGCGGACGCGGCGGAACGCCCTGGATCGGTGCGACGTTGCCGAGCCCCGCGCGCGCGAGGTTCGGAAGCGACAGTCCGCCGCGCGACCGCGCCGTGTTCCCCAGGGTGTCGCTCCCGTCGTCGCCATACGCCGCGGCGTCGGGCGCCGCACCGACGCCGACGCCATCGAGCACGAGGATCACCGCGCGGCGTCTCACGCGACCACGGCTCCCGACTCGGTCCCCACGTAGCGTCGCGGCAGCCGAAGACGAAGTCCGGTGAGCAGCTCGTACGGCGAGAGCTCGCTCGCCTCCGCAAGGTCGCCCAGTGTGATCGCGTCGCCGCCGTCGCGTCCGACCAGGGTGACGACGTCGCCGAGCGCCGCGTCGGTGTCGGTCACGTCGAACATGGTCATGTCCATCGTCACGCGGCCGGCGACGGTAATGCGCTGCCCGGCGAGCAGCGCGACACCGCGGTTGCTGAGGCTGCGTCGATATCCGTCCGCGTATCCGACCGGGACGGTGGCGATGCGGCGGTTGCCGCGCGCGCGCCAGGTGGCACCGTAGCTCACCGTCTCGCCATCGGCGATCGTGCGCAGCTCGACGATGCGCGCCCGCACGCTGACGACCGGCTCCGCCTCCAGCGCACCGCCGGCGGCCGTCGCGACGCCGTAGAGAAAGATCCCTGGACGCGCGAGCGACCAACGCGACGGCGCCCGCTGCTCGACGGC
>DASXHF010000053.1:0-21053 GCA_036488775.1 Gemmatimonadaceae bacterium | reverse complement strand
GGTCAGGAAGTCGGTCGACACGCCGTCGATCATCGTGCGCCAATTGCCGGCGCCGCCGATCGCCTGGATGCGCGTGTTGATCACGGGCGACACCGCCGCGAGCGTCGTCCCTTCGCGCTTCAGCTTTTCCGCGTCGTCCGTCGTCAGCTTGTTGAAGGTGCCGGCACCCTGGTTGACGCCACCCTGCGATGTTGCGCCCGGTGTGACGACGATGAGGTTCGTGCCGAGACTCGAGATCTGATCGGCAATTTGCGACTGCGCGCCGTGGCCGACGGCGACCATCACGATCACCGCGCCGACGCCGATCACAATGCCGAGCATGGTGAGCAGCGTGCGCATCTTGTTCTTGAAGATGCTGCTCATGGCCATCCGGAAGAGCGTCTGCTGTGTCATGCGGCCTCCTGTACGTCCGGGTCGGTCGCCACGGGGCTCGCTACCAGATCGTCGGCGGCAATGCGCCGCGCGTCGACCGGATGGTCGCGCTGGATCCGGCCATCACGCACCTCGACGATCCGGCGCGCGTACTGCGCGATGTCCGGTTCGTGGGTCACGATGAGGATCGTGATCCCCTGATCATTGAGCGCCTGAAAGAGCGCCATCACCTCGAGCGAGGTGCGGCTGTCCAAATTGCCGGTCGGCTCGTCGGCCAGCAGCAGCTGCGGCTGCGTGACCATCGCACGAGCGATCGCGACACGCTGCTGCTGACCGCCCGAAAGCATGCTCGGGTGATGATCGAGACGCGATCCGAGCCCGACGCGCTCGAGTGCTTCGACGGCACGTCGCCGCGCCTCCTTCGTCGACACCGCGCGGCGATACAGCAGCGGCAGCTCGACATTCTCCACCGCCGTCGTGCGCGACAGCAGGTTGAAGCTTTGAAAGACGAAGCCGAGCTTCTCGTTCCGCAGATCCGCGAGCTGATTGCGGCTCATGCCGTTGACGATCGTCCCGTCGAGCGCATAGCGGCCCGACGTCGGAACGTCGAGGCACCCGAGGATGTTCATCAGCGTGGATTTCCCGGAGCCCGAGGAGCCCATCACCGCGATCATTTCCCCCTGTTCGACGGTGAGATGAATCCCCCGCAGCGCGTGCACCGGCGCATCGCCCATCTGATAGATCTTGGTCACTCCATCCAGCTGGATGACGGGACCAGTCGCTGATGTCTCGATTCGTGTCGTCATGGCATCACCTCAGAATGGTCCGCCAGGACCACGGCGGCCGCCTTGTGCGCTGGTCGGCTGCAACGGGTTGGTCGACGAGGCGGTCGGCGCCGATCCGGGCTGCGTGGTCCCGATCACGACATTCGTTCCGACTCCGATGTCGGCCGCGGCGACCTGGGTATGCATGCCGTCGGTGAGGCCTATCTTCACGAGGTGCTTCGTGAGCGTGCCCTGTGCATCCAGCGTCCAGAGCGTGCCGACGCTGGCCGACCGCCCCCCGCTGCCGCCATTTCTCGATCCCTGCCACCCACCGCCGGTCCCGCGCGTCCTGGACGGCGAAGTCGCCAACGCAGCCGGATCGACCGGCGACGCGGAATCGGCGCCGCTCGGCGGCGTGAAACGCAGCGCGGCGGCGGGAACCGTCAGCACGTTCTCCGCGCTCCCGGTCACGAACTTCACCGTCGCTGTCATCCCGGGCAGCAGCCTGCCGTCGGGGTTGGACACCGAGACGACGGCCGTGTAGCTCACGACGTTGTTCACCGTGGCGGAGTTGAGTCGCACCTGGTTGACCGTCCCCGAGAACTGCTGGCCCGGATACGACTGCACACTGAAGCTCACCGGCTGTCCCGTGTGGATCTTGCCGATGTCGCTCTCGTCGACCGACGCGAGGATCTGCATCTGCGACAGATCGTTCGCGATCACGAACAGCTTCGGCGCCGACAGGCTGGCGGCGACAGTCTGCCCGACGTCCATCGCTCGCTCGACGACGACGCCGTCGATCGGCGAATAGATGTTCGTGTACGACAGATTCTGCCGCGCCCTGTCCAGGCTGACCTGTGCCGACACGAGGCTCGCCTTCGCCTGGGCGTAGTTCGACTGCGCCACGTTGTACTCGGCGTCGGTCACGATCTTCTGGTCGTGCAGCAGCTTGCTGCGCTCGTATTCCAGCCGCGTCTGCGTCACCACGGCGTCGGCGCGCGCCACGCCGGCCTGCGCGTCCTGCACCGCCTGCTGTTGCAACGTGGGATCGATCCGCGCAATCAGCTGTCCCTTCGTCACACGGGAGTTGTAGTCGACGTTGATCGCGGCGATCTGACCCGACACCTGCGTCCCGACTTCGACGGTGCGCACGGCGTTGAGCGTTCCGGTCGCCGAGACGGTAGCCCGCACCGATCCCTGCTCGACCTTGCCGAGTCGGTAGTCGGGTGTGGCATGCGCATCGGCGCGCTGGTGGACCCAGAAGGCGCCGCCGAGCAGTCCAGCCATCAGGGTGGCGGCTGTGATTCGCAAGTTGGTCTTCATGGCGGTCTCGAGTGGTGAGCGTGACTCGGGTGTTGCGTGGCCTCGGTGCTCGGGTTCGCACCGGCCTCATTCAGAGTACGCCTCACCGGGCCGAGAGTGGCGGCCGGAGTTACGAACGGCTCGCGCGTGTCACGAACGGTCGGAATGGCGGCACGGGCAGGCGAAGTGCGCCCGCGCCCGGTCTGTCACACGCCGAGCCAGCGCTCCAGCGCCTCGCGGCGGGATCGGCTCACCCGGACGCGCATGCCGCCCTTGAGCTGCAGCTCGTAGTCGCCGCCGGCGCCGCGGTGCAGCGTGTCCACCAGGTCGAGCCGCACGATCACCGAACGATGCACGCGCATGAACCGGCTCGGGTCGAGACGGTCCTCGAGCGTCTGCATCGCTTCGCGCACGAGATGCCGCTTGTCGCCGACGTGCAGCTCGGCGTACGGACCACTCGCCATGATGTAATCGATCTGATCGACGGGCACCGAGCGCACCTTGCCGCGCATCTCGACCGCGATCCGCTCGAGGTACTCCGGCTGCGCCGGCGCGGCGTTGCCGGACGTCGTCGATTCGTTCTGCAACACCGCCAGCAGGCGATGGCGCAGCTCCTCCATCCCTTGCAGCGACAGCCGATGCCGCGCCCGGCGAAACGCCTCGGCGAAGCGCTCGTCGTCGAACGGCTTCACGAGGTAGTCCACCGCGGCGACGTCGAACGCCTCGACGGCGAACTGGTCGAACGCGGTCACGAAGATCGTCGCCGGCATGTTGGCTGGCCCGATCTCGCGCACGACGTCGACCCCCGTCTTTCCCGGCATCTGCACGTCGAGGAAGACCACGTCGGGACGCAGCGACCTGATTTGCTCCACCGCCTCGATGCCGTTGGCCGCCGTTCCTACCACCACCGCGCCGTTCACGCCCGCAAGCAGATCCTCGAGGCGCATTCGCGCCAGCGGCTCGTCGTCCACTACGAGCACGCGTGTGACCTGCTCAGCCGGCACGGTCCGTTGCCTCCACGGGTGGCGCGGCGGACGACGCATGTCGTGGTCGCGCCTCCGCGCTCCGTCCACCGTTGGTGTGGAACGGCAGCCGTACCTCCGCCGTCGCGCCGCCGCCGATCGCCTGCGTGAGCGCGAATCCGTGCGCCGGTCCGTAGAGCTGCGCCAATCGCTCTCGCGTATTGCGCAAGCCAAGTCCGGCACCTCGCGGAGCCACCTCCCGTGGGGAGCCGCTCGTCCCGGCGCGTGCGCCTTCGTCCTGCACGCGCAGCACCAGCATGTCCCCCTCGCGCGCGCCCGAGACCGTGATGCGTCCTCCGTCCGTTCGATTCTCCACGCCATACTTGATGGCGTTCTCCACGAGCGGCTGCAGGATCAGGCCGGGTACCAGTGCGTCGAGCACACCGTCGTCCATCTGCATCGTCACGCTGAGCCGTCCCTGGAAGCGCACCTGCATGATGTCCACGTAACGGCCAAGCAGCGACAGCTCCTGTCGCAGCGGTACCTCCGGCTCGCTTCCGCCCTCGAAGCTGTAGCGAAGCAGATCGCCGAGCCGGGCAATCATCCGGCGCACGCCCGGTGGGTCGCGTTCGACGAGGGAGGATACCGCGTTGAGTGTATTGAACAGGAAGTGCGGATCGAGCTGGCGACGCAACGCGTCGAGTCGTGCCTCGGCGAGCTGCGCGCCGAGCCGCGCCGTCTGCTCACGCCTCGCCCGGTATCGCAGCGAATAGGCGCGGGCGATCCCGCTCGCGATCACGCCGAACGCGATGATCATCCCGTTCAGGAAGCCGAACCAGAATCGCGGGCCATCCGGTATGCGGGATCGCGCGGTGAGCGCTCCCGTATCTGGTGGAAGAGCAGGCCGCGAGATGAGCGCCGTTCGCAGCTCGGTGCCGATCCATCCGACGAGCGCCGCTGTCGCGAAGCCGACGAGCGCGAGCAGGACGATCCGTCTGACGCGGGGACTCGTCATCGTCGTCGCTTCGAGCTCCAGGCGTCCCGCAAACCAGAACAGCGGCGGCGTCAACAGCGCCCAGCACAGCGACTCGATCGCCGCGATGATCGCGCGGGCCGAATTGGAGCCTGGCGGTCCGCCGCCGCCGCCCGGATCGAAGATCCGGTTCGCCATCGTGAGCGCGGCGTACGCCGCCCAGAACGCGACGATGAGCGCCATCTCTCGCCGACTCGGCATGAATGGCAGCGGACCCATCGCGCGATCGAGCTCGCCGCTGCTGTCGTCGTCCGTTGTCGTGAGACGCATGATGATCCTGAATCGGGAGCGAGCCTGCGGCGACCGCGAACGGGTGTCGCCCCGGAAGCATGTCGGGTAGCGGTGGCGCGCGCAATTCGTCGTGGCACGAACGGCACCAACGCTTATACGAATCGCATGCCTACCGTACTAGCGTGCATGAGAGCCGGATCGCGCCGTCTCACGCGGCTCGTGTCGCCAACCGTGCCGTTCGTGCCACGCCGCTGCTAATCGGAACATCGGGTCGCGGGCACGCGGAGGGTCGCGTGTCACTGGATACGACCGAACGATGCTCGCTCATCTTCTTACCGGGGACACCATGGCCAGCTTTGCGCACGACCTCAGCCGAACGACGCGACGACTTCTCCGCGACACCCCTCTTCTGCTATTGGCAGGGTGTGCGCTGCACGGAGCGAGTCTCGACAGTGCGGTGCCTGCCCCGGTCGTGCACACGGCCGACGAAGGCCTATCCGTCGTCACCAGCTATGTCGCGCAGTCCCCCTCATTCACACTGATCACGTCGTCGCTGATCGCGATGGATCCCAGTGTCCACGCGCTGCGCTCCACCGCCACGGCGTTCTCGCGGCTGTTCGGCGAGCCGGCACCGTTGCTCGGCATCGTCGTCACGGATATGGCGGGGGGCGGCCCTTCGGTCGCCCCGGCATCGCCGCCGGCCGATCTCCCGGTCGTCACCATCGACGCCGGCGGGCTCACCGGGATGACGGACATGGATCCAGCCGCAGCATTGACGTCGGACGTTCGACTCGACGCGGCCCGCGCGTGGATGAGCGAGTATGCGGCGCTCTGGAGCGTCGCGCTCGACGACCATGGCATCGCCTTCGCCAGTCCGCAGGGCGGGTTGATTCCGCGGGCGGCAACCCTGCCGGACTGGTTGCATGTCGCCGTGCTGTCCCTCCTCACCGAGGCCGACTCCGCGGATTTCGACGACAGCGCGCTCTCTCCGGCCGCGACCATTCCGGCGGGCGATCTCTTTCGATACCGGCTGTCGCCGTGGGAGGCGGAGACGTTCGAGAGTCACCTGCAGCGTCCGTCGCTGACGACGGCGATCGCAACCCAGGACACCGATCTCGCCCGGATGCAGACCCTCTCCCGCTTCGTGCAACAGTCGCGAAGCGTTCTCCGCTACCTGCGCGCGTCACAGGGCGACCGGGCGATCGGCGATCTGCTGGGTGCGTCCGTCGCCGGGTTGGACATGGATGACATTCTGCAACGCATGCCTCATCCGACGACGCCGGAGGCGCTGGAGGTCGACTGGCGCGCCTGGATGACGACACAGAGGGCCGGACGATGACTGCCGTCGATCATCGGGCGGCGATCCCCTCGCCGGCCGAGCGCGCCGCCCTCTACGCGCAGGTGCGCGCCGAGCTTCGCGCCGAGCATCGGCGGCTCACGGAGAGACAGATCGATCTGATTGCCGCCGTCGCCGTCGAGCTCCGTCTGGTCCGCATCACGCTCGGCGCCCACACGGCATCGTCCTCGACGACCCAGAGCTCGCTGCTCGACCCGCATTGAGGGAGAGTCCGCCGAGCTCGGCCGACGTCGATCGCGAGGCGTCGGCCGTGGGGCACGCGCGGTGCAGCGCGAGCGATGGTTGCCTTCCGGAGTTGGCGTATGACGATGACCGGCCTCGACGTCTTCGACACGACCGTTCACAAGACCAATGCCTGGCTCAAGGATCTGATGACGGAGCTCGGTTGGCAGGACAAGCACCGGGCGTACCTCGCCCTCCGCGCCACGCTGCACGCCTTGCGCGACCGCCTGACGATCGAGGAGACCGCACAGCTCGGCGCGCAGCTGCCGATGCTCATGCGCGGATTCTACTATGAGGGATGGCGTCCGTCGGAGACGCCGCGCCGCGAACGCCACCGCGACCAGTTCCTCGCGCACATCGCGTCCCAGTTCACCGACGATCCGGTCGATGCCGAACAGGTCGCGCACGCCGTGTTCATGCTGCTTTACGCCCGCGTCTCCTCGGGCGAGATCGAAGACGTCGAGCACGTGCTGCCGTCCGACATCCGGAATCTCTGGCCGGCGATGCACTGACCTCCCGATGAAACGTGAACGGTGAACCGTGAACGGTGAGTCCAACCCCGTCACGATTCACCGTTCACCGCTCACCGTTCACCGTTCACGAGCATGCGGTCAGGGTGTGCCGCCCGGCTCGTGATCGTCGTGACCGGTGTGATTCTTGTCCTCGAACGCCTTGAACGACTGCTTGATGTTGTTGGCGATCTGCGGATAGCTCGTCGTGCGCGGGTCGAGCAGCGTGCCATCCGCCGCCTTGAACCAGCTCGCCACGTCGATCTTGAGCGTGAGGTTCAGCCCTGCCACATCGGTCACCGAGAGCGGCGGGGCGAACGACTGTTCGAGCTGCGCTTCGGGGTCGCCCTGCCACACGAACGAGGCGCCGCGGAACTTGCCGACCACGCGAATGCTCCGGTTTTCGTACTCCGGGTGCGCGGCCAGGAACGCCTGCGTGTTCGGGCCGGAGTCGGCACGATTCGGCTTGTGGGTCCGCAGCTTCACGCCGGAATACGTTCCGACCGGCGCCGGCACGTCGAACAGAGTCTGCGCGCCCGCCGCCAACGGAAGGGAAAGCAGGACGGGGCCGGATTTCAGCTCCGCGCAGTCGTGATCGGCTGCGTCGTCGTGACCGTCGGTGCCGCACGCCGTCCCGGCGGCCTGATACAGCACGACGCGCGCGAACACCACGTTCACGCTGTCGATCTGGAGCGTGTCGTTGCCGCTGGTGACGACGAGCGACGTGGAGCCGGCGGCGACGTCGAACGACGCGGCGCTCGACGAGTGCGAGGCCGCCGAGGCGGCGCTCGTGGCGATGGACAACGTCACCGCGCCCGGCGCGGCGAGATTCGTCAGCCTGTCGGCGGAGCATGCCGCCACCGTGCCGGCAACGGTGAGCAGCACGAGAGCCGTGAAAGGGCGACCACTTCGATTTGCGTGCATGGGGGTCTTGCGTTGGCGGTGCACGAGCCGACATCGGCCGATCCGTCGCAGAGTGCTCGGATGCGCGTGCCACCAGTGAGTGCGCGTACACGTTCAGACCACACCGGCTGTCTGAACGGCGTGCAAGATGGAGCAGCGCCACACGCCTCACCGTACCGGAGATCACGTCGGCACCGTGGAGTTGCACACGACAATGCCACGTGCGGATGCGATCACGTGGCAACTTGCCGACACTTTGTGCAGAACGCGGGACTATCGAGCGTGTTTACAGTCCCGATCCTTTTCGCGACCGCATCTGCTCTTCGCGCTTGGCATCTTCCGCGTGGATGTCGGCGACGTTCTGGTCGAACCGAAAGCGCTGCTCGTCGGTGGCGAGCACCGTGCGCGCCGCGGCGAACTCACCGTTCCGTACGGTGTCGGCCTGAAGCCGCAAGGTGCGCAGTCCATCCATGTCCGGCGTTCCGCCCGCCGCGTGCGCGCTGTCGACCTTGTTCCGCGCCGCGATCGCGTACGACTTGAAGATCCTGGTGTAGGTGCCCTCGATGGCCTTCAGCGAATCCTTCTGCGGCCGATTGAGACCGGGGACGTCGCGAAGGGCGCGATCCAGCGAGGCCAGATCCTCCATCTGTTTGGCGACGTCACCGGAGCTCGGTCCACGCTGCTGCGGGTTTTCCCCCTCCGATCGTCCGCCGCGCCCACCACGGCCGCCGCGTCCTCCCCCCATGCCGCCCATTCCGCCACCAGGAAATCCCTGCGCGGCGGCCGAGCGCGGAACGATCGTCAACGCCAGGAGAAGGGAGAGCACGACACCGGCAACACCGGTCGTGGCGAGCGAGCGTGCATGGCCACGAGAGGCAGGTGCCGAGCGGCCGGAGAGAGTCGAACGCTGAGCGTCGAAGTCGACGAGAGACACGGGCGAGGTCCGATGGGTGATGGTGAGGAGGACGCGACGCACATCCGAGTTGGCGGCATGCGTCGGTCCTTCCCTCATAGCGGCAAATCCTTCCAAACGTTGGGCACCTCCTCGACGGCAACCGGCCGCGAGTGGCCACCAAGCAAGACGGTCCGCAGCTCGCGGACCGTTCGCAATTCCCTGCTTCCGCCGGTTACTCGACCGTGACCGACTTCGCGAGGTTTCTCGGTTGATCCACGTTGAGCCCGCGCGTCGCGGCGATGTAGTACGCCAACAGCTGCAGCGGAATCGCGGCGAGAATCGGGTTCAACATGTCGATCGTCTCCGGGATCCGGAACTCGTAGTCGATCTTTCCAGCGAGCGACGGCTCGTCGCGGCTCGTGATCGCGATGACGCGCCCGCCGCGCGCCTTCACTTCCTGCACGTTCGACACGACCTTCTCGAAGACCGAGTCGTGCGGCGCGATGAACACCACCGGCATGTTCGCATCGATCAGCGCGATCGGGCCGTGCTTCATCTCGGCCGCCGGGTAGCCCTCGGCGTGGATGTAGCTGATCTCCTTCAGCTTCAACGCCCCTTCGAGCGCGACCGGGAAGTTGTAGCCCCGCCCGAGGTAGAGAAAGTTCGTCGCGTTCGTGAACTCCGACGCGATCTGCTCGATCTCGGCGGCACGGTCCAGGATGCCCTGGATCTGTCCCGGGAGCGCCTCCATCGCCTGCGCGACCTCGCGGCCCCGCTCGACCGACATGTTCCGCAGGCGGCCGAGCTTTAGGGTCAGCAACGCCAACGCGATCACCTGGCTCGTGAATGCCTTCGTCGACGCGACGCCGATCTCCGGACCCGCGTGCAGGTAGATGCCGCCGTCGTCCTCGCGCGCGATCGTGGAGCCGACCACGTTCACGAGCCCGAGCGTCTTGGCGCCACGACGCTTCGCCTCGCGCATCGCCGCCAGCGTGTCCGCCGTCTCACCCGACTGAGAGATGACGACGCACAGCGTCTTGTCGCCCACGATCGGGTTCCGGTAGCGGAACTCCGACGCGTACTCCACCTCGCACCGGATTCGCGCGTGCTCCTCGATCATCATCTCGCCGATCAGCGCGCTGTGCCAGCTCGTGCCGCACGCCGTGATGATGATCTGATCGAGGTTCTGAAGCTCCTCCTTCGTCAGATTGAGCCCGCCGAGCTTGGAGAACCCCTCCTCCGTGACCAGCCGGCCACGCATCGTGTTCTGAATCGTCGTCGGCTGCTCGAAGATCTCCTTCAGCATGAAGTGGTCGAACCCGCCCTTCTCGATCTGATCGAGATCCCACTCGATCCGGGTGACCTTCTTCTTCTTCACGATCTGCGCGTTCAGGTCGCACACCTCGTAGCCGTCGCGCCTCAGGATCGCCATCTCGCCGTCGTCGAGATAGACGACCTGGCGCGTGTGCTGGAGGATGGCTGCCACGTCGCTCGCGACGTAGTTCTCCCCCTCGCCGAGCCCGATCAGCAGCGGGCTGCCCTTGCGCGCGGCGACGATCTTCTCCGGATCCTTCGCCGAGATCACGGCGATCCCGTACGTCCCTTCGACGAGCGCGAGCGCGTCGACCACCGCCTCCTCGAGGTTGCCGTCGAACGCCGCCTCGATCAGGTGCGCCAGGACTTCGGTGTCCGTGTCGGACACGAAGGTGTGCCCGTGCCGCTTGAGCATCTCACGCAGCGGACCGTAGTTCTCGATGATCCCGTTGTGGACCACCGAGATGTCGCCGGTGCAGTCGTGGTGCGGGTGCGCGTTGCACTCGTTCGGCGGTCCATGCGTCGCCCATCGAGTGTGCGCGATCCCGACGTTCCCATGGATCGGATGATCGTCGATCGCCTTTTCGAGCATGGCGATCTTTCCCTTCGCCTTTCGGGTCTCCACTCCGTTGCCATTCATCAGCGACACACCGGCCGAATCGTAGCCACGGTACTCCAAGCGCTTGAGGCCGTTCACGAGCCGCGACGTCGCCTCGTTCGGACCGATGTAGCCGACAATTCCGCACATAGTTCGTATCCCTCGATGAATGTGCTAGCGAGCGGCCAGCGGCTTTCCCGTGCTCTCGACTCCGCCAGGCGCTCCTTCTCCCAACGCGTCGAGCGGTGCGCGAGACCGACGCACCAGCTCCTTTGCCCCCCGTTCGTCCGGCGCCTCCGCGATCACCCGGACGATCGGCTCCGTCCCCGAGGGACGGACGTGTACCCATCGGTCCGGCCACGACAGCCGCAGTCCGTCCTGTGTATCCACCGCGGCGTCCGGAAAGCTCTTCCGCAATGCCCCGTACACCGCCTCGAGGCTCGCGTTCGGTCGCGGCAGCTTGTCCTTGACGATCACGTAGCGGGGCAGCGAGCCCACGATCCGTGACAGTGGCCGCCCCTCCTCCAATAACAATTGCAGAACAAGGGCCGTGCCGATGGGAGCGTCACGCCCGAGGTGCACTTCCGGCAAGATGACCCCGCCATTGCCCTCCCCCCCGATGGGCGCGTTCAGCTCACGCATCCGCACCGCCACGTTCACCTCGCCAACCGGTGCACGGACGACCTCCACTCCCGCCGCTCGCGCCGCATCCTCAACGACCAGGCTCGTCGAAAGGTTCGTCACCAGTGGGCCCTTGCGGTGCCGCAGCACCAGACGGGCGGCCAGCGCCAGCGTGAAGTCCTCGCCGATCGCTTTCCCTTCGTCGCTCACCAGCGCCAGCCGATCGACGTCGGGGTCCACCGCCAATCCGATGTCGGCTCCGCTCTCGCGCACCAGCCGCTCCAGCTCCTTCAGGTTCTCGGCGATCGGCTCGGGCTCGCGTGGAAAGCGCCCGTCCGGCTCCATGTTGATCGAGACGACCTCGCAGCCGAGCCGCTCGAGGAGCATCGGCATCACTGTCGCGCCGGCGCCGCGCACGCAGTCGAGCGCCACCTTGAACCGGCGACGCCGGATCGCCTCGACGTCCACGTACTCGATCGCGAGCACCGCGTCCACGTGGCGGCGTGCCACGTCGCGGTCCTCCTCGACCCGTCCCAGCGCGTCCCATGACGCGTAGGGCGTGCCCTGCTCCACGAGGGCGCGCATGGCGGCGCCTTCCGCCGCCTCCAGAAAGAGGCCGCTCGAGCCGATGAGCTTGAGCGCGTTCCACTCGACCGGATTGTGGCTGGCCGACAGCATCAGCCCGCCCGCCGCCTCATGGTGCTCTACGGCGAGCTGGCAGCCCGGCGTCGTCGTGATGCCGATGTCGATCACGTCCGCGCCCACGAGCTGCAGCGTGCCGACCACGATCCGATGGAACATCGGACCGGACACGCGACTGTCCCGCCCGACGACGATCTGCCGTGACTTGCCGCGCGCGATCGACCACGCGCCGAACGCCGCGGCGTATCGTGCCACGACCTCGGGCGTCAATCCTTCGCCAACCCGCCCGCGAATCCCCGACACGCTCACCATCAGGCCGCTGCCACCGTCTGCCATGCGCTCTCCGTCTCTTGGAAGCCGAAAGCTACCGAGGGTCGATGACCGGGCAAGCGCGCGGTGCTTGTCCATCACTCGCCCGGCGCCGTAATTTCCGCACGCCGAAGCGCCGTCCGCGCCGCCGTGCTCGGCCGACGTCCCCCACTGCGCCCGCACCCACCCCTCCACCTCTGCGCGCCGCCTCTCGCTTTCCCGTGCGGCTCAAGATGGCCGCTCTCGCCGGCGCCGCGGTGCTCGTCACGCTCGCCGTGCTGCTCGCGCCCACGTACGGCCGCGTCCGTGCGGCGCTGGCGCGCGCCCAGGGCGAGCGACTGGTCGCGATCGCCCGGAGCGTCGCCGAGCAGCTCCCTGAAGAGCTGTCCGTGGCACTCACCGCGGGCAGCGCGGGCAAGGCCGCGATCTCGCCCGCCGTACGCGAGATCGTGCGACGCGGACGCGTGGTCAACAACGACGCCCTCGGTGCCGGCAACGAGCTCGTCGCGCTGGACATCGCCGCGCACTCCGCGGGCCAGTTCCGCTACGTGCTGCAGAGCGAGCGGCTCACCACCTCCGGCGACCGCTGGGCGCCCGCCGACCTGCTCGACGAATTGATCGGCCGCGGACAGGCCGGTTCCACCGGAACGTACGACGCCGACGGGGAACAGGTGCTCGCCGCGGCGGTGCCGCTTCTCGGACCCGATCGGCGGGTCATGGGCGCCGTGATCGCCACCGGCCGGGCCGATGGGCTGCTCGCTGACGCGCGCCGGGCGGTTATCGACCTCGCCATCTACGCCGCCGTCGCCTTCCTCGTCGCCGTCACGCTCGCGTACTGGGGCGCCACACGCATGACGCGGGGCATGATGGAGCTGTCGCAGCAGGCGGAGCACGTCGCGCGCGGCCAGCTCAGGCAGGACGTCGTATTCGAGTCGGACGACGAGGTGGGACAGCTGGCCACCGCGTTCCGCGACATGACGAGCGGGCTGCGCTCGCTGGTGGGAGAGCTCGAGGGAAGTGCGACCGACGTCGCGGCCACCGCCGAGCAGCTCGCCGCGAGCGCCGAAGAGATCACCGCGTCCACGGAAGAGGTATCGACCGCGGCCGGTGCGATCGCCGAATCGGCCGCGTCGCAGACACGCGGCATCGGCGCGGCCTCGGACGCATCCGGACGCGTCGCCACGCGCGCCGTCGCGGTCGCAAGCCACGCCGAGCAGGCGCGGCACGCCGCCGACGTCGCGCAGCGCACGACTCGGCGTGGCACCGTCGCTGCCGCCGAGGCGCTCGACGCCATGGCCCAGATCAGTACCGTCACCGCCGCGGCCGTGCCGGCGGTCGTGGAGCTCGGCGAGAAGTCGCAGCGCATCGGCAAGATCACGGATGCCATCGGCGCCATCGCGCGGCAGACGAACCTGCTCGCCCTCAACGCGGCCATCGAAGCGTCGCGCGCCGGTGAGCACGGCAAAGGGTTCGCCGTCGTCGCCGACGAAGTGCGCAAGCTCGCTGCCGAGAGCGCCCGCGCGCTCGACCAGATCCGCAAGCTCGCCGCCGAGATCCGCACGAGCGCCGTACGCACCGAAGAGCAGATCCTCGTCGCCAGCGACCGCGTCACCGCGGGCGAGGCGGTCATCCGAGCGTCGGCCGAGGCGCTCACCCAGATCGATCGCGAGATCGCGGCCGCGCGCGCCGCGGTGGATCGCATCGTCGACGCGGCCGAGGCCCAGCGCGGCGAGGCCGAATCCCTCGCCGGTGAGATCGAAGCGCTCGCGGCGTCAGCGGAGATGAACGCGTCGACCGCTGAACAGGTCAGCGCCGTCGTGCTCGAGCAGACCGCTGCGATGTCGAACATCGCGTCGTCGAGCGCCCATCTCGCGCAGGTCGCCGAGCGGCTCAAGGCATCCCTCCACCGCTTCGAGCTCTAGCGCTCCTCTTGCACGTCGTCGTCAGATGAGTGATCCCCTCGCGCTCCTTCCGCTCGCGCTCGCCGCGGGCGGCGGCACGGTCGGCCTCGGCGACGGCTCGGCACGATACGAAGTGCAGCAGCTCGTCGCGGCCGGTCTCACCCTGCTCCAGCGCAGCGCGCCGCTCGTGCGTGCGTTGAGCGGCCGGCGCTCGGCCATTCTCCTGCCGACGTCGCCGGCATTCTTTACGGCTCTCGCCGCGAGCGATGGACGCGGCGCCGTACTCGTCAATCCGCTCGCCGCTCCGATCGAGATCGAGCGCCAGTGTCATGACGCCGATGTCGGCGCCGTGTTCACCACCAGCGCGTTCGTGTCGCGACTTCCGGCGGGGATGGTCACCGTGCTCCTCGACGAGGCACCCCGTCGCGCCCGCGTCCTGGCTCAGGGCGCCGCGCGTGAGATCGATCTCGGATCGCATCACGGGCTCGACCTCGCCGGTGAGCGCGATGCACCGGGCCGCGACGAGGAGGCGGCGATCGTGTACACGTCGGCCATGCGCGGGACGCCGCTCGGCGCGGTGCTGACGCACGCCAATCTGCTCGCCGATGCACGTTCCACCGTCGAAGCAGTGGCCAACTCGCCGAGTGATCGCGTCCTCGCGCTGTTGCCGTTCGCGCATCTGTTCGGGCTCACCGTCACCGGCAGCGCACCACTCCTCGCCGGCGCGCACGTCATCACGATGAGCCGGTTCGACCAGCTGCGCGCCGCCGCGCTGCTCGAGCACGACGTCACCGAGATCGTCGGCGTGCCGACGGTGTTTCGCGCGATCCTCTCGGCAATCGAGCGGCGCGGCCACTCGATGCGCGACACGTCGCTTCGTGTCTGCATCTGCGGCGGCGCGCCGCTGTCAGGTGAGCTCCAGGACCGCTGGGCGGAGGTGACCGGCGTGGAGCTGCGGCAGGGCTACGGTCTCACCGAAGCGTCGCCCGTCTGCCTGTTCAACAACGTCGCCCTTCCCAACGCGCGCGGCACCCTTGGCTTCGCGTACCCGCGCGTCGACGTCGGCATCTTCCCGGTGATGCAGGCCGGCGTTGACGCTGCGACGGACGCGGCGCCGCTGCCGGTCGGCACGCCCGGCGAGATCCAGGTGCGCGGCGAGATTGTCTTTCGCGGCTATCTCGGCGGCAGCAACGCCGGCTTGCAGCGGCGCGGCGAATGGTTGTGCACCGGTGACCGCGGCGTCCGCAACGCCGATGGCACGGTCACCTTTCTCGACGTCATCAAGCCGATGTTCACGCGCAACGGGTTCAACATCTATCCCGCCGAGATCGAGCGCGCGGTTTGCGAGCTTCCCGGCGTGACGCACGCCGAAGTGCATCCCATTCCCGAGCCGGTGGCGGAGAACGACATCCTGCTTCGTGTCCGCGGCGACGTGACCGTCGACGACGTGCGTGCGTGGTGCGCCGAACGGCTCAGCGCCTACAAGCAGCCGCGCGTCATCGAGCTAATGGAGGATCGTGTCGGCCAGGTAGGACGTCTGTAGGTCCGGAATCTTCAACCGCCCGCTGTCCACGGCACGGACCAGCGCCGCGACGACGTCCGGGTCGAACTGTGTCCCGCCGCAGCGGACGATCTCGCGCACCGCCTCGTCGACACGCATCCCATCGGGGCGATAGGGACGGTCGCTGGTCATCGCGTCGAACGCGTCTGCCGCCGCCGCGATGCGCGCCTCGATCGGGATCGCCATGCCGACGAGCCGGTCCGGAATGCCGTGGCCGTCGTACCGCTCGTGATGCGAACGCACGATGTTGAGCGCCGCGGGCGTCTCGGCCAGCAGCGGCGCGAGAATGCGCCAGCCGACCACCGGATGCGTCATGATGTGCTCGTATTCCGCGTCCGTCAGCTTGCCGGGCTTGTTGAGCACCTCCTCGCGCACGCCGATCTTGCCGATGTCGTGCACGTGTCCGCCGAGCTCCACCTGGCGTAGCATGTCGCCCTCGATGCCGAGCTCGCGCGCGATCACCACGGAGTAGTCGCTCACCCGAATGGAATGTCCGCGCGTGTAGGGGTCCTTCAGCTCCAGCACCTGCGCGAGCGATTGGATGCTGGCGAGGAAGAGCTCCTCCAGTCGTCGCGCCTGGATCGCGACCTTGGCCTGGAGGCTTTCGTGGTATCCGCGGTTCTCGATCAGCAGGCGGCGCTTGTCCAGCGCCTGGCCCACGCGAGCGCGGACCTCCTCCAGGTGGAAGGGCTTCATCAGGTAGTCCATCGCGCCCATCGCCAGACAGCTCACGGCGACGTCCACGTCGGAGACCGCGGTGATCATGACGATGGCGGTGTCGGGCCAGCGTTCGCGAACCTGCCGGAGCAGCTCGATGCCGTCCATCTTCGGCATCCGCAGATCGGATATGACGAGCATCGCCGGATGCCGCTCGAGGTGGGCGATCGCCTCTTCCCCGTTCGCCGCCTCGGCACAGTCGAACCCGCCGGTCCGCATCAAGTGCACGAGCACCTGACGGAGCCGCGGCTCGTCGTCGACGATCAGGCAGTGGGATGTTGTCGGTTCTGCGTCAGCGGACATGATCTCGCGTGAGGCGCTGCGTGGTGCGCGTGTGTGATGTGGCGTCCTCGCCCCCCTTCGCGCTCCCGGTTAACTTGCCCGGCACGACTCTCCCTGGAGTAGTATCGGCATGACGCGGGTATTCGACGACGATCTCCAAGCGGGCTTCGCAACCCGCGCCATCCACGCCGGCCAGCGCCCCGATCCCCTCGCCGGCGCGATCATGACGCCCGTCTACCTGACGTCGACCTACGTCCAGGACGCGCTCGGCCAGAACAAGGGATACGAGTACGCGCGCGGCAAGAATCCGACGCGGGAGGCGCTCGAGCGCAACGTCGCCGCGCTCGAGGGCGGGCGGCACGGCTTCGCTTTCTCCTCGGGGATGGGATGCGTCGACTCGATCATGAAGCTGTTCAAGTCCGGCGACCACATCGTGTGTGCCGAGAACGTCTATGGCGGCGTCTTCCGGCTGTTCGACAAGCTGCTGCAGCAGTACGGCCTCACGTTCACCTACGTCGACACGCGCGACCCGCAATGCATCGCCGACGCGATGACCCCGCGGACACGCCTCGTGTTCGTCGAGACGCCGACGAACCCCCTGATGCGCATCACCGATCTGCGGGCCGCGGCCGAGATCGCGCACCGGGGCAACGCACTGCTCCTGGTCGACAATACCTTCGCGTCGCCCTTCTTCCAGCGCCCGTTCGAGTTCGGCGCCGACATCATCTATCACTCGACGACGAAGTATCTGAACGGCCACTCGGACATGATCGGCGGGATCGCGATCGTGAAGGACGACGACCTCGCCGTGCGGCTCCAATTCATTCTCAACGCTGCCGGAGCGGTGCCCGGCCCGTTCGACGCCTGGCTGGCCCTGCGCGGTACGAAGACCCTCCACCTCCGCATGCCGCGCCACGACGAGAACGGCCGCCAGATCGCGGCATGGCTCGCCGAGCGCCTGGGGGAGGAGCGAGTGTTCTACCCGGGCCTCCCGTCTCACCCACAGCACGCGCTCGCCAAGAAGCAGATGTCGGGCTTCGGCGGAATGATCTCGGTAGAGCTGGGCACGAAGGAGCGCGCCAACGCCGTTCTGAGCCGCTGCCGCCTCTTCTCCCTCGCCGAATCGCTCGGCGGCGTCGAGAGCCTGATCAGCCACCCGGCGTCGATGACCCACGCGAGCGTCGACCCCCAACGCCGCGCGGAACTCGGAATCACCGAAGGACTGGTGCGGTTGAGCTGTGGGGTAGAGGACGTTGGGGATCTGCTCGCGGATCTGGAGCACGCGTTCCACGTCGTGTGAGGACGCAACGGTGAGCCGGTGAGTCGTGGGCGACCCATGACTCACGGTTCGTTCTGACACTTCCGTCGTCCGGCTTCGTACGGTCCCCATCCACCGTCCAGGAGCCCCGCCCCATGCCCGTTCCCCTTCCCCAGATATCGCCCCGCGCCTGGGAGCACCCCGCGGACCGGGCCGCGCTCGATACGCTGCGCGCCATTCCAGGGTTCGATGAGGTCGTGCGGCGGGTTGCCGGGTTCGTCACCGAGCGCGGTGTCCGCCAGCTCTTTCTCGCCAACGCCGTGAAAGTCGGACCCGCCCAACGGCCGCAGCTCGACGCGCTCCTCGCCGACGTCTGCACCACGCTCGACTGGCCGGACCGGCCCGAGCTGTACGTCACCCAGTCGCCGAAGGTCAACGCCTACGCGATCGGCTTCGAGCACCCCTTCATCGTCGTGAACTCCGGCGCGCTCGAGCTGCTTCACACCGATGAGCGTCGGTTCCTGCTCGCGCACGAGCTCGGCCACATCATGAGTGGCCACATGACCTACCGCACCATCGCGCTGCTTCTGCTCACGATCGGCACGAGCGCGCTGATGCCGGTTGGTCTCGCGCTCCTGCCCTTCCACCTCGCGCTGCTCGAGTGGCATCGGAAGAGCGAGCTGTCCACCGATCGCGCCGGCCTGCTCGCCGTGCAGGATCCCTTCGTCGCCCAGCGCACCTTCATGAAGCTCGCCGGCGGCCCCGACTACGGCGACGCATCGAGCGTCGAAGAGTTCATGCATCAGGCGGCGACCTACGAAGCCGGTGGCGACACGTGGGACAAGATTCTCAAGCTCGTCAACACAGCCTTCCGCGAGCACCCGTTCAAC
This sequence comes from Gemmatimonadaceae bacterium, assembly GCA_036488775.1. Classification (GTDB taxonomy): domain Bacteria; phylum Gemmatimonadota; class Gemmatimonadetes; order Gemmatimonadales; family Gemmatimonadaceae; genus AG11. Next base: position 2,410 of record DASXHF010000053.1, on the reverse strand, counting down.
ACCGTGCGCGCCGGAGAGCTCGAGCGGTGGCGCGCTGGCGGCGCGTACGACACGATTCTCGCCGGCACCTATCCGCGCCGCGGCGATCCCGGTCCGGAATTGGGCACCGACTTCCGCGAGGCCGCGAACTACTACTCGTCGAAGGTCGACGCCGCCTTTGCCGGTGTCGGCGACGCGCTCCGGCGCGCGAGCAGCGCATTCGAGGACGCGTTCAAGGGCCGCGGAATGCCACCCGATTCACCGCCTTCGAGCTGACAGTGGACTGTTTACAGTGCAAGCTGACAGTCGACTCTCGACTGCTGTCAGCTTCGCAGCCCTAGCGCGCCCCCGCAATCAGCGCCTTGAACTTCGGATGATCCTGCACCGCCGGATCGCGCCACCACGGGGACGTGTTCGTCGCGAGCCCTTTCCGATGGTCCGGATGCGCCGCCAGGTACGCTGCCAGCTCGTCCAACGCGCGATCGTAGTCCTTCAGGAACAGCCGCACGACGATCTCGTTGCCGAGCAGCTCGCGCTGCGGATCCAGCTCCGGCGACGCCTTCGCGCGTTCCAGCACCCGCTTCGCACTGTCCGCCAGTCCCGCCTTCGCCAGCACTCCGGCCGCCAGGATCTGTCCCATCCGGCCTTCGTACTCCCACCGCGCCGGCGGCGTGATCGCCCGCAGCGTGTCCACCTGTCGCCACGCCTCGGCGGGATCGGGACGCATGCTCTTCGTCGTCAACATCCACAGCCGGCACTCCACGAAGAACACGTCCTGTGGAAACCGCCGGTGCCCTTCGTCGCACCACTTCGCGGCGTCGGGATAGTTCTCGGTGTCGTGCGACGTCCAGAACAAGCGCGCGAGGATCTCACGCGCGTTCGACAGATACGCGTCGGCCGCATACGCCTTCTGCGCCCAGCCGAGCGCCTCCTGTGGACTCTGCTTCTTGTACGCGAGTCGGCTCAGTGTCGCCCATGCGCCGGCCTGACCCGGATTTCGGTCGACCGCGGCCAGCAGATCACGCTCGGCCGCATCCAGCAGCGTTTTCCACTGGGCTCCTTCGGGCACGAGACGCAGGTCGATGCGCAGATATTCCAGCTTCCCGCGCAGCTCGAGCGCATCCGCCGAGCCGTCGTCCACCTGCAGGGCGCGCTGCACGTATGACATCCCGCTGTCGATCGCGGCGGTGGCGAGCCCCGGTTGCTCGCGTTCCGTTCGTGCGCGCTGGTATGCGATCGCCGCGCGAGAGGTCCAGGGCTGCGCCCAGTGCGGATCGAGTTGCGCTGCCTGCACGAGCGCCGCGTCGGCGTCCGTCAATACCGGCACGGCGTCCGTGCTCCGGCCCGCCGCAACGAGCGAATCGGCATCCTTGCGCCGCTTCTCCGCGCGCTGCACCAGCGTCCACGCCATCGGGTTCGACGTCGCCTGCCGCGACTCCTTCAGCTTCACTTCGATCCCGAGCTGACGGCGCAGGAACTCCGCCACCTCGTTCGTGAGACGATCGTGGGCCGCGAGCGCGTTCGCCGTGTCGACGTCGAAGCTCTGGTGCGCGATGTCGGTGCCGCTGATCGCCTCGACGAGCCGCACCGTCACCCTCGCGCCTTTCGCCCCGGGCTCCACCTCGCCGCGCACGATGCTCCCCACCCGCAGCGCCCGCTGGACGCTGTCGCTGTTGAACGGCCGCCCGCGGAAAGGCCGCACGCCGTTCTGCGACACCACATCGAGCGTCGGCACGCGATCGAGCGCGCCGATCAACGTTTCGGTGAGCCCGTCCGCCAGATATTGCAGCGAATGGTCCGGGCTCGCGTCAGCGAAATACAGCACGCCGACGTGTTTCGGATCGGCGTCGGAGCCGGCCAGCACACCCACCGTGCGCCGCGGCCACAACACGGACCTCGCCGCGACGATCCCCGCCGAGATCACGAGCACCACCGCCGCCGCCCACAACATGCTGCGGCGACGATTCACCCGCCGTGCCTTTGCCTCGCGCGCGCGGAACGCCGACGTGAACGCCGGTGTCGCACGCATGAAGGCCGCCGTCCCTTCCGCACCGAGCAGTGCATCCTTGAAGTCGGACACGGTGGCGAAGCGGTCGGCGGGGACCTTCTCCAGCGCGTGGATGATCGCCGCCTCGAGCTCCTCCGGCACCGTGGCGCGCACCAACCGGATCGACGGCACCGCCTGCATCGTGTGGCGCGCCATGATCGCCATCGCATTCGGTCCGGTGAACGGCACCTGTCCCACGAGCATCTCGTACAGCACGCACGCGAGGCTGTACGTGTCGCTCCGGCCGTCCACCTTCTCGCCCGAGAACTGCTCGGGGCTCATGTACGCCGCCGTCCCCACGGACATGCCGGTCGCCGTGAGCGTCTCCCCGCCCGCATCCTGCAGCAACCGAGCGATGCCGAAGTCGGCCACCACCGCGTGGCC
>DASXHF010000302.1:0-2080 GCA_036488775.1 Gemmatimonadaceae bacterium | reverse complement strand
ATGAGCACCTCTTCCATAGTAGTCGCCGGATCAGTAGCCGCTGGAACGACCGCCCCCGCTTCCTCCCCTACTCCCACGAGGGGACCATGACGCAGCCTGTCGCTCCTGTTTCACCACCGCTCTGCGCAGCCCTCGCCCAGGAGCTTCGCGTCGCACGGGTCGACGTGGTGCAGCGATGGCTCGAGCGCATCTCGGCGCGCGTGACGATCGACACCAACAAGGTGTTCCCGACCGAAGCGCTCCTCAATCACGTCCCGATCCTCGTCGAAGGGATCGCCGACTATCTCGAGGCGGGCGCTCCCGCCGCCGGCGGACACCTCCCGGTCGAGGCGAAGGCAATGGAGCTCGGCGCCCTGCGCCACGAGCAGGGATTCGACGCGTACGAGATCCTCAAGGAGCACGAGATGCTCTCCGGAATCCTCTACGCGTTCCTCTTCGACGCGCTCGCACGGGCGCAGCCGCCGGTGCCGGCACCGCAAGACGTCGCGCTCTGCTGGCAGCGAGTCGCTGAGGCGACGGAGATGATCCGTCAGGCGACGATGACGCACTTCCTGCGCATCTCGGGCGAGCAGGTGCGGCTGCGCGAGGAGCGGCTGCGTCGATTCAACCGGATGGTGACGCACGAGCTGAAGAACAGCGTCGGCGCGATCCGCGGTGCGGGGCAGATCCTCGTGCTCGGTCTGCACGACCCTATGTCGAGGGAACCGCTGCTCGCCGTGATCGAGCGCAACGGCGAGATCCTCGAGCGCGTGCTCGACAACCTGATCGCGCTCTCGCATCTGGAAAGCGATGCGCGCCAGAAGCGGAACGTGCCGCTGCCACAGGCGGCGGCCGAGGTGGCTCGCCAACTGCGCGACGCGGCAGCGATGGCCGGTGTGACGATCCGCGTCGGCGACGACATCCCATCGGTCGAGGTGGACGCCGCGGCGGTGGAAGTCTGTCTCGCGAACTACGTCTCGAACGCAATCAAGTACGCCGACGCGGCCAAGCAAGAGCGCGTCGTCGACATCATCGCGGAGCTAGACGTTCCGACCGATCGACACGATGGCGAGCTGGTGATCAAGGTGCGCGACAACGGCATCGGCGTCCCGCGGGAGAAGCGCGACCGGTTGTTCGAGCAGTTCTACCGGGCGCATACGGATACGGTCACCGCGGACGGCACGGGACTCGGCCTCAGCATCGTGCAGGAGACGGTGTCGTCGCTCGGCGGGCGAGCATGGGCGGAGTTCCCGAAGGACGGCGGCAGCGTGTTCGCGTTCTCGCTTCCATCGCGCCGAGCGGAGGATGCGGCGGCGGCGGGCACGCGTCGGCCGGAGAGCACGACAGTGGTGGTGGAGACAAGGGGTTAGCAGCACCAATGCGCGACATCCGGTGGTTCTACGCCGTGACAATCGCACTCGGCACGGGGGCTCACGCTTCGACCGTGGGCGCACAATCGCCGGCGGATACCGCGGCGGTGGTCGACGCGATTGCCGATGCGCTCGTCGCCGAGCTGCAGGGCAAGCTTGGCCGAGGTGATCATCGAGGGCCTGTGGTATTCCTGGCGAACGATGACGTACCATGGAGTGCGCTCATCACCCGGGCAGTGAGGCGGCGCAGCCCGGAATCCGTCTTCATACCGGCGACGAAAGCTGATTCGGCACATGCGCTCTACCTTCGAATCACTCGGCTCGACTGGCGCCCCGAGCAGGCTGCCGTGGAGGCAGAGTGGTCTCGGTGTATCCGCGGAACGGGAGAGATGAACTGGTGGCTGAACCGCCTTCAATACTTGATCGCTCACCGTGCGTCGAGCTGGATGTTTGCCGGAAAGTCCGTCATGTATTTTGCGGACGGTCATTGCGAGCCCGCCGAGCAATGAGATCGCACTCGGTGCGAATGCATGACCACGGGCCCGTCAGCCCTTGCTATCTCGCCGCTCCTCCGCGGTAAGTCGAGCGATCTTGAGCGTGAGATAGTCCCGCTCCGGAATACTCGTCGCCAGCTCGGCGGCCGTGCGGTAATGCGCGAGTGCGCTCTCACGATCGCCGGCCCGCTCGAACAGATGTGCGCGAACGGCGTCGAGCCGGTAGTGACCCGCCAC
>DASXHF010000247.1:0-21828 GCA_036488775.1 Gemmatimonadaceae bacterium | reverse complement strand
CGCACGAGCTCGTACTGCGTCTCGAGGTTCGGGCAGGCGTACAGCATGAGCGTCGGCGTCACCGCCGGCTCGATCCAGTCCTCGAGCATCGAGGTGTTGGACGTGCTCACATGGCGCGTGGCGGTCAGCGTGCCGTCGGGCGTCGCGCCGAGTGCGACGCGCTGCACCGTGCGTGCCCGTCCGCCGACCGGTCCGAACATCTGCCGTCGTGTGAGGACGAGCTTCACCGGCCGCCCGACGTCGCGCGCCGCCATCGCGGCGAGAATCTCGTGCGACCACGCGCCACCCTTGCTCCCGAATCCGCCGCCGGTGAAATGGGCGATGACGCGCACGCGTTCCGGCGGCATGCCGAAGGCGCGCGCGACGGTGTTGCGCACGCTGAAGATTCCTTGCGTGGACTCGTACAGCGTGAGCGTGTCCTGAGCCCACGACGCGACGGTCCCGTGCACTTCCATCGGATTGTGATTCTCGAGCGGTGTCGTGTACGTCTGCTCCACGCGCACCGCGGCGTCGGCGAGCCCGCGGTCGACGTCGCCGCGTCGCGTAATGCGTTCGCCGCGTATTGGATGCACGGCCTCCGGCGGATTGCGCGGCGCGCTGTCCATGTCGAGCACCGGCAGCTCGGCGGCGTACCGCGCACGCACGAGCGACGCCGCGTCCATCGCGCGCTCGAGCGTATCGGCTACCACGAGGCCGATCGGCTGGCCGTTGTATCGCACCTCGGCGTCCTGCAGGACGGTCGGAACGCGCATCGTCGCCATCTGGCCGGGAAGGCGCGGCGCGTTGAACGGCGTGAGCACCTTGATGACGCCGGACGCGCGCTCGGCGGCGGCAGTGTCCATCGCCGTCACGCGGCCCCGGGCGATGGTGCTCGTGACGACGACCGCGTAGGCGAGATTCGCCACGGGAAAGTCGGCGGCGTACTTCGCGCCGCCAGTCACCTTGAGGCGTCCGTCTATGCGGTCGAGCGGTTCACCGACGCTCGCCGGCGGCGTCGCGCGTTCTGTCATGGCGAGTCCTCCGTGTTGGGACGTCTCCCAGAATGGTATGCGGAGGCGGGACGGTGTGGGAGGGCTGGAGCGGTTGGCGACGTGTCCGAGCAGGCGACTGGCGGGCTGTGCGACTGGTCGCTGATGACTCGTGCTTTCTCAGTTTCCTTACACGAACATGACAAGGGAACTCGGGACCAACTTCGCAGCGCGCGTGTACGACCGATCTCACCCGAGCGCTGCGCGCGCCGATTCGTCGGTGCACCGCGACGCTCTGTCGTTCCACTTCAGGAGGTTTGCATGCGCACCACCCGCTTTGCAGCACTCGTCGCGTTCGCCCTCGCCAGTTCGGCCGTTGCCGCTGGCGCACAGCAGCAGCCGCATCGGCACAAGACCGAGACGCAGGCGCAGCTGGAGAAGGAAGCCAAGATCACGATGGCGCAGGCCCGCGAGCTGGCCACCAAGACGGTGCCGGGCGCGAAGATCCAGACCGGCGAGATCGAGCGCGAGAATGGGAAGCTGATCTACAGCTTCGACATGAAGACGCAGGGCAAGGCCGGCATCGACGAGGTGAACATCGACGCGATGACTGGCACGGTGATCGGCAACCAGCACGAGACGCCGAAGGACGAGCGCGCAGAGGCGAAGGCCGACGCGAAGGCGGCGAAGGCGAAGCCGTAACACGGGTCTCGTGAACGACGCGGGGCACGGTCCGTCGGACCGTGCCCCGCGTTGCGTCCGCCGATGGTGGGGAACGGGGCGGCCGCGAGAACGGTTCTTCACGGTCGGGGCCGGCCCGTCGGTCGTCCCTGGCTGTCGCGGATGGCGGTTTCTCTCCATGATAAGGTGTCCTCCGTCGCGACTGTCCCCCAGCGGTTGATGCCATAGATGCCGGTCTCGCCCATCAGAGGGATCTGGTCGAGGGTCGAGGGCTATGCCCTCGCGTCGGCTTTCGTCGCCATCGCGTTCGGGGTTGCCTGGATGCTCGGCGACATCATGCCGTTCACCTTCTTTCTCGCGGCGATGACGCTGGCCGCGTGGTTCCGCGGCGCGCCGACGGGTCTTTTCGCGCTGGCCCTGTCGCTGGTCCTGGTCAATTCCCTCCGCGGGACGCCGCCGTATCGGTTCGGTGTGAGCATCGCATATGTCCCGCGGCTCATCACGTTCACGTTCTCCGGGCTACTTCTCATCTGGATGAGCGCCGCGCGTGGGCGCGCGGAGCGGGCCCTCCGCGTTGCACGCGATGAGCTCGATCAGCGAGTGCGGGAGCGCACCGCGTCGCTGGAGCAGGCCTACCGGCGCTTGCAGGACGAGATCGGCGAGCGGAAGCGCGGTGAGCACCGACTGACGATCGCGAAGCGGCGCGCGCACGAGCGGGTGCTCGAGGCGCGGTTCGCTGCGCAGCTCGAGGAGCGGACGCGATTGGCCCGCGAGATCCACGACACGCTGCTTCAGGGCTTCACCGGCGTCTCGCTTCAGCTGCTGGCCGCGATGGGACGGCGCAGCGAGCCCGCCGAGTATGAAGCGGCACTCGGCCAGGTGCTCTCGCTGGCGCAGAAGACGCTCGCCGACGCACGACAGGCCGTGTGGGACATGCGGCCGCCGGCGCTCGAGGCGGGCGACTTCACGCCGACGCTCCGCGCCGTGCTGGAACGGACGCTGTCGGACCACTCGCTAGGACTCGACTACGTCGTTCGCGGCGTACCACGCGCGCTGCCCGGAGAAGTCGAGACGGTCGTCTTCCGCGTCGCACAGGAGGCGATCGCGAACGTCCTGAAGCACGCGTCGGCGCACACGGTGCGAGTGACGCTCGCCTACGAGGATCACAGCGTACGACTGATCGTCGCCGACGACGGGTGTGGATTCAACGTCGACGCGGACCTTCGCACCTACGCCGGCCATTGGGGGCTGCTCGGCATGCGCGAGCGGGCGAGCCAGCTCCGCGGCAGGTTCAGAGTGCGAAGCGCGCCGGGCGAGGGCACGAAGATCGTGCTGCAGGTTCCGAATCGACCGGTCGAGGTGGGCACGCACGAGACGGCGGCCCACCCTTCGTTCACTTCGTAGCTCAGGAAAGCTTCACGACCGCGGCGTTCCAGGCGGCGGGATCCTCGTCCTGCTTGTGCATCGCGTCCACGTCGACGACGAGCTTGTCGCCCTCGCGCTGGATGCTGAACCGATCCATGGCGCGCGTCGCGCGGCCGGTGATGAACTCCCCGTCCGGCTGGTATTGCGAGTGGTGCCGCGGACACTGGAAGCGGCGATCGCCGTCATCCCACCGCAGCGCGGTGTGCTGATGCGGGCACGCGAGATTGAACGCGTACACTGCGTTCTGCCAGCGCACGAGGATCACCTCGGTGTCGCGGTCGATCTGGACGCCGTCGGTCGCGGGAATCGCGTAGGTGTGGGCCGTGCCGGCACCGAGCAGCGCGCTGACGGACCGCACGTCGACATGGGCGGGCAGCGCGCTCGCCGTGCGCGCCAAGCCGAGCGAGGCCGCGATCCCGGCGAGGGCGATGGCCGCGTCGCGCAGGAACTCGCGCCGGTTCGCCACTGGGCAGGCGGCGCAGTCCTTCGCCGCGTCCGTTTTCTCTCCTTCCGAGCTCGTCATCGAGACACCACCAGGTGGGTATGAAAGTGCCAGGTCACCGTGGTGATACCCGCGCGGCGGCGCGGAGATTCAACGAGCCGGTCCGCCAGCACTATCACGGGTTCCAGAACCACATCAGCGCACTGCCGGCGGTGGACAGGGCCATCGAGCCGATGGCCACGTTGCGGTGCACGCGCTGGCGGTGCTGGTAGGTGGCGTAGTCGGTGGTCTGCTGGCGTCCCGGAGCGAGGGCGGCCGTGGCGGCGAAGCCTGCCTCGGACGCGATCATCAACAGCGAATGGACCGTACGCCGCGTGCGTCCGGTCGCATCGTCTCGCGCGTCCCACCAGTTCCAGACCCCGGTCACCGTATTCACGCCGAACAACACGCCGACTCCGCCGGCGACGAGGCCGTGCGCGGGCTTCAGCCAGCTGGCCGGCGACGCGTCCTGCATCAGGTTCTGTCCGAGCGCGTACTCCGCGGCGAACAGCGGCAGCATGGTGTAGCTGCCGATGCGATGCACGGTCAACCGCTTGTAATAGGCGTCGCTGTAGTCGACGGCTCGCGGCCGGCTTGTCCGCCCGGTGTCGGACACTGCCGGCGTCGGCCTCGCGGGCGCCGGACCAACTGCCAACCGTGAAACGAGAGCGCGCGGCGCGAGCGCGGCGGTATCGACGGCCGAGCGGGGCGCGGTGTCGACCCGCGCGAGCGTGTCGAGCGAACGCGCGGTATCCGAGCGCGGAGCTTGGGCGAGCGCGATGAGCAGCAACGGTACGGCGATCATGCGGACTCCTCGAAGGCGCGGCGGTCACGCCGCGAAGACGTTGCTAGCTGATGGACAGCGTGCCGCTGGCTGCGTCGTACGAGGTCGCGTACTGATGCAGGCTCGACGTCGGCTGGCCACCGATCCAGTGGCCCGACAGATCGAACTGCGCGCCATGCACCGGGCAGACGAATGAGCTGCCGGACTGTCCCACCGTGCCGCCCTGATGCGGACACACGCGCGACAGCGCGACGAAGCTCGAGGCACTCGTGCGGACGATGGCCACCGGTGCGCCGCCAAGCGTCACCATGGCGACTCCGCCGACGCCGCTCAACGACGGATAATCGCTGACCCGGATGCTGCTGTTCGCCGGCACGCTGGGCACGGTGATGTCGCCACCGGCCGCCCCGCAGGCGGCCAATGCTGCGCCGGCGGCCAGGATGGCGCTCTGCACGAGAAAGGTGCGGCGCCCGATGGTGTCGGACGCGCCGGCGGCGACGTTGCCCGCGAGGGCGATGCGTTGCGTCTCGTCGCAACCGCGGCACTCGGCCCGCTCGGTCGCGGTGTGTCTGATCATGTGGCTCGACTCCTCAGCAAGATGATGCGGGCACGCAGACCGGCGTAGCGCCGCCTGTCCGAATGACCCGCAAATTCCCGGATACCCTCTCCCGGCCGCGCGGAGCGGCGTGACTCAGCTCACGTTCACGAGCGCGACACCGGCAAGGGTGATCGCATACCACAGCACGAGGCTCACCACCGCCGTGCGATGGAGATGCGTCCAGCCGCGGTCGTCTTCACGCACGCCGTCGGCGCGCAGCCTCCGCTCCGCACCCGTCATCACCAGGCCGTTGAGGAGCAGCGCGGCGATGAGCGCCATCTTGAGCCAGAACACCCACGATCCCCAAAAGGTCTTCACGTCCGAGAGAAAGAGCAGGAGTCCCGAGACGAAGGTGATGGCGAGTCCGGCAACGACCGTGCGGTGCACCGATCGCAACGCCTCGAGATGCTGCACTCGATCGTGCACCGCCTGGCGGATGGCGCGAATCGTGGCGCCATCGGTGGCCAGAGCGAGCCCTCCCCCGAGCAGCAGACCTGCCACGTGGAAGAAGGTGATGGAGATCGTCAGCGGCTTGCTGTCGCTGTAGAGTGCGGCCCACGGGCGGGCCAGCTGAACCAGGGCGATCGGAGCGCTCATCGATGACGGGTCAATGTGTGGAGGGTACTACGCCAGAAGCGCGCCCCCTGTTGGCTACCGCCGTGTCCGCTGAGATCGCGCGTACGCGCGCGCCGTTCTGGAGATTGTCCGGTGGATTGATCAGAATGGTCGAGCCGGCCGCGAGCCCTCCGGTGACCTCGAGCCAGGGGCCGTGATCGCGGCCGATCTGGATGTTCTGGAACCGCACCGTGGAATCGGGCTGGAGGATCATGACCTGCGGCGGACCGGCGCGAATGACGAGGCCGGTCGCCGGCAGCTGGATCGGCGCGGCGCCTTGCGCGATCCGCATCTGCGCCTGCGCGTACATCCCGGGGATGTACGTCCCGGTCCGGTTGGCGACGTCCACCTCCGTGAGCAGCGTTCGCGTTGCGGCGTCGAGCGACCGGGACGTCTTCGTGACCCGCCCTGCGAGGGTGTCTCCGGGAAGCTGCGGCATCGTCACCACGGCCGGCGTGCCGATGCGCAGGTCCATCGAGTATTCCTCGGGTACTTGCACGTACACCCGCAGGCTGTCGACTCTGGCGATCTGGAAGAGGCTTCCCACTGCGCTGCCGCTCCCCGCGAGGAGTGCCGTGCTCGCGCTGCCCGCCGTTCCCACGAGCGCACCCGGATCCACGTTGCGCTGCGTGATGACACCGGTGAATGGAGCAACCACCCGCTCGAACGCCTGAAGGTGAATCAACCGCGCGAGGTCGGCCTCGGCGGCGCGCAGCGTCGCCGTCGCCATGTTGAACGCCGCCACCTTCTGATCGAGCTCGTCGGCGGTGACGGCGCCCCCGGCCGACAATGCACGCCACCGCTCCAACTCGACCGAGGCCAGCTGCAGCGCCGCGCGCGCCTGGCCGACGATACCCCGCGCCTGCACCACCTGCTGATCCAGATCCGGTGCATCGATCACCGCCAGAAGGCTGCCGGCGCTCACGCGAGATCCGATGTCGACGAGGATGCGGTTCAGGTAGCCGGGCGTGCGCGCATAGATCGCCGTCGTGAGCATCGGTTGGAGCGTTCCCGGCAGGATCACCGTCGGATTGCTCGGCGCCGTCACCACGCGGGTGACGCTCACCACGGGAAGTGCCGCGGTCGCGACCGCGACGGCGGCGTTGAGCCGCTTGCCGCGCGCGATCCGCGGCGCGACGCCGGCGGCGAGGAGCGATACCAGCAGCACGACGATGACACCGGCGCCGACGATCAGCCGGCGGCGCGAGTGGCGTGGGCGCTGCGCGTGGTCCTCAGGGTCCCGAGGGCCGCCGGGTGGCGGCACGCTTGGCGGCGAACCGGACGTGGTGGGCTCGAGTGAGGTGGTCATACGGTTTCCTCCGGAAGCACGATCGGTGGGGCCGGCGGTTCCGCGCGAAGGATGCTGTAGAGCACCGGGACCACGATGAGCGTGAAGAAGGTCGCGACGAGCAGCCCGCCGATCACCGCATGGCCGAGCGGCGCGTTCTGCCCACCGCCGAGCGCCATGGGGATCATGCCGATGATCATCGCGAGCGCCGTCATGCAGACCGGACGGATGCGCTCGAAGCCGGCATCGAGCGCCGCCTCGACCGCCGAGCGTCCCTTCTTTCGCTGCTCGTCCGCGAAGGTGATCACGAGCACGCTGTTCGCCGTGGCGACGCCCATCGTCATGATGGCACCCATGAGCGACGGGACGCTGAACGTCGTCTGGCTGACGAAGAGCATCCACACGATCCCGGCGAGCGCGCCGGGCAGCGCCATGATGATCACGAGCGGGTCGAGCCAGGATTGGAAGTTGATGACGAGCAGCAGGTACACGAGCACGATCGCGAACGCCACGCCGAACCCGAGCCCGACGAACGTCGAGCGCATGCTCGCTACCTGCCCGCGCATCACGAGGGTCGTCCCTTTCGGCAGCTTGGGCGTGGCGTCGCTGATGATCTGATCGATGTCGCTGGCCACGCCGCCGAGATCGCGGTCGTCGACCGAGACGTAGACGTCGGAGACCGGCTGCACACCGTAGTGGTTCACGACGGCGAAGGTATTCTGGCGCGACAGCGCGGCGAGGTTGCCGAAGAACTGCGGTTGGGGCTGGACGAGTCCGGCCCCGGTCACCGGTGTGCGGTTCAGCGCGTCGAGCGTGTTGATCCTGTACTGCGGCGTCATGACGCTGACGCGGTAGGAGTTTCCATTCTGCGGGTTGAGCCAGAAGTTGGGCGCCGTCTGTCCGCTCGAGCTGAGCGACACGAGCATGCTCGTCGCCACGTCGCGCTCGGTGAGCCCGATCTGCTGCGCCCGGTCACGGTCGACGTCGAACGCCAGCTCGGGCACGTTCACCACCTGCTGCACGTGAACGTCGACCGCGCCGGCGACTCGCTTGATGCGCGACGCCAGATCGCTGGCGACCTGGTAGTTGCTCAACTTGTCCCGCCCGACGACCTGGACGTCGATCGCGGCGGGTAGACCGAGGTTGAGGATCTGGCTCGTGATGTCGGCGGCCACGAAGGAGAAGCTCACGCCCGGAAACTCCCCGGGCAGCGTCGCCCGGAGCTTCCGCACGTACTCGGTGGTCATGCCGCTGCCGGCCGGCGTGAGCTGCACGAGCGCATCGCCGTCGGCGGCGCTCACGGTCGAACCGCTCCCCATCGCGAGATTGAGAGGGCCGGTGTTCAGACCGATGTTGTCCAGCACGAGCGCGAGATCGGCGGCCGGGATCTGGCGCCGGATGCTGCGTTCCACCGCGGCGAACAGGAACGGCATCTCCTCCAGCCGCGTACCCGCGGGCGCGCGGACGTGCAGGTCGAACGAGCCGGCGTCGGTGGCCGGAAAGAAGTCCTCCCCGATGTGGGGGACGAACAGCATCGAGAGCGCGACGAACGCGAACGCCACGGCGGCGGTGATGCGCGCGTGGCCGAGTGCCGCCGTGAGCAGACCGCGGTACGCCCCACGGAAGCGGTCGAACAGCCGATCGAACCGGGCGCTCACTCGCTCGATCGGGCCGCGCGGTCCCGCCCTCTTCTCGTCGGGATGCGCGGCGGCCGTCGCCATGCGATGCGCGTCGGCGGCGAGCAGGTAGCGCGCCATCGTCGGCACGAGCGTCCGGGACAGGAAGTAGGACGCGATCACCGCGAACACCACCGCCATCGCGAGCGGCCGGAAGATCGACGCCGCGGCTCCGCTGAGGAAGAACAGCGGAAGGAAGACGATCGAGATCGAGAGCGTCGAGACGAACGTCGGCGTCGCAATCTCGGCGGAGCCATCGATCACCGCGGGCAGGATCTCCTTCCCGCTGGCCATGTGCCGGTTGATGTTCTCCAGCGCCACCGTCGCGTCGTCGACCAGGATGCCGACGGCGAGCGCGAGACCGCTCAGCGTCATCACGTTGATCGTCTGCCCCATCGCGGCGAGGCAGATGATCGACGAGAGCACGGCGAGCGGGATGGACGTCGCGATGATCAGCGTGCCGCGCCAGCTGCCGAGGAACAGCAGGATCATGAGCGCCGTGAGCGCGGCGGCGATCAACGCCTCGCGGATCACCTCCATGATCGACGCGTTGACGAAGATCGTCTGATCGGCGAGGTACTGGGTGTCGAGGCCGGCCGCCAGCGTGGACTTGATCGAGGCGAGCTTCGCCTTCACGCCGTTGGCGACCGCGAGGCTCGACGCGCCGGAGTTCGCGATGACGGAGAGGAACGTCCCCGGCCGGCCGTTGGCTCGCACCATGTTGACCTGCACCCCGCCGCCGTCGCGCACCCACGCGACGTCCTTCACGTAGACCATCGCGCCGTTCACCAGCTTGATCGGCAGCTCGTTGAGCAGTCTCACCGCATCGGGCGACGTGTTCATCTTCACCTGATACTCGCGCGGGCCGAGCTTCGTCGTGCCCGAGGGAAGGATCAGGCTCTGCGCGTTGATGGCGGTGCTGATGTCCGAGGGCGACAGTCCCTTGGCGTACAACCGCCCGAGGTCGATGTCGACGTTGATCTGCCGCGGCTTTCCCCCGTACGCGCCAGGAATGGTCGATCCGGTGACGGTCGCCAGCGGCTGACGGATGGTGAGGTTCGCGTAGTCGTTGAGGTTGGCCTCCGACATCGTCGCGCTCGAGATGCCGATCTGCAGGATCGGCACGTCGGTCGCGTTGAAGCGGAGGATGGCCGGCGGCGTGATGCTGGGCGGAAGCTGCCGCGTGATGCTCTGCGAGACGGCGGTCACCTGGGCGACGCCGGTCGGGATGTCGGCCGTGGGCTGCATGTAGATCTTGATCAGCGCCACGCCGCTCAACGACTGCGACTCGATGTGCTCGATCCCGCCGACCGTTGCCGAGTAGGCCTGCTCGGACGTCGTGACGATGCGCTGCTCCATCTCCTCGGGAGACAGCCCCGAAAACGTCCAGATCACCGTGATGACGGGGAGCGGAATGACGGGGAACACGTTCACCGGGGTCGACACGATGGATACGAGGCCGCCGATGAGGATGAGGATGGCGACGCACACGAAGGTGTACGGACGCCGCAGCGCGATACGAACGAACCACATCATCGACCGATCCTCCTCACAGCCGGCGACCGAGCAGCGCTTCGAGCGAGGCGCGCGTGCTCTGGTAGTTGAATCGCGCACTCACGAGGCTGAGCTCAGCCTGCACGAGGCTCGTCTGCGCCGTCAGGATGTCGAGAATGGTGGCGATGCCGGCGTTGTACCGGGTCCGATAGAGCCGCAGATTCTCCGTGGCGAGGCCGACCGACTCGCGCGCGAGCGCGATGTTGTGCTCGGCGACGTGCAGGTTGCCCAGAAGCTGGGTGGCGTCGGCAGCGACGAGGCGTCTCGTGTCCGCCGCGCTCACGGTGGCGACGTACGAGGCAACTTCGGCCTGGGTGACGGTCTGTTCGCGCAGGAAGCCGTCGAAGATCGGAAAGGCCGTCGTGAGCTCCGCGACCCATCCCGAGCGCAGACCGCCGACGAACGTCGACTGGTTGGCCCAGTTGTAGCCGCCGGCGGCCACGATGGTCGGCACGTACAGCGTCTTGGCTGCGCGAACGCTGGCCGAGTCCGCGCTCGCGACGGCTTGGGTGGTCTGCACGGCGGGCGACGTAGAGACGGCGAGTGAGATGATCGCGGCGTCGCCGAGGGGAAGCGGCATGACATCCAGCGTGGCAGTCGGCTCCGCGTCGACCGGGCCATTCGCGCCGACGAGCCGCCCGAGGGCCGCGGCGGTCATGACCAGGGTATCCGACGCGGCGAGCTGCACCTGGCGCGCCGTGGAGACGGCCAGCTGCGCGCTCAACACGTCGGCGCGCATCGCGGTGCCCGCCGCCTCGCGGCGCAGCACGTAGTCGAGCCCGAGGCCGGCCTGCGCAACCTGCTCGGCGGCGACGCGAGTGAGCTCGTGCGCGCGCAGCACGTCGAGATAGCCCTGCGTGGCCGTGTAGATCGTCGCGTAGCGCTGCAGGACGAGGCCGGCCGTAGCGGCGCGGCTCATCGCGTCCGCCTGGCGAAGCTGGTCGCGACGCCGCCCACCGGTGAACACGGCGACGCTTGTGGCGAGTCCCGTTCCGTACGTCGTCTGCACCGACGATGCTCCCGTCACGCTGGTGTTGGCGCTCTGATCGGTCTTGCCGGTGATGCCGCTCAGGACGAGCGACGGCAGGTACGCGCCAACCGCCACTCTCCGCGCGGCGGTCGCGTCGCGCGTCGTGCCGACGGCGCTGGCCATCGCCGGGCTATTGGCGAGCGTCCGCGCGACGATCGTCTCGAGCGAGAGACACGGGCCGAGGTCGATCGTCGTGTCGCGCACGACCGGTCTCCCTCCGTCCGCCACGCCCACGAGCGCGAGCGTCCCGCCGCAGCGCTGCGCCGCGCCTGCCGCCGGAAGTCCGGCGACGAGCAACGCTGCGGCGGCGAAGACACGCGCTCGGGAGCGGGCGGCGCGGCGCATCGCTCACTTCTGCGGGCAGGTGGACGCGCCGACCGCGACCTTCGCCAACTGTGGCGTATCGGTCGTCGGGAACGGCGTCTCGTGGTGTGCAATGCGCGAAGGCATGCAGGTCTCCATGAGAGCGATTCTATGGATCCTGCCCGCCAAGCGCGTGCCCAAGTGGGGTAGTCTTGGGCTTACCCGATTGGTGGCACTGGGAACTGACTGACGGAACTGCGGTCAACTGACTGAACTGCGGTCGACCGCAGTCAGTTCAGTCGACTCCAGTCAGTTCGCAGTTCGTCAGTCCAGATGTAGAATGCCGCGCGACAATGCGAGCGTGACCGCTTCGGTGCGGTCGGCGACGCCGAGCTTGGCGAAGATGTTCTTGAGGTGCACCTTCACCGTCTCATCGGTGCGCCCGATGACGCCGGCTACGTCGCGGTTGCTCAGCCCGCGCGCGACGAGCTGGAGGACCTCGACTTCCCGCTCGGTGAGGTCGGTCCGCGGCGTGAACTCGGCGAGCTTCGCGGCGACGGCCATCGGGATCACCCGTTCGCCGCGGTGCACGGCGCGGATCGCGCTCAGCACGTCCGTCAGCAGCATGTCCTTGATCAGGTAGCCGCGCGCTCCGGCCTCGAGCGCGCGGTGGATGTCCACGTCGCCTTCGTAGGTCGTGAGCGCGAGAATGCGGGCGTCGGGAAACTCCGCCCTGATCGCCTCGATCGCCGACACGCCGTCCATGTCGGGCATCCGCAGGTCCATCAGCACGACGTCGGGATGATGCTCGCGGAACCGCTCCAACGCCTGCCGTCCATTCGCCGCCTCGGCCACCACCGTGAGCTCGGCCTGTTGCGCGATCACCCCCGCCAGCCCGTTGCGTACCACCGGGTGGTCGTCCGCCACGAGCACCCGGATCGGCGCGCCGCTCACCGTGGCCTTGTCGTCTCTCCTCATCGTGGCGTGCGCTCCACGCACGGGAATGCTCTCACACACGAGAAGGGTAGCCCCCGCGGCCGCCACGACAACTCCCCGATCGGGGGGGCCGGTCACCGGGAGCGTCGCCGGGAAGCGCGCGTCGCGACGACCGCCGCGCCGTTCGTCCGCCGCAGCTCGGCGCTGCGCGGCGCACCCGGGAACGCCCGCTTGGGGATCAGTCCATGCACGCCACGGGTGATGTCCACGAACTCGGTCACGTCGAAGTCGACGTCGGTGCTCTCGTACGCGTACGCGTCGAGCGGTGAGATGCCGAACCGTCCCGACAGGAAGTCGATCCCCTGCTGCACCGCGTTCTGCAGCGCGACGTTCAGGTCCGGGCTCAACCCGATCGCGATCCAATAGTCGGGTGTCTCGGCGAAGGGGCTCGTGAGACGTCCCCGCAGCGGCGCGGTGACGGTGCCGGCGGGAATACGCGTCAGGCGCACCGTGGCGCGCAGCGACGCCTCGATCGCCGTGGCGTCGACCTCGCCGTTGCCCTGACTGAAGTGCGAGTCCGCGACGTAGAACAGCGCGCCCGGGACCTGCACCGGCAGGTACAAGGTCGAGCCGGCGACGAGATGACGCAGATCGATGTTGCCGCCGTAGTAGGCCGGTGGTGTCGAGTGCGGCGGCGTGGCGGAATCCGCCGCCACTCCCATCGTGCCGAGGAAGGGACGGAAGGGAATGTGAATGTCGCGCCCCCGCGCGTGCAGGACGTTGACCCACGCACCGTTCTGCCGCTGGAGCGAGATCACGATCGACGTGTCGTGATACCGTTCCGGATGCGCCGGATCGGCGTTCGGTTCGGCCGGCGGGCCCGGTGGAAAGACGTTGGGCAGCGCGCCGCGTCCGTGACGCATGCTCGTCACGCCGTAGGGCACCCGTGGCTCGAGCGCGATGACGTCGATCTTGAGGATGTCGCCGCGCACGGCTCCTTCGACCGCGACCGGCGGCGAGATGACGTGTGGTCCATCCGCGGTCAGGCTGTGGGGAATGGACGAGCGCGCGACGGCGATCGCGTCGTCCAGCACCTGATCCCGCGGGATGCCGCGCTGGCCGAAGAAGCGCACCGGATCGCGTCCCTGATCCTCGAGAATGCCCTCGTGCGACACGACGTCGAAGGTGACGAGGCTGCCCGACGGCACCGTCACCGCGGGGCGCGATGCCGCGGTGTGCAGTCGGCCCCAATGGATGTAGTCCAGCATCGTCGGGACGTAGTACACGCGCTGATGCAGCACCGGATCGTCGATCTGCGTCACGTGATCGGCCATCGGCTGCAGGACGCGGAATCCCGTGGCCTGCCCTCCAAGTGGAGCGGCGGCGAACGCGGAGGCGAGCGCGATGCTAGCGATCAACGCAGTGCGGCGCATGGATACCATCCGGATGTGAGAGTCGGCAAATCGCGCGCAAAGAGCGCACCCTCACCCGGTGTGCGGCCGGCTACACCGTCCCCGCTTGATCAGCCCGCGTGACGGTGCTCGTCGTTCGGCTCGTCGGCATCGCCGCGGACGAGCGTGCGGCTCGCCAGCCAATCCCGGGCGTCGTTCGCCCGGAGCTCCAGTCGGCGCCGCATGGTCCAGCGGGTGATGCGCTGTCCGGCGGGCGAGCGAAGGAAGGCGCTGAGCAGAATGTGCTCGCGCTGCACGGTGTCGAGTGGCATGCGGCTGCTCAGCCGCTCGAAGCGCTCGGGGGGCGACCACAGCAGCTCGCCTCGCGCGATCATCACGACCGCGTCGGCGAACTCGATGCGCGCCCTCTCGCGCCGCAGGACGCAGCGGCCGAGCGCGTTTGCCCACACGAGGCGCCAGACTCCTTCTTCGAAGTAGAAGAGGTGATTCAGCTCGTCATCCAACGGCAGATGTGTCAACATGATCATTCTCCAGATGATGGATCATGGGAGACAGTCTGCGTGTCGTCACGAGCTGCTACCATTCTCGGATCGAGGAATCTTTTCCCTGTGCTGATGGGGGACGGGCCGCTAACCACTCCGGGGAAATCAGTACAGTAGCCGCGCGGCGTGGGTGTACACCGTCAGCCGGTCGTCTCTCGCGAAGCCGGCCAGCGTGAGACCGGCGGAGTGGGCGACGCGCACGGCGAGCGCCGTCGGCGCCGATACGGTCGCCAGCAGCGGCACACCGAGTATGGCAGCCTTCTGCACGAGCTCGAAGCTTCCTCGACTGGTGATCACGACGAAGCCGAGGCTCGCGGGCACGCCGCCGCGAAGTAGCGCGCCGACCAGCTTGTCGAGCGCGTTGTGGCGGCCGACGTCTTCACGAACGTACGCGAGCGTGCCGTCGAGCTCCGCCCACGCGGCGGCGTGCACGGCACCCGTCTCCGCATTGAGCGGCTGGCGCTCGGCCAGCTGCCGCATCGCCCGCGTCACCGCCGACGCCTCGATGCGGGCGTCGCTCTGCACGGTCGGAAGCTCGCGCAGCACGTCGTCGACGCTGCTCGCGCCACAGATGCCGCAGCCCGTTCGGCCGGAGAGGCGGCGGCTCCGCGTTCCCACGCCGGCCGCGAGCGCCGGCGGGATGTCGATCTGCAGCTCGACGCCGCGGCTGTAGCGCACGACCGACACCCGCTCGATGTCCGACGCACTCCGCACGATGCCTTCCGTCACGGCGAAGCCGACCGCGAAGTCCTGCAGATCGGCCGGCGTGGCCATCATCACCGCATGTGGCGAGAGATTGAACGCCACGGTGATCGGCGTCTCGTCGGCCAGCGTCTCGGTGACCGACACCGCCCGGCCGCCGTCGATGCGCACGCCCGTCACGCCGGCCGACGCGGGAGCGTAGCCGAGCTGCTGCATGGCGTGCGCGTCGGTCAGCAGTGCCGTCGTCATTTGAACAGCGCGAGCGACTTGATGATCGTCTGCGAGACGCCCCAGGCGAGTGGAATTCCGACGGCGAGCCAGGCGAGGGCGATGGTGATCGGCGACGATCTGCCGGCGGTGGTTGCGGTGTCCGTCATTGAAGTCCTCGTTCGGATGATGTCACGCAGCGAGCGGGCGGGTGGCGGCTCGCTGCTGCTGATCGAGCGGATGGACCAGGGCGTTGGCGATGAAGCCCAGCACGAGCAGACCTGCCATGATGTACATGGTCGTGCTGTACGAAGCCGCGCTGGGGACGCCGTGCGCGATCTGATACTGTCGGATGTAGTTCACCAGCACCGGCCCGACGATCCCCGCCGCGGACCACGCGGTGAGCAGTCGCCCGTGGATCGCTCCGACCTCGACCGTGCCGAACAGATCGCGCAGGTATGCCGGAATGGTCGCGAACCCGCCTCCGTACATGGACAGGATGACGGCGTACAGCGATACGAACAGCACCACGCTTCCCATGCGGCCGACCGTCGGGACGCTGAAGTAGAGCAGCGCACCGAGGGCGAAGAAGATCATGTAGGTATGACGGCGGCCGATCTTGTCCGAGGTGGACGACCAGAAGAACCGGCCGATCATGTTCGCCAACGAGAGTAGTCCGACGAATCCCGCGGCCGCGGCCGGGCTGATCCGACCTGGAAATACCTCCTGGATCATGGCCGACGCCTGACCGAGCACGCCGATCCCCGCCGTCACGTTGAGGAAGAGCACGGCCCAGAGGAGCCGGAACTGGGTCGTGCGCCACGCTTCGCTCACGTGCATCTGTCGCACGGCCACCAGCTCCTGCTGCGCGGCGCTGGGCTTCCACCCTTCTGGCTTCCAGTTCGGGGGCGGGATTCGCACCAGGAAGACGCCGATCATCATGAACAGGAAGTAGATGATCCCCATCGCGATGAACGTCTCGGCGAGACCGTGCGTCGCGCTCGCCTTGAACATGTTCATCAGCGTCACGGCCAGCGGTGAGCCGATCATGGCGCCGCCGCCGAATCCCATGATCGCGAGGCCGGTCGCCATGCCCGGACGATCCGGAAACCACTTGATGAGCGTCGACACCGGGGAGATGTACCCCAGGCCGAGTCCGATCCCGCCGATCACGCCGTAGCCGAGCAGCAGGAGCCAGAACTGGTGGGTGCGGATGCCGAGCGCGCCGATGATCCATCCGGCGCCGAAGCAGCATGCGGAGACGAACATCGCCTTTCGCGGCCCCACGCGCTCGAGCCACGCACCCCAGACCGCGGCCGAGAGGCCGAGGAAGACGATGGCGATGCTGAAGATCCAGCCGAGCGTGCTGAGCTGCCAATCACCGGGCGCCGACGTCGTGCCGCCGATCAGCTTGGAGAGCGGCAGGTTGAAGACGCTGAAGGCGTACGCCTGTCCGATGGAGAGGTGAATCGCCAGCGCGGCGGGCGGGACGAGCCAGCGGCTGTATCCCGGATGCGCGATGATGCGCTCACGATCCAAGAAAGAGAGTAAGGCCACGGCTGAAACCTCCGGTGAGAGCTCCTGAGACGTGGGACGTGAGCTATTGTGCGCTTTCCACGCGGTCGTAGTCGAACGCGCGGGTGTGCGCCGACGGTGCGACGGTGATGACGATGTACTTGGACGTGGGGGTATTGCTGCGCTCCGCGACGCTGTTCACCGGCACCAGCACGTTGGCCTCCGGGAAGTACGTCGCGGCGTTTCGCCGGGGAATGTCGTACGGCACGACGATGAACTGCCGCGCGGTGCGGGTCTCGCCCTGGAAGTGGCTGGTGATGTCGACGACCTGCTCGGCCTCGAGCCCGAGCTCCGCCACATCGAGCGGGTTCATGAAGATGACCCGCCGCTCGTTGTGCACGCCGCGGTAGCGATCCTGGAGACCATACACCGTCGTGTTGAACTGGTCATGGCTGCGCACCGTCGTCATCACGAGCTGCCCGCGCTCCAGCGTCGTGCGCGGGATCTCGTGGATGGTGAATGTCGCCTTTCCCGTGTTCGTCCGCCATTCGCGCTTGTCGCGCGGGAGGTTGGGGAGGTAGAACCCGCCCGGCTGCCGCGCCTTGGCGTTGAAGTCGTCGAAGCCGGGGACCACGCGCGAGATCGAATCGCGAATCCGGTCGTAGTTGGCGACGAGCCCGTCCCAATCGACCGTCGAGCGGGAACCGAGCGTCGCCTTGGCCATGCGCGCGACGATCACCGGCTCCGCCAGCAGGTCTCCCGACGGCGGCGTCAGCCGTCCGTGCGACTTGCTCACGATGCCCATCGAGTTCTCGACGGTGACGAACTGGGGCTCGCCGACCTGGATGTCGAGCTCCGAGCGGCCGATCGTCGGCAGAATGAGCGCCTCGTCACCGGTCACGAGATGCGAGCGGTTCAACTTGATCGCGACGTGCGCGGTGAGCGTGCATCGGCGCATCGCCGCGGCGCCGTACTCGGTGTCGGGCGTGGAGGAGATGAAGTTGCCCCCCATCGCGAAGAAGACCTTCACCTTGCCGGCATGCATCGCGCGGAGGGTCTCGACGGTATCGAAGCCGTGCTTCTGCGGCGGGACGAAGTTGAACTCCTTGCCGAGCGCGTCGAGGAACTGCTGGGACATGCGCTCCCAGATGCCCATCGTGCGGTCACCCTGCACGTTGCTGTGCCCGCGCACCGGCAGCGCACCGGCCCCGCGCCGCCCGATCGCGCCCTTGAGCAGCAGGAGGTTCATGCACTCCTGGATGGTGCCCACGGCGTTCTTGTGTTGGGTGAGCCCCATCGCCCACGCGACGACGAGCCGGTCGGAGCTCATCACCATCTTCGCGGCCTCGGCGATGTGCTCGCGCGGGATGCCGCTCTCCTCCACGATGACCTGCCAATCGGCTTGGCGCAGGTGCTCGACGTACGCGTCGTAGCAGACCGTGTGCTGCCGGATGAACTCGTGGTCGAACACCGTGCCGGGTGCCGCGTCCTCCGCCGCCAGCATCTCTTTCATGATGCCCTGCAGCAGGGCGACGTCGCCGTTGATTCGCACGGGGAGATAGAGATCGGCGATCTGCGTGCTGTGCCCGGTGAGGACGTCCAGCGGGTGCTGCGGATGGATGAAGCGCATCAGCCCCGTCTCGGGGAGCGGATTGATCGCGATGATCTTCCCGCCGTTCCGCTTCGTGATCTGCAGCGCCGTCAGCATGCGCGGGTGGCACGTCCCCGGGTTGTGGCCGAGGTCGATCAGGACGCCCGCTTCGTGGACGTCGTCCAGCGTCGCCGTGCCTTTGCCGATGCCAATCGAGTCGGTGAGCGCCGTGCCGCTCGACTCGTGGCACATGTTGGAGCAGTCGGGCAGGTTGTTGGTCCCGAACTGTCGAACGAAGAGTTGATAGAGAAACGCCGTCTCGTTCGCCGTGCGGCCCGAGGTGTAGAACGCGGCTTCGTTCGGATCCTCGAGCGCGTTCAGCCTCGCCGCGATCAGGCCGAAGGCGTCGTCCCATGAAATCGGCTCGTAGTGCGTCCCGCCGCGGCGGAGCACCATCGGCTCGGTGATGCGGCCCTGCTGCGCCAGCCAGTAGTCGCTGTGCTGCGAGAGGTCGGCGACGCTGTGCTCACGGAAGAAGCTGCGCTCGATGCGCTTGCGCGTGTTCTCCTCGCTCGCCGCCTTCGCACCGTTTTCGCAGAACTCGGTGTGGGTGCGCTCTCCCGCCGCGGGATCGGGCCACGCACACCCCGGACAATCGAACCCGTCCGTCTGGTTGAGCTGCTTGAGCAGCCGCGCTCCTTTCACCACGCCCATGTTGCGGAACGCGAATGCCATCGATTCCAGGATCGCCGGCATCCCCGCCGCGTACTTCGGACGGTGCCCGAGAACGAGCTTGTGGTCGATCTCCTCCGGCGCGACCGCCAGCACCGGTTCGCCATGGGTCGCCTCGTCAGCCGGCGACGCGGGTGGGTCGCCCTGCTCGGCGCGCATCTCGTGCTCGATGCGCTGCTCGCTCTTGAGATCGACCTTGGCGATCTCCCACGAGTTCATCTGCTCGGACGAATGCGCGCCGTGAATCGCGCCAAGCCGTTCGTCCTTCGTGCCGCGGGCTTCGGGATTGGAGGCCATCTCGTGCTCCTTTGCGCGCCGCTCGTCGTCGTCACTGTCGTCCGACATTGCGAGCTCCGGGTAACTGCATGGCGTCGGATGCGTCACACGACCGGAGTTTGTGCTCGCGGCGCAGTGATCGGCATACCTCGTCCGGGGGGTCCTTCACCCACTGACCCGCACGACTCATGATTTGTTCCCGAGCGGCCGACGTTGCAAGTGTGGCCGGCGGCTTCCCGCCGATCCCCGCCAGCTTCGCGGTCGCGTTGACGCGCCCCGTGAGCCCGACGACACTTAGCGCCATGCGCACCCGTCTCGGCCTTCTCCTCACGTTGATCGGCGCGCCGCTCGCGGCGCAGCCGTCCCGCGCCACTCCGGACTTCGGCCCGAACGTCACGGTCTTCGATCCCGCCATCCCGGCGGCAACCATCCAGTCCACGCTCGACTCGATCTTCGCGTCGCAGGAAGGCAGCGAGTTCGGCAGCGGCCGGTACGCGGTGCTGTTCAAACCCGGCGCGTACGACGTGGACGCCCGAATCGGGTTCTATACCCAGGTGTCCGGTCTCGGTCTCTCGCCGGACGACGTCGTGATCAATGGCGGCATGCGCGCCGATGCCCGGTGGAGGAAGGGGAACGCCACGGTGAACTTCTGGCGGGCCGTCGAGAACATGTCGATCGTTCCCGCGGGGGGCTTCGACCGATGGGCCGTCTCACAGGCGGCACCGATGCGGCGCATGCACATCCGCGGCGACCTGGTGCTCGACGACGGCGGATGGGCGAGCGGCGGCTTCCTTGCCGACTCGAAGATCGACGGGCAGGTGAGGTCGGGGACCCAGCAGCAGTGGCTCACCCGCAACAGCTCGCTCGGAAGTTGGATAGGGTCGAACTGGAACATGGTGTTCGTCGGCACCGAGCACGCGCCGGCGAACAGCTTTCCCGATCCGCCGTACACTACGATCGACGCCGCTCCGGCCATCCGCGAGAAGCCGTTCCTGTTCGTCGACCGGAACGGAGCGTGGAACGTCTTCGTCCCTGCCCTCCGCTCCAACGCGGACGGCACCAGCTGGACCTCCGGAAAGCCGCGTGGTGTGGCGCGCCCTCTGACCAGGTTCGTCATCGTGAAGCCGGGCACGTCGGCCGCGACGATGAACGGGGCGCTCGCACGGGGCCAGAGCCTGATCGTCACGCCCGGTGTGTATCACCTGGATGCTCCGCTTCACGTCACGAGAAGGAACACGATCATTCTCGGACTGGGCCTGGCGACGCTCGTCCCGGACGGCGGTGCCAGCGCGATCACGGTGGACGACGTGGATGGTGTGACGGTCGCCGGGCTTCTGATCGACGCTGGCCCGACCAGCTCGCCGGTGCTCGTGCGGATCGGGACGGTCGGCTCAGCGACTCGACACGCGTCCAGCCCCACGCTGCTGAGCGATCTTTTCGTCCGCGTCGGCGGCGCCGGTGTCGGGAAGGCAACCCGCTCCCTCGAGGTCAACAGCAACGACGTCATCGGCGACCATCTCTGGCTCTGGCGGGCTGATCATGGGCGCGGCGTGGGGTGGACGTCCAACACCGCGGCGAATGGCCTCGTCGTCAACGGCAACAACGTGACGATGTACGGCCTCTTCGTGGAGCATTACCAGCAGTATCAGGTCCAATGGAACGGCGACGGCGGACGCACGTACCTGTTCCAGAACGAGATGCCGTACGACGTGCCCGATCAGGCCCAGTGGATGAGCGGCGCCGCCTTGGGATTTGCCGCCTATCGAGTCGACGCCGCGGTCACCCGCCACGAGGCGTACGGGTTGGGGAGCTACTGCTTCTTCAACAGAAATCCCGCCGTCGTCGCGGACCATGCCTTCGAGGCTCCGGTCGCGCCCGGCGTACGTCTGCGCCACATGGTGATCGTGTCGCTCGGCGGCGGGCGCGGCGCGATCTCCCACGTCATCAACCAGACGGGCGCCGCGGCGCAGGCCGGCGCGACGGTTCAGACACTCGTCAGCGGCCCGTAGCCGGTTCGACATACCTCGTCCGGGGGATCCTTGTCCGCCCTGACCGGGGCAGCCAAACCGTCCACGGTCGAGGGACCCGAAGACTACGCGCAACGGTCATGTGCCGCGGCTCGGCGCGCGTTAGGCTCGAATGCATGCTGGGGCCGCCGCCGAATGCCGCGACGCTCCGATCGAGACGCGCCGCGAGGCAAGCCGTGGACACGTATCTGCTCGCCGGCACTGCATTCAGTTCTTCTTCTGACAACAACGTTCAAGAGTCGGAGATTTCACTCATGCGAGCTTCACTCCCAACCCGTCAACTCGGCAGGTCGGACCTTCACATCACCCGCGTCGGATTCGGTGCGTGGGCCATCGGTGGCGGCGGCTGGTCGTTCGGATGGGGGCCGCAGGACGACAGCGACTCCCTTGCCGCGATTCGGCACGCCGTCGCATTGGGCATCAACTGGATCGACACGGCGGCGGTGTACGGCCTCGGTCACTCGGAGTCCGTCGTCGGCCGCGCG
>DASXHF010000224.1:0-21229 GCA_036488775.1 Gemmatimonadaceae bacterium | reverse complement strand
CGCGCGCAGTCCGCCCAATCGAGCGCACGCTCCGTGTCGCCGAGCCCGATGCACAACGTCGACAGCGCGACCGGCGACACGTACTCGCTCTTCCGACGCGCCTCGAGCCCGTCGAGAATGCGCGACGCTTCGTCACGCTTCCCGCCACGCGCCAGCGCGAATCCCAGCGTGGCCGTCGTATAGCTGCCCGCGCCGTGCATGGTCACCGCTTCGCGCAGCACGCGCTCCGCTTCGACGGCCTGTCCCTCGATCGCCAACGTCAGGCCGAGCACGCGGAAGTTCTCCTCCGCCGATGGGTTCATCGCGATGGCGCGCGTCATGTGGTAGCGTGTCTGACCGAACTGGCGCGCGTAGTAGTAGACCCAGCCCAGACTGCGCCGCACCGACACGGAGCTCGGCTCGAGCTCCTGCGCCGTGTGCGCCGCGACGAGCGCCTTGTCGAGCAGTCCGCCGGACGCCAGCCAGAACGCATACCACTGGTATGCCGTCGCGTAGCGCGGATCGAGCTCGATCGCGCGCTCGAACTCCCGCCTCGCACCTTCCCAGTCCCAGTCGTACACGAACATGCTCCAACCGAGCGACGTATGTCCCTCGGCGAGACGCTCGTCAAGCTCGATCGCCTTGCGTGCGTAGACCTTCGCGCGATCGAACCCTTCGTGGACCGGGACGCTGCGGTAGTCCAGGAGCAGCGCATACGCGTCCGAGAGTCCCGCATACGCCAGCGCGTAGTCGGGATCTTCGGCGATCGCCCGCTCGAAGTAGTCGATCGCTTCGCTCACACCCTCCTGCGTGCGCTTGTTCCACGCGTAGCGCCCGCGAAGGTACAGGCTGTACGCATTCACGTTGTCCGTGTAGCGGCGCGCGGTTGGCGTCGCCTGGCCGACGAGCGACGTCACGCGCAGGGTGTCGACGATGGTGCTCGAGATCTCGTCCTGAATCGCGAATACGTCGTGCAGGGTCCGGTCGTAGCGCTGTGACCAGAGGAGCTGCCCGTCGCTGGTCGACGTAAGCTGCACGGTGATGCGCAGCTGATCGCCGGCCTTTCGCACGGTCCCCTCCAGAATCTCGGATACGCCGAGCAGCGCCCCGATCGCCCGGACGTCCTGTGGCTTGCCCTTGAGCGCGAACACCGACGTGCGCGACGCGACACGCAGCCCTTCGACCTTGGCCAGCGCGTCGATCAGCTCGTCCGTGAGCCCGTCGCTCAGGTATTCGTTCTCCGCGTCCGAGCTCGCGTTCACGAATGGAAGCACCGCGATGCTCCGGGCCGAGACAGGTGCGCGCGGTCCATCGTCGACCATTCCTTCCTGCAGCGCGTCGGTGAACTCCACGACGCTCGGGAAGCGATGCTCGGGCGCCTTGGCGAGCGCCTTGGCCAGCGCGAGCTCGATCGGCCCCGGCACATCCGGCCGCAGCATGCGGATGGGTCGCGGCGTCACCGTCACCTGCTTCGCCAGTGTCGCGCGCACGTTCGCGCCCTGCAACGGGGGTTCGCCGGCGAGCATCTCGTAGACCACGCACGCCAGGCTGTAGATGTCGCTCGGCGGCCCGAGCGCTTGATCGCCCGCCGCTTGCTCGGGGCTCATGTAGGCTGGCGTGCCGAGCGCGACGCCTGCTTCCGTCACCACGTCGCCATCCGATCCGTCCGACGCACGGGCAACGCCGAAGTCCGCCAGCACCGCATGCCCGTCGGCGAACAGAACGTTCTCCGGCTTCACGTCGCGATGCACGAACCCGCTGCGATGCGCGTAATCCAGCGCCATCGCCACTTCCGTCACGATGCGCACGGTGTCTCGAATCGCGAGCCGATGTTCGCGGTCGATCCGGTCGCGCAATGAGCCGCCCGGCACGTACGGCGACACCCAGTACAGCGCGCCGTCCGCCTCGCCCGAGTCGATGAGTGGGAGGATGTACGGATGCGAAAGACGCGACACGATGCCGATCTCGCGCAGAAACCGTTCGGCGCCGAGCGACGCCGCGAGATCGGGACGGAGCACCTTGATCGCGACCTGTCGACGATGCTTGCGCTCTTCGGCGAGATACACGGTCGCCATCCCGCCGCGGCCCAGCTCGCGCTCGATTGCGTAGCGCTCGGCGAGCGTCGTGCTGAAGGACGCGGGCGACGGAGGCATGGCGTCGAAGAATATGCAGCACGCCGCCGCCGATGGTGAGATCCCGTGACACGGAGGTCGTGTGATACCCTCTTCCCACGCGATTTCACGGACTCTAGCTTAGCGCCACTTCGGCCTCAGAAAGGGGCGGCTCGATGGCTCACGCAGTCGTTCAGCTCACGCGTCGGCGCTTCGGCGAGACGATGCGCCGCGATGCATGGTGGCTTCCGCCGCTCGGCGCATTCGTCGTGCTCGGCTCGTTCCTCGTGTATGCGACCTGGGCAGCGTTCCAGAACGCGCACTACGAGTGCGGCCCGTATCTGTCGCCGTTCTATTCTCCGCTGCTCTTCGGCAGCTCGCCGCACGCTTGGTTCTCGTCGGCACCTCGATGGCTGCCCGCGGTCTCGCCGGCGCTGCTCATCCTGCCGTTCCCCGCCGGCTTTCGCTTCACCTGCTACTACTACCGCGGCGCGTACTACAAGGCGTTCTGGGCCGATCCGCCGAGCTGTGCCGTCGGCGAGCCCCGTACGAGCTACCGCGGCGAGCGCACGCTGCCGCTCGTCCTGCAGAACGTGCATCGCTATTTCCTCTACGCCGCGCTCGTGTTCATTGTCATCCTCGCGCTCGACGCGTGGCGCGGCTACTGGTTCGCCGCGCCGGACGGCACCCGACACTTCGGCATCGGCGTCGGCTCGCTGGTGCTCACGACCAACGTGCTCCTGCTCGGCGGCTACACGCTCGGCTGCCATTCGCTCCGGCACCTCGTCGGCGGCTATCTCGATCGCATGGCCGGACGGCCGGTGCGACGCAGGGCCTATCAGTGCGTCAGCTGCCTCAATCGCGGCCACATGAACTGGGCGTGGGCGAGCCTGTTCTGGGTCGCGTTCACCGATGTGTACGTGCGACTGTGCTCGATGGGAATCTGGCATGATGTGCGGATCGTTTCCACGCCGTTCCCCCAATAAGGAATGCTCGAATATCAAGCCGTAGATCACGACGTCCTCGTCATCGGCGCCGGTGGTGCCGGCCTCCGCGCCGCGATCGAGGCAGCGGCGAGCGGTGTGTCGGTCGGCGTGGTGTGCAAGTCGCTTCTGGGAAAGGCGCACACCGTCATGGCCGAGGGCGGCGTCGCCGCGGCGCTCGCGAACGTCGACGATCGCGACAGTTGGCGTGTCCACTTCGCCGATACCATGCGCGGCGGACAGTACGTCAACAATTGGCGCATGGCCGAGCTCCATGCCAGAGAAGCTCCCGATCGCGTGCGTGAGCTCGAGGCGTGGGGCGCGCTGTTCGACCGCACTGCTGACGGACGCATCCTGCAACGCAACTTCGGCGGGCATCGCTATCCCCGTCTCGCGCACGTGGGGGACCGCACCGGTCTCGAGATGATCCGCACGCTGCAGGACCACGGAATTCACGAGGGGATCGACGTGCACATGGAGTGCACCGTGCTCACCCTGCTGCGGGACGGCGAACGCATCGCCGGCGCATTCGCCTATGATCGTGAGCGCGGGCGCTTCCGTCTCTTTCGCGCCAAGTCCGTCATCCTCGCGACCGGCGGCGTCGGTCGCGCGTACAGCATCACCAGCAACAGCTGGGAGTATACCGGCGACGGACACGCGCTGGCCTATCTCGCCGGCGCCGATCTGCAGGACATGGAGTTCGTGCAGTTCCATCCCACCGGCATGATCTGGCCGCCGAGCGTGCGCGGCATCCTGGTCACCGAGGGCGTGCGCGGTGAAGGAGGGGTTCTCCGCAATCGTGACGGAACGCGGTTCATGTTCGAGAACATCCCCGACAACTATCGCGCCCAGACCGCCGACTCCGAGGAAGAAGGGTGGCGCTACACGCAGGGCGACAAGAACGCCCGCCGTCCTCCCGAGCTTCTCACCCGAGATCACGTCGCGCGCATGATCGTGCGCGAGGTGAAAGAAGGACGCGGCTCGCCGCACGGCGGCGTGTACCTCGACATCTCCTGGATCAGGGAGCGTCTGCCCAACGCCGCCGACCACATCCGCCGGAAGCTGCCGAGCATGTACCATCAGTTCATGCAGCTCGCCGGCATCGACATCACCAAGGGGCCGATGGAGATCGGCCCGACCACCCACTACATCATGGGCGGCGTGCGCGTCGACGGGGACAGCCAGATGTCCACCCTGCCCGGCCTCTTCGCCTGCGGCGAGTGCGCCGCCGGCCTTCACGGCGCCAATCGACTCGGCGGTAATTCCCTGTCGGATCTCCTGGTGTTCGGCAAGCGCGCCGGCGAGTATGCAGCCCGGTTTGCGCGCGAGATGGGAGCCGTCAAGATCGACGCCGGCGAGGTCGAGCAGGCCGCCGAGCATGCGCTCCTGCCGTTCGAGCGAGGGACCGCCGGCGAAGGACCGTATCAGGTGCAGGAGGATCTGCAGAAGACCATGCAGAACCACGTCGGTATCGTGCGCAATCAGACCGAGATGGAGCACGCGCTCGTCGAGCTCGGTGCGCTGTCGGACCGCGCGGCGCGCGTCGGCGTACCGGGCAACCGCGAGTACAATCCCGGCTGGCACACCGCCCTCGATCTTCGCCACCTGCTCATCGTATCCGAAGCCATCGCGCGCTCCGCGCTCGCGCGGCGCGAGAGCCGCGGCGGCCACTTTCGGGAGGATTATCCCGAGAAGGATTCCGCGTTCGGCACGATCAACTTCGTCGTGCGCCGCAGCCGCGACGGCCGCATGCAGGTGGAGCGGCAGCACATCCCGCCCCTTCCGCCGGAGCTCGAGGCGATCATCAAGGAGATGCAGTCATGACAGCTCCGGCTCGTGCCTCCATGCAGCAGGCCGTCGACGCCTATACCGCGGCCCAGACCGCGCAGGACGCAACCGTCGGTCACCAGACGCGCACCTTCCGGATCTGGCGGGGCAGCCAGGACGCGGCCGGATTCCAGGACTACACGACCGAGACGAACGAAGGCATGGTCGTCCTCGATGCCGTGCACCAGATCCAAGCGGAGCAGGCGAACGACCTCGCCGTGCGATGGAACTGCAAAGCCGGCAAGTGCGGATCGTGCTCCGCCGAGATCAACGGCCAACCGCGACTCATGTGCATGACCCGGCTCGACGAGCTTCCCGGCGACGAGCCCGTGACCGTCGAGCCGATGCGCGCCTTTCCTCACGTACGCGATCTCGTCACCGACGTCTCGTGGAACTTCCGTGTCAAGCCACGCATCCGCCCCTTCACTCCGCGGCCTCCCGACGCGCCCGATGGGACCTGGCGCATCGATCAGCGAGACGTCGACCGCGTCCAGGAGTTCAGGAAGTGCATCGAGTGCTTCCTCTGCCAGGACGTCTGTCACGTCCTCCGCGACCATCACCTTCACGAGTCCTTCGCCGGCCCCCGCTACTTCGTGTACGCCGCAGCGCTCGAGATGCACCCTCTCGATACCGCCGACCGCACGAGCGAGCTCAAGGAGGCGATGGGCATCGGATATTGCAACATCACCAAGTGCTGCACCAAAGTGTGTCCCGAGCACATCACCATCACCGACAACGCCATCATTCCGCTCAAGGAGCGCGTCGTCGACCGGTATTTCGACCCGCTGCACGCACTCGTGCGGCTGGTCCGCGGCCCACGCAAGACGTGAACGCAGGCGCGCCCATCGAAGGAGGGAGCGATGACGGAGCTCAAGCGGATCTCCCGCGAGGCGATTCCTCGCGCCGTACAGAAGGCCGAACGCTACCGGTTGCTCAACCAGTCGTGGGCGACGGAAAGCATCTGCCTCGACATTCTCGAAGTCGATCCGGGCAACCAGCAGGTGCTCGTCATGCTGCTGCTTGCCCTCACCGACCAGTTCGGCCCCGAGCCGCGCGAGCTGGCCGGCCGCGCCCGCGCTGTCCTCGGACGCATCACCGACCCGTACCAGCGCGCCTACTACGCTGGCATCATCTCTGAACGGCTCGGCCACGCGCAGCTGGCGCATGGCGCGATGCAGGCCGAGGCACTCGCACATGAATCGCTGCGCACCGCCATGACCGCCTTCGAGCACGCGGAGGCGCTGCGCCAGCCCGGCAACGACGACGCGATCCTGCGGTGGAACACCTGCGCGCGCACCCTGGAGCGCCTGCGGCAGCAGGAGCAGAACGAGCCGCAGTTCGAACCGAGCTTCGGCGAGTGAGCGTGTGGCATCGCACGAACGGCCCCTGGCAAACGGCAACTCACACCGAGGTAAAGGCTCAGTGATCCAATGAAGACGCGAGTCGCCGAGCGTACTCGCCGCGCGCTGAACGCGCGGCGAGTGCTCGCCATGTTCGCTGCCGCCACCCTGGCGGCCTGCTCACGCGACGACAGTAAACCGTCGCCCGGCTCGGCGACTCCCGCCGTCACCGTCTCGGGTACCAGCATCGGTGTTGCCCGCGCCGGCCCGGCCGGTGAATGGGCCATGCCCGCTGCCGACTACGCCAGCTCGCGCTACAGCGATCTGAGTCAGATCACCACGGCCAACGTGCGCAGCCTGCACGCGTCGTGGACCTTTTCCACCGGCGTGCTGCGCGGTCACGAAGGTCAGCCGCTCGTCGTCGGCAACACGATGTACGTCGTCACCCCGTACCCCAACGTCTCCTACGCGCTCGACCTCACCCAGGAGGGGCAACCGCTCAAGTGGAAGGTCCGTCCCGAGAATGCGCAGGCAGCCGTCGGCATCGCCTGTTGCGACGTCGTGAACCGCGGTGCCGCCTTCGCCGACGGGAAGATCTTCTACAACCTGCTCGACGGTCACACCATCGCCGTCGACGCCGCGAGCGGACGGGTGCTCTGGCGCACCCGGATGGGGGACATCAGGAAAGGCGAGACGATGACCATGGCGCCCATCGTCGCCAAGGGAAAAGTGCTCGTCGGCTCGAGCGGCGGCGAGATGGGCGTCCGCGGGTGGATCGCTGCGATCGACGCGGCGTCCGGCAGGGAAGTGTGGAGAGCGTACAACGTCGGCCCCGACGCCGACATCAAAGTCGGGCCGCGCTTCAAGCCGTACTACGGTGGCGACACCTCTCGCAATCAGGGCGCGACGAGTTGGCCGAGCAGCAGCTGGCAGCAGGGCGGTGCCACCGTGTGGGGCTGGCTGTCGTTCGACCCCGAGCTCAACCTCGTCTACCACGGCACCTCGAATCCGGGGCCATGGAATGGTCGCCAGCGTCCTGGCGACAACAAGTGGAGCGCCGCGATCATCGCGCGCGACGTCGACACCGGCGAGATGGTATGGGCCTTCCAGCCGACGCCGCACGACATCTGGGACTATGATGCCGTCAACGAGAACATCCTCGTCGACCTGCCGATCGGTGGCCGCACGCGCAAGGCGCTCGTGCACTTCGACCGCAACGGCTTCGCGTACACGATGGATCGCGCGACCGGTGAAGTGCTGCTCGCCAAGCCGTTCGTTCCGATGAACTGGTCCACGGGCGTCGATCTCAAGACCGGCCGCCCGCAAGTCGTCGTCGACAAGCGCACCGACGGCGGCAAGAAGGCGAGCTACATCTGCCCGAGCCTCGAGGGCGGAAAGAACCAACAGCCCGCCGCATTCTCTCCGCTCACCGGTCTGTTCTACGTGCCGACGAACAACCTGTGCATGGACTTCGAGGCGCGCGACGTCGCCTACGTCGCCGGCACACCGTACATCGGCGGCAACGCGCCGGAGGTCGCCGGGCCCGGTGGCTACCGCGGCGAGTTCATCGCCTGGGATGCGACGACGGGACGGAAGGTGTGGGGGATCAAGGAGCCGTACCCCGTGTGGGGCGGCGCGCTCGCCACCAAGGGCGACGTCGTGTTCTACGGCACGCTCGACGGTTGGTTCAAGGCGGCGAACGCACGCACCGGCGAAGTGCTCTGGAAGTTCAAGGTCGGCTCGGGCGTCGTCGGCAACCCGATGACCTACCTCGGACCCGACGGCAAACAGTACGTCGCCATCTACTCCGGCATCGGTGGGGACATGGGTCTCCTCATCGCCGGCGACGTCTCGGCCAATCTCCCGTTCGACGTCCGCGAACGCGGCTCGACTCTGCCAGACATCGCGCGGTGGACCAGCTGGGGCGGCATGTTGTTCGTCTTCTCACTCTGACCAGTCGCAACGGAATGCACGGAAGCGACGGAAGCCGCAGAAAGGACTGATCCGTCGTTTCGGTTGTTTCCGCTCTTTCCGTGCATTCTGTTTTCGGATCGATGCGCCGCTTGGCGTGACTCGTGCACGATCCGCATTTTCAGATCCATCAGGAGCTGCCCATGATGCGACGCATGTCCTCGCGCGTAGCGTTCGCGCTTGGCGCCTTCAGCGGAATCACCGCGCTCGGCACGCTGGGCCTTGCGCGCACCTCATCCCAAACGGCTGGCGGCGCAGCCGCCCAGGCTCCCGGTCAGGACCTCGCCGCCCGTTTCGTCGCGCATCCCGAGCACATTCAGCCCGGCCTGGTCCCTCCACGAGGCGTCGTGCTTCGCAACCCGTACGAGGGCGACCCCAACGCCGTCGCCGCCGGCGCGAAGCTGTTCGTCGCGTATAACTGCCTCGACTGCCACGGCGCCGACGGCAGCGGCGCGATGGGGCCCAGCCTCGCCGACGGACGCTGGCACTTCGGCGGCGCCCCCTCGGAGGTCTTCGAGTCCATCTACCAAGGACGACCCGAGGGCATGCCCGCCTGGGGCAGCCTCATCTCGCCCGACCAGATCTGGCTCCTCGTCACCTACGTGCGATCCCTCGAGACGAACAAGGACGTCACCACCGAGAACTTCACCGGCAAGACGGTCGAACGCACGGGACATTGAGGCGCGCACGGTGAGCGGTGATCCGTCACCGTTCACTGTCCTTAGAATCTCCACTCCCTGATCACGAACGCCCCGAACTGACCCGTTCCCGCCGCGCGCTGTCCTTCCAGCGTTGGCTCGGCGAGAATGTACCGCGGGCTGTACCCCGTCTCGAAACGGTAGCCCTTGGACGTGCGATGCGTGAGCGTGAGTCCCGGTGGGACGCAGCTGCTCCCGTTGTCGGCCGAGCCACGCCCGCCCAAGCACGGGAAGTTTCCCGGCGCGCCGATGAAGGTGACGAACGTCTGGGGGTTCACGTACTTCCCGACCTCGAGCTCCGTCCCGAGCACGAACTGTTGAAAGCCGCTCTGCCCCGGGTTTACCGGCACGTCACCGGGCGTCACGTTGAACACGTCGACGCCCAGCGAGCGCGCCGCATTGCCTTCCGCCTGGTTCAGCGCCTCGCCCAACGCCACGCCCGCGAGACGCGCGCCGGCCATGTTGATCAGATTGCCGCCGCGGGTGTCGCTCAGTGACGTCTGATTGAACGTCAGCAGTGTTCCCGTGCTCTGGCCGAACGCCAGATAGCTCAGCAGGTCGCTCTGCGACAACGGCGGCTGCGCATCGCTCTCCAAGGAGATCTTCGGCTGGTTGAGCGTGCCCCCCACCAGCACGCGAATGTTCGTCGCCCCGGTCGCCTGCTTCACCTGATACTCCGCCGTGATCTGCAGCGTCGGATTCAGGTCCGGCGTCCCGATGAACAGCGCCGAGCCGCGCGTGATCTGGAAGCGCTTGCTGAGGAAGGTGTACTCGCCGCGGTCCGCATCGACGGCCCCGGTGAGCGTGAGCGCGTCGCCCGCCACACTCACGTGCAGCGGACCGTCCGTGAAGATCTCCACGTTCGCGTCGCGCGACCGCACCCAGGTGTTGCGCTGCACCGACAGATCGACGTCGACCCGCAAGTTCGTGAACAGCGGCGACTGCGCCGGAAAGATCTGACGCTGCGTCGCGACCGCCGTATCCAGCACGTTGAACAGTGCCGGATCGCCCGCTCCCACGAGCTGCTTTCCATTGGACTCGGGAACGTACAGCACGCCGTGCAGGACGGTGACCTGCCCGGTCACGTCGACGCTGTCGATCGGGCCGGCGATCTTGAGCGCGGCATCGGCGTGCACCTGGCCGCGCTCGTTGTTCAGCAGCTCCGCGTCGTTCGCCGCGAGGGAGACGTTGAACGACGGCGACCGCCAGTTGCCTACCGCGATCGTGCCCGCCAATCGCACCGGCCCATTCGCCGTCGCGGCGACGGAATCGACGAACACTGTGTCGCCGGTCATGTGCACCGACCCGTTCACGTCGTGGAAGAACGCCCCAGTCGGCGTGAGCTTGAACTGGCCCTTCGATATCAGAAGCGACCCGGTCAACACCGGACGTTTGAGCGTACCGGCGACGCGCACGTTGCCGATCGCCCGTCCGCCGACGTCCGACACGACGTCCGTCAACTTCGGAATGAGACCGACCGGGAGACTGTCCGACGTCAGCGTGACGTTGATCGGTTGATCGAGCAATCTCGAGCCCGTCACTCCGCTCAGCGCCAGATTGATCGGAATCGTCCCGTTCACCGTCGCGATCGTGTGGCCCGTGGAGTCCACCGCCTGCGCATTCGTGCGCAGCTCACGGTCGGCGTACGCGAATGTCCCGTGGACGTCCGGCACCACGGCGCCGTTGTATTGCGCGCGCACGAGATCGAGACGGCCGTTCGCCTGCGGGTTCGTGGCGGTGCCCTGCACGTGCGCGTCGAGCGTCAGGTTGCCCGCCAACGCGATGTCGCTCTGGAGCAGGTCGGCAATCTCTTCGATGTCGAAGTTGGCGACCGCCAGGTCGAAGTTGGCGCGCCCCGCCGTCGGCAGGAGCCCGTTCGCGTAGATCCGACGATTCGGATCGCTCAACAGCTCGAAGTTCATGACCTCGACGCCGGCACCACCCCATCGTATCGCGGCTGGATGCGGCGTGTGCCACGTCGTCGAATCGAACCGGAGCGACATGTCCGCGAGCCGGAGCTCGCTCCGCGCCGTGTCGAGCGTGAAATCACCGCGCAGCGAGTAGTCACGCTGGCTCCCCTGTTGGATGTCCAGCGCGATGGTGCCGTTCGGCTTGAGGTACGACAGCTGTCCCGCCAGACTGTCGAACGCGAAGCCGTATGCGCTGATCGTGTCCCCCGAGAGCGCCACGCTCATCTTCGACTGCGCCGTACGCGCATCGGTCCAGCTATACGTGGCTGCGATGTGCCGTGCCGAATTGCCGCGGACGACCAAGCCGGTTCCCGTCGCCGAACCGGCGAGCGAGAACCGCGACACCGAGCCGGTGACCGTGCCCGCGGCCGAGAGCGATCCCGCCAGCAGGTTCCGCGGAATCGCGCGCGGTGTGTCGACTTGAGCGCGCGGTGGTGGCGCGCCGGAGATCGCGCGTGCGACTTCGGTGCGCTGCGCTACCCGCGCCGAGTCGGCGCGCGCCTGGCGCAACCGCTCGGCCGTGAGCAGCGGACGCGGACGCACGGCTCCGGTATCGGCGCCAAGACCCGGGATGAACCGGGCGAAGTTCGCCAGCGAGTCCACCGCGACCGCGTACGTCAACGCCCCACTGTGCCGGGCGTCGAGCCCGAACGCGCCGGCAACGTCGATCCGCGCTCCCGACGCACGAACCTGAGCCTGCGCGATGTTCAACAACCCGCTCGCGATGTGCGCACGAAGGTTAACCGAATCGACCGCGATCGTGTCGACGGCCGAGGGCCCGAAGGTGAACGCGAGATCCGACGTCATCGTCGCCGGTTTGAACCCACGGCCGCGCGCCGTCCCGCCGCCGGTCAGATACGTCGGCGGTGCGCCGATCATCACCCGGCTGAGGTCGAGCGCGGTGGCGTCGGCGACCACGTCGTAACCCAGCTCCTTTGACAGAAAATCGATCGTGCCGCGCAGACCGAACGTCCCACCTGCCGGCAGCGCGAGTCGGGTGTCGACTGCCAGTGCGTCGATCGGACCGTGCGCGTGGACCGGTCCCGACGCCAATCCCTTCAGCGGCAGAGCCGGCGCGAACTTCGTCAACTCGGCGAGCGCGAGCGGCTGCGTCTGCACGTCGAGGTCGAGCGTCTGGCGACCGATCGTGTGCACCGCCGCGCTGCCCACCGCGTGCGTCAGGTTCGGCCCGTCCTGATGTACGATGTCGAGATTGGACGCGACGAGCCGAGTCGCACCGCTGCCATTCAGCGTCGTCACGCCTGTGAGCGTGCCGCCGATCGGCAGGGTGGGGAAGAGGATCTTCACGATGTCGATCTGCAGCGGCTCGATGCGCACCCGGAGATCGCGTGCGCTCACCACGTTGTTCTTTGCGCCCGACAGTCCCCACACCCCGTTTGCGATCAACCGGCTCGTTCCTCGGCCGTACGCGACGAACGTCAGGTCCGCGTCGATCGGCATTCGCTTCAGCGTTCCGCTGAACGTCGCGCGCCCCCCCAACACACCCTGCCGGGGGAATGCCAGCGTCGAATCGACGTCGGCGATCTGCTTCGTCGTCAGCCCGGTGAAGCGAAGGTTCGCGTCGTGGAAGAAGGTCGTGTCGGCGACCGTGACTCCCACGTCACCCGTGACGTGCGCGCCGCCGCTCCGCACGTCCGCGTCCCGCACCACGTAGTCCTGCGTCGCGCCCTTCCACTGAACCACCATGCCGAGATTGCCCCCACCCTCCTTGGGCATCCGCTCGTAGAGCCAATTGAAATCGGCGAACGATGCTGGCGCCGCGGCGAGCACGAGCTTCATGTCGCCGTTGTTGATGTTGTACACGCCGTCGCCGTGCAGCTTCGAGCCCGGCAGCTCGCCATACG
The DNA here is from genome assembly GCA_036488775.1 of Gemmatimonadaceae bacterium. Classification (GTDB taxonomy): domain Bacteria; phylum Gemmatimonadota; class Gemmatimonadetes; order Gemmatimonadales; family Gemmatimonadaceae; genus AG11. The sequence continues at coordinate 8,485 of DASXHF010000224.1, read as the reverse complement.
CATTCGTCCACCACAGCGAGTCGTCGTTGAACGTGAAGTTGCCGCGCAGCCCGCGCACGTCCGCCGGCGGCGGACGGAATGGAAACGCGAGCATCCGCAGCGAGGCCACCTCGGCGAGCCGATTCTTGAATTGCGGATCGGCGATGCGCACGAGCGGAAGCGTCGCGTAGATCGTCGAGAGCTCCACCACCTTCTGGAACCCGCCCGGCACCTGGATGATGTTGAGCCGCGATCCCTTGCTGAGCGCGTCCTTCACGATGCTGTCGCGTACGTGCGCGGTCACCCCCGTCCGCGGCGCCCACGGCGACTTCACCGTCACGTCGCCATTGATCATCGTTGCGTTCGTGAACTTCACCCACGAGCCCCAACTTGGCATCGTGTCCACGGGGCCGGTGGGCTTCGTCTGCGGCCACAGCACCCGATAGTTCCAGTCCGCCGCGCCGGGCAGCTTCTCCACCACGACGCGCGGCCGGTACAGCACCGCCCTGTCGATGTAGATCTTCTTGGAGAAGAAGCTGCGGATCACGTATCGCGCCGACAGCGAGTCGACCGCGAGGAAGGGCCGCCCCGCGCTGTCGGTGATCGAAACGTCCACCAACGTCGCGTTGCTGAGCAGATTCCCGTGCAGCGCGCCGATCTTGACGATGCCGTGCGTCACACCTTGGAGCTGGCTCAGGGCCAGCCGCCGCACCCGCTCACGCCCGAAATCCGTGTTGGTCATCAGCCAGATCGCGATCACGGCGAGCACCGCGATCACGCTGAGCACGACCAGCAGCCGGAACAGGCGGCGCAGCATCAGTACGCCTGCCCGATCGAAAGGTGGAGCACGAGCCGGTTGAGCACCGTCCCGAGCTTACTGTTCCCGGCCACCGGATTGTAGTGACGCGGCAGTTCCAACGGCACGAGTTGGCGCACTCCATTGACGACGATCTCGGTGACGACCGCGAGATCTTCGGGCTGCGACGGGTTGATTCCGAGGTCGACGCGGATCGGCCCGACGGAAGACAGATAGCGCACTCCGAATCCGGGGGTGATCGCCGCCTTGCCCTTCACCAGGTTGCTGAGCGTCTGCGCGCCTGTACCCAGCGGATCGGTCGCGCGCTCCCCGACCGCCGCGCCGTCGACGAACACCGCGCCGCCCAGGTCCTGGATGAACGGGAGTGGGAACCGATACTCGACGCTTCCCTCGAGCAGCGACGTTCCGCCGAGCGGACGCGGCGTGAACTTCGTGTCGTTGACCCGGCCGTGGGTGCCCCCGGAGTCGGCCGCCGTATTCGGATCGCAGAACCGCACCGCCGGGGACGTCACGTCGCACGGCGTGCCATCCGGATTCGTCGCGTGAATGAGATACTGCTGCGGCAGGGTGAGGATCCGCGGCCCGAGTTGATTCTCGCCGAACCCGCGAACGCTGTTCGCGCCTCCGGAATAGAACCGGGTGCGCGGATGCAGCACGCCTTGCGTCGTGCCGAGCTCCGCCCGCACGAAGCCGAGCCGGAGATGCATCGCGAGCACGTTGCTCCGCGGTCCCAGGCGCGAGTACAGCGTCCCCTCGCCCGTCACCCGGCTGAACGCGTAGTCCGACACGGTGTACGTCGCCGCGTGCTCGATCTCCGCCCGCGCTGTATAGCCGCGCGTCGGGTTGAGCGGCACGTCGCTCCGGTCCACCTGTCCCAGCAGCGAGACCGGCGACAGTCGCTCGTGGCTCCGGAGCGCGTTGATTGTCGTCGTGTCGCACACGCCGAAGTACACGCAGAAATACGGCCCGCCCGCTTCGACGCGCGTCACCTCGAAGCGGTACGACGCGCTCACCGGCGCGCGGAATCCGACCGAGCGCGTGAAGGTCAGGTTGCCGCCATAGCCGCGATCGATCACCACGGCCGGAATCGAGCGGCGTTGAGCGAATGCCCCGATCCCGAGTGAGTTCTTCGGACGCTGGAGGAACGCCGGTTGGGTGAGTTGCGCGCTCGTCTGCCAGGTTGGCTGCAGGAAGTCGCTTGGGCTGCCCGTCGTGGTGCTGTCCACGATCTGCCGCCGGAAGATCCCCCGTCCGTTCAACGAGCTGGCCATCAGGTTTCCCACCGTGGCGGAAAGCTCGAGCCGGCGTGCGCCGCCCAGCAGATTGTACGCCGTGTAGCGTCCATCCGTCTGCACGAAGTCCACCGTGTTGAAGCCAAGACTCAACCGTGCCTCGTGCAGCGGTGCCTCTCGTACGGCGACGTTCACCGTCTTGAGGCTGTCGAACGTCGGCAGCACGTTGATCGTCGCCAGCTTGAACAGGTTCGACTCGTACAGGTTGCGTTGGCTCTCGATCAGCGTGCTGCGCCGGAACAGATCGCCCTCGCTGAACGTCAGTGAGTTGCGCACGGTGCGCGGCGCGATCCGGTCCGTGCCGGTGATGGCGATCTCTCGCACGCGCGTCAGATGGTTCGGCACCAGCTGAATGTTGACGCGCGCCGTGTGCGCCACCTCGTCCACCACCGACGACGTGTCCACCAAGGCGTCGGCATAGCCGAGGTCCCAGAGCTCGTTCTGGAAGTTCACGCGCGTCGAGTCCAGCTCGAACAGGTCGAGCGGCTCCCCGACCTGCAGCAGCGTCAGCTCGCGCACCTTCTTGGGGGAGAGCAGCGTCGAGTCGTAACGGACGTCCACCGCCGTCACCATGATCGGCGGCCCTTCGACGATGTCGAACCGTACCGCCACCTGCTTCGCGTTCAGCGGAATCACCGCCGTATCCACCTGCGTCTCGCGAAAGCCGTGCTGGTAGTAGTAGACCCGGATGCGCAGGACGTCGCGCTGCAGCTCCCGATGGTCGAGGTAGTGCCGCTCCTCGAACCCGCGGAAATGGCTGATCGCGCAGAACGGAGTCAGGAGGAAGCTCCGGCAGCGCGTCGCCGTCGTGGAGATGTGGTTCTTCAGGTCGTTGACGTCGACGCTGTGCACGCCGTTCAACTCGAGCTTCCGGACCTCCGGAGTCGGGTCGACGTCGACGCGCTGCGCGGCCAGATTGGGCGTAGCAAAAGCGCTCGCCAAAAGGACGAGCGCCGCGCGCCCCGAACGGGTGAAGTGCATGGCGGGCCTATCCTTAGCAAAGGGCGGGCCCGGGGGAAGGCAGGGACGGGTTGGAGGCCTGAGGGGCGGTGAATCGGTGAGGCGGTGAATCTGTATGGCGGCTGGTGACTCGGTGACTCAAGACCGAAGGGCCACAACCCGCCTGGAGAACGCCTTGAGAGGTCTCTTCGGCGGTGGTGACCGTTGTTGTTGAGTCACCGAGTCACCAGCCGATTCACCGTTTCACGGATTCACCGATTCACCGCCAGTCTCACAGCCCCGCCAACAGTGCGTCGTTGTTCGGCGTGTTCGCGATCCGCTTGATCAGCCACTCCATCCCCGCCTGCGGCGGCATCTGTCCGAGTCCGCGACGCAGCGTGTACACGTGCTCGAGCTGGTCGGGTCGGAACAGCTTCTCTTCGCGCCGCGTCCCACTCGTCGCGATGTCGATCGCCGGATAGATCCGCTTCTCGGCGAGCGATCGATCGAGCTTGATCTCCGAGTTGCCCGTGCCCTTGAACTCCTCGAAGATGATGTCGTCCATCCGCGACCCGGTCTCCACGAGCGCCGTCGCGATGATCGTCAGCGAGCCGCCGCCGGAGTTCGCCGCCACCGCCCGGGCCGATCCGAAGAACGCCTTCGGCTTCGCCATCGCCTGCGCGTCCAGTCCACCCGACATCGTGCGACCGGTGCCGCGCTCCGCCGTGTTGTGCGCGCGCGCCATGCGCGTCAGCGAGTCGAGCACGATGATCACGTCCCTCCCCTGCTCGACCAGACGTCGCGCCCGCTCGAGCACCATCTGCGTCACCTCGACGTGCCGTGCCGCCGGCTGGTCGAAGCTCGATGCGATCACCTCACCGACGCCCCAGGAGATGGCTTCGCTCACCTCTTCGGGACGCTCGTCCACGAGCAGGATCAGCAGGTGGGCATTGGGATGGTTGATCGCGATCCCTTCGGTGATCGCGTGCAGCAGGGTCGTCTTCCCAGCGCGCGCCGGCGCCACGATCAACCCGCGCTGCCCGTAGCCGATCGGCGCGATCAGATCGATCGCTCGCCTCGTCAGCTCGGGTCCGCCCTTCGCCGGACGTCCCGTCTCGAGATACAGCTTCCGCTCCGGGTACGTCGCCGTGAGGGTGTTGAACTCGGCGCGCCGGATCGCCTGCTGCGGCTCCTCGTCGTTGATCGACGTGATCTCGATCAGCGCGGTGCGGCCGCGTGGATCGCGGCCAGTCGTGCCGGCGATCTCGTCGCTCTGTCGCAGTGCGAATTGCCGCACGAGATGCGGCGCGACGTACGCATCACCGGCGTCGGCGAGATAGCTCGCCTGCGGACGGCGAACGAATCCGCCGTCGCGTGCCGGATCGAACCAGCCTTTCGTCTCGCCGGTCGGGGCGAGCTGCACCGGCGCCGACTGCTGCGGCCGGTCACCCCCCGCGCCCCCCCCGCCTCCGTCGCCACGCCCCTGCTGACGCCCGCGTCCCCGGTTGCGCCGGCCACGCCGGCCGTTCTGCTCGTGCGGCCCGCGCGGCCGATGTTCACGCTGATCCCGGTGTGGGACCGGCGGCGCGGCCGCCGCGAATTGCCCTCCACCGTCGCTCCCCGAGGCGGGGGCCGGCGGCGTCGCCGGAGACGCGGGCGGTGTCGCCGCCGGCGAAGTCATCACCGGTGCCGGCCGGGCCGCCTCCGCGCCGCCGCCCCCACCTCCTGGCGCAGGCGCATCCGTGATGCGCGTCGCATTGTCGACGGGAACCGCGGCCGCACCGTCTCCAGGGCCTTCGCGATAAGGATTGTCTTCCCCCGTTTGCTCAGCGGCGGGTGTGAACGGACGAGGTCCGCGGCCGCGACGAGGAGGGCGCCGGCGTTCGGTCATGCAGTGCTGTGGGTCAGGGTTGTGTGCTGTTGATGCTCGCGAGCCACGCTCGGCGTGCTCGCGTATTGTGGTGCCAAATGGTGCTGGTCGCGCCATCGCAGTGACGGCTCTCGGCGAAACGCCGCGCGGCATGAGCCGCCCGACGGGCGCTGGGACGATGGTCGTGCGACGCGAATCGGTGCTGTGCCTCGATCGTCCGCCGGCACGGATCCCTCACGCGGGGTCGGACGATGGTCCTACACGGGCGCGGCGCTTCATCTCGCCTGTGGGTCCGTCGCCGACGGACCACCGGGATTGCCGCGAATCGTTGCTCGGCCGGTCGACGCGACAACGCGGTCGGACCGCCGGACGCGAAAAGTATGGCCTATCCCGACGTTTCCCGCAACCCACTGCGTCGGCGTGCGAACTTCGTGCCTGGCTGCGCCGGCGGGCCGCTGGCCGGCATTCCACCGGTTGTACCTGCTTCCGGACGGATGGTTCCCCATCACCCGTCGCCGCCCATCATCGCGGCGCTCGAGCCGCGCCAGTCCTTCAGCCGACTCTCCCCTCCATCGGTGCGTCGAGCCGCCGCGTCACCGTCGCCACACGGCGAGCCAGCTCCACCATGCGTGCCACGGCGAGGCGATGCTCGTCCGCCAATGGCTCGAGCGCGAGCAACTGTGCCTCCGCGAGCAATGCCGTCAGTGGGTTGTTCATCGCGTGTTGCATCGCGCGCGCGCTCGCGCCGAGCGCAAGCTGGGCGCGCACCCGGTGCAGCTCGCGCTCGGGCGGCGCGAGCTCCACGCCCGACGGCACCGCGGACGGCGTATGTGGCGGTGCCTCTCGCTCGGCCAGCAACGCGGACACCAGCAGCGACGCGTCGGCGCCCGGCACCAGCCGAGCCACCAACTCCGTCGCGAGCGCTGCGTCGCGCGCGGCCACTCCACCGCCGTTCCTCTGCATATAGCTTTCGTCCATGCTCTCCACCCCAGCAAACGAAACGGCCGTGACCCTCGCGGCTGCCGTGCAGGACTATCGGGAGCGCGGTGACGTCGGCGCTCTGCTCGACCGCGTACAGGGGATCGCCCGCAACGCGCCCGCCGACGATCTCGTCGCCGCAGCCGAACCTTTTCGCGACCTCCCCGAGGTCGTCATCCCAGTCTACGAGCGCGTCGTCGCCGTCAGGCCTACCGATGCACAGGCGATGGTCGTCCTCGCCAACGCCTACTGGCTCACAGGACGCGGCGCCGACGTCGTTGGCAACTTGGCGAGTCGCGCCATCGAAGCCGACGCAGGGAATCGAGGCGCATGGCACCTCTGGGCACTGGCCGAGCCGGACCCGCGGGCGCGCGTCGGGCGCTGGCAGAACGTGGCCGACCGATTCCCCGCCGACCAGTTGGCTCGCGCCGCGCTCGCCGACAACGCCGCGAGCCTGGCCGGCGCGGAGCATGATCCGCTCGCGCTCGACCTCGCCGTGCGGACCTACGAGGGGTTGTGGGCCGAAGCAAGTCGCGACGCCGAACGCCGCGCATTGGAAGAGACGATCGCAAAGCTCAAGCGCTGGACGCTCTGAGCGGCGCCGGCCGTCGTCGTCACCCGGCCGCTCTCACGCACTCTGACCGCGCATCCCGCGACGCTGCTTCGGTGCGACCGCATCGATCGCCGCTACCATCTGCCGTAGCTCGAACGGCTTGCGCAGCATCGTGCACTTGCACGACGCAATGAGCTTCTGCGCACGTTCGGAGATGTCGCCCGTCATGAAGACCGTCTGCTTTCGCAGCTGCGGCTGCGTCGCTGCCGCCAGCTCGAACACGACGTCGCCACGCGTGTCCGGAATCCGGAGATCGATGAGCATCACGTCCACGTGCGTCCTCCCGAGCAGCGCGAGCGCGCCGTCGCCCGACTGCGCGGAGATCGCGTCGTATCCCGCCCGCTCGAGCGCGATCGTCAACGCCTTGCAGATCGCCGGTTCGTCGTCGACGACCAGCACCTTGACTCGCTCTCGATGCATTCCGCTCTCGCTGTCAGGACTCATCTCTCCCTCTGGCACACACTGCACGCGCCGACCTACACCGGTTCGACTGCGTCCTCCTCCGTCGCGTCGGCACGCCGCAGGTGATCGGCAAGCAGACGAACGAACTTCGCTGGCGGGAAAAGGCGCCGAATGTCTCTCGGCGCGCAGCCCGTCCAGTCCCGCAACTGCTCGCTCAGGATCCCAGGGTCGACGTACCCCAGCTTGAGCGCGACCTCCTTCAGCCGACTGTCGGGGCCCCGAAGAAAGGTGTAGGCCCGCAGCAGTCGCGCACACACGATCAGATGTCGGGCCGACAGGCCCACCGGCAACAGATGGCGGTACAGCGTGCGCGGTGTCATCCCCGCCAGTGCCGCCAGCTCGTGTCCGTTCTTCACTCGGGACGGTGAGCGAATCAACTGCTCGATCGCCCGGGCCAACACAATCGGCAGCGCGGCGAGCTGCGGTGCCAGGTCCTGCAACATCAACTCGGCCACCGGATAGGCCGGCACGCGCTCGATCAGCTCGAGGAAGCGGCGCGGCTCGTCGTCGAACCGATTCAACACCACGTGCTGTACGCCCAACCGTGCCAGCCGCACCACGAGCCGCATCGACGTCGGCGCAAGCGTCGTGTAAACGATCACCGCGAGCGCACGCTGTCGCGCGACGATCTCCTCGATCGCGTCCGCCGACCGTCCATCACGCGTGGTCGGGTCCACGACCAGAAGGTCGGCGTCGCCCTCCCGCAGCATGCTGTCGAGCTCCGCCGCATCCGTCGCCGTGCTCAGGGAATGACGGTCCCCGAGCACGAGGCGAAGGTGCGACAGCAGGTTTCGAGGAAGCAGAGCGACGACGTGCAATGCGGACCGCGTGGAAATGGTGTCGCAAAAACCCGGTTTTTTGTCACAAAATGCCGGTTTACGCGACGCACCGCGACCCTACGTTCGGAGATAGTCGGTCCTACCAACCGTTTTCTCCCAAACCGGAGTCGCCCATGTCCCGCCGCCACCTCACCCTCGTTCTCGTTGCGATCGCCTCCTTTGCCATTTCTGCATGTGGAACCGCCTCGACGGCCCCGCGCCGCGAATGCCCGATCGTCACGAGCGGCAGCTCGGGTATCTGCTGAAACTTGACCCGTCCTACGTGGACGCCAACTCCTCGCGCAGCTGACTGAGCGCACTCGCGATCGGCTGGAGTTCCGGCGGAGTGATCTTCTCCGCCGGAACAGGCCGCGGCGCATTGAGCAAGGCGAGCTGCTCTTCGGCGTGAAAGATAAGCCGATTGAACCCGTAGCTGACTGCCATGTCCATCGCGTGGTTCAGGAGGCGCGACGCCGCGATCGTGTCGCCGAAACGCGACAGCCCCTCTCCCGCGTGGATGAGGAACTGAGTCCGAAGCAATGGGGGCAAATTCTGCGTCTCCAACTCCCGGCGCTGTCGCTCGAAGAGCGGCAGTGAGCCGTCGTCCGCCGCGATTTCCATGAGATTGATCGACGCGACCCAGCGTAGATACTGCTCCTGGGCCGTGAGTGAGAGCACGCCATACGCATCCTTCGCGGCGCTTCGCACTCCCAACTT
>DASXHF010000190.1:0-2000 GCA_036488775.1 Gemmatimonadaceae bacterium | reverse complement strand
GTGACGTCGATCCGGAATGGCGCGAGGTCGATCTCGTGCTGCGGACGCTCGTTGTCGTACGCCTCGCTGCGATCGTCGGTGCCGAGGGTCATGCGTCCGCCGCGGCACAACACCATCGCGCCCTCGGCGGCGACCGGCGCGCCCGCGGGCAGCGACCATTGGCGCGGAGCAGCGTACGGCGCTCCCTGTTTGAGCTGCAGCGTCTGCAGCATCGTCTCCTGATGCTGGCTCTCGTGCTGTGCCACCATGCGAACGACGTATGCATCTCTCAGGAGTGGCGACGCTCCGTCGAACTGCTCGGCGGAGAGCCGCGCTCTCACCGACTCGCGCACCAGCGCCAGCTCGCGCCGGGCTCCGGCCAGCGACGGCAGATCGAGCGTGCCGCGCGTCGCGCGCGGATGCTCGAAGGGGTTGTACGTTCCGGGCATCTCCGCGAACTCGATCGGGCCGTCGAGGTTCCGCAACAGCCAGAGCGACTCGAAGGCGCCGATGTGGCCGAGATCCCAGAGCAGGGGACTCATCAGCGGATCGTGCTGCCGTGCGGCGTCGTCCTCGCTCACCGCGGCGATGATGGCAAGCGTGTGTTCACGTGCGCGCTCGAGCGCATCCAGCGCGGCTCGGACGCGCGCCGGGTTGGACACCGTAGAGACCGGTGCGACGTCGTGTTGCAGAATGCTGGTCATCGCTCTCGCGTCCGCTGAGTGCTGCTGCCTGTCCCGCTGTGATCGTCTGGCAATTGGTGGTCCACGGCAAGGCACGGAATTCCCCGTGACCGAATCGTGGCGCGCTACCGCCGATTCGCGCTCCGCCACACCTGATCCGCTGCGCGATATCCGCTAGCAATCGCTCCGTGCACGGTTCCGTTCCGGCCTTCGGCGTCCGTCGCCTCGCCGGCAAAGAAGAGCGTGCCGCGTACCGGCCTCGCCAGATTCTGCGCCGCGTCGTTGCCGCCGGCCAGGGGGTAGCTGTACGCGCCGCGGGCAAAAGGGTCGCGGCTCCAGTCATGATGGGGCAGCCGAAGCACGTGGCGTTGAAGCGTGGGGCGCGGTATGCCGAAGCTGGCTGCCAGCGACGCCACCGCGCGCTGACGGATCCGGGCGGGCGCCTCCTCGAGCGCCAATGCCGCCGGCCCGCCAGCCCAGCCGACCATCATTCCGCTGCGCAGCGGATAGCTCGTCCACCAGACTTCGACGTCGACCCCCGAGGCGTGGAGGAATGCCAACGCCGCGAGGCCTTCACGCCGCCGCTCCGGCAGCAGCTCCACGAGGGGGCGGTCGAGCAGCACGACCGTACGCTGCACGTGACCGGTCGTGAGAAGCGATGCGGCGCGGCGGATTGCCGACACCTCCGGCGTGAACGAGATCGTTCCCCGCCCGCGCGCCGACGGGTGCAGCAGCGAGATTGGCACGCTGACGATCGCGGCGCGTGCGTCGGTCACGGTCCGCCGGCCATCGGCGCCCCGATGCGTGACGTGGACACGACGCGGCGACCAGTCGATCGACGACACGACTCTGCCAAGCCGGATCCGCGAGCGTACCGGCGCCGCGAGCCATTCCGCCACCCGGTGATATCCGTCGATCAGGCGGCCCATGCGCTGCTCGGACAGATCCTCGCCGGGATTGCCGCCGCTGGCGACGGCGCGCTCGCTGATGCGACCGAGCTCCGCGGCGTGAAATCCTTCGACGAATTGACGTGCGAGCGCGCGATCGTCGGCGAACCGATGGCCTCCGGGTAGCTCGGCGAACAGTTCGGCGAGCGGTCGATCGGGCGTGCGGTGCGCGTCGGCCTGACCCAGAATCCGGTCGATCCCCCGCCAGAAATCGTCGATCTGCGCGAACCGGCCGTGTGCGGATCGCCATCGTTCACCCGCGATGTCGACGATCGTGAGGCCCGCGCGGTCGGCGATGGCGCGCACCTCCGGCGCGTCGCCATGGAGAAACTCCGCGCCGAGCTCGATCGGCAGAGGCGTTCGCGCGTCGCGTACGGTGAAGACCCGCCCG
>DASXHF010000153.1:0-12990 GCA_036488775.1 Gemmatimonadaceae bacterium | reverse complement strand
GACTCGCAGAAACGACAACGGCGCCCCGAAGGCGCCGTTGTTCGTCGATCGATCGTGCGTCGTCCCACAGAGCCACAGGTGGGAATTGAACCCACGACCGCTCGATTACGAATCGAGTGCTCTACCCCTGAGCTACTGTGGCGACGTCAGTGTCGTCGAAATGCCCTGGCGCGGATTCGAACCGCGACGCCTTGCGGCACCACCCCCTCAAGATGGCGTGTCTACCAGTTTCACCACCAGGGCATTGAACTGCCGGTGAAGGGGTGAATCGGTGAATCGGTGAATCGGTACGGCGGCTGGTGACTCGGTGACTCAAAACCGAACCACCACAACTGGCCTGGAGATTCTCGAACGACTCTCCTCGGCGGTTGTGACCGTTGCTGTCGAGTCACCGAGTCACCAGCCGATTCACCGCCTCACTGATTCACCGATTCACCCCTTCACCCCTTCACCCTTCACCAATCCACTGCTGTATTCCACGGGGCCGACGGGGCTCGAACCCGCGACCTCTCGAGTGACAGTCGAGTGCTCTAACCAAACTGAGCTACGGCCCCTCACACAATCGGGCTCGCATGACGGAGCGTCCAGCCACGATTCCGATTCCCTGCACCGCGTGTCACCGCGGGTCCTCCTCCCTCTGTCCCGTCACACCACCCATAGCCCGTACGGGAGTCGAACCCGTCTCTGCACCGTGAAAGGGTGCCGTCCTAAACCGATAGACGAACGGGCCGGACGAGCGAGCAAATAAGCGAGCAAATAGCGGTAACGGGATTCGAACCCGTGTTCCAGCCTTGAGAGGGCCGTGTCCTAGTCCCCTAGACGATACCGCCATGGCTTTGCGCCGGCGGCGCGACGCCCCCGGCAGACTTCCATGACATGTCCCTCCTCTCGCCACACACGGCGCGAGGCACTGCGTCCTTCACTTGTCAAACATCCGTTCGACTGTCCGTTCCACAGGCCCGGAGGGAATCGAACCCCCAACCGCCGGTTTTGGAGACCGGTGCTCTACCAATTGAGCTACGGACCTAAACCGTCGAAAGTCCGCCCGCTGACGAGCGCCCGGCCCGGTCGAGCAGCTTCCTCGCAGTCAGGGGTGACTGACGGGAATTGAACCCGCAACCCCCGGAGCCACAGTCCGGTGCTCTAACCAATTGAGCTACAGTCACCGTGGTCACCGCCGCCTGCGCGGTCCCCTACGCACAACTGCCGTAGAGAGCTTTGATTGTAATCAGCCGGACGGGCCAATTCAACCGCCTTGGCCCGCACGCACCGCCAGCTCCCGCGCGTAGAGCGTGTCCGGCTTACTTCGCCCGCTCGATGTACTCGCCCGTCGTCGGGTTCACGCGAACCCGGTCGCCCGTCGCCACGAACTCGGGCACGTTCACCGTCACGCCGTTCTCGAGCTTCGCCGGCTTCGACGACGCGGTCTTCGTCGCCGTCTTCATCACCGGGTTCGTCTCGACGATCGCGAGCGTCAACGAGTTCGGCAACCGGATGCCGACGGCGCGCCCGTCGTAGAACTCCGCCTGGATCTTCATCCCCGGCTGCATCCACTGCGCGTTGTCGCCCAGCGTCTCCTCGTCCATCTCGAGCTGGTCGTAGTTCTCGGTGTTCATGAAATGATACGTCCCGCCCGCGTCGTACATGTACTCGAGATCGTGCGTCTCCATCGACGCCGGCTCGATCGAGTCCGCGGCACGGAAACGATGGTCGAAGCTCGAGCCGGTGCGAAGGCTCTTGAGCTTGGCCTGCACCATTGCGCGCAGGTTGCCAGGCGTATGATGGCGGAACTCGACGACGCGAACCGGCTCGCCCTCGAAGACGATGACCATTCCGCGTCGAAGTTGCGTGGCCGGCACAGCCATAGTAGACCCCTGAACCCGAGATGAAAAATGGACGTAAAGCAGGACAGCCTTGGAGTTTAGCAGATTTTCGCCCGGCGGGCAATGGTCGGCTGGCCGCCCCGCTCGCCGCTACGGTTCACGGTTCACCGGCCCTTCCCCGCCGCCGCCCGCAGCACTGGCTCGAGCCCCTTCCACACGTTCGACGTCACGATCCGCTCCCCCACGTAGTTGGGGTGCACACCGTCCGCCTGGTTGAGCGACGGCCGCCCGGCAACGCTGTCGAGCAGGAAGGGCAGCAGCGTCACCCCATGCTCGCGAGCCAGCGCAGGAAACATCGCGTGGAACGCGCGCGTATAATCAGCGCCGAGGTTGGTCGGCGCTTCCATCTGCACGAGCAGGACGCGCGCGTTGGGCAGATCGTGTTTGATGCGCGTGAGGATCTGGCCGATCGCTTCTTTGGTGCCTGCCACGGGCTGTCCCCGCAGGCCATCATTGGCGCCCGTCTCCACCACGACGACGCCGGCCGGCCGCTGCAGCACCCAGTCGAGACGGCGCAACAGTCCGGCAGAGGTCTCACCGCTCACTCCGGCATTCACCGTCGTGAACGGAAGGCCGGCCGCATCGATTCGGTGCTGCAGCTGTTGCGGGTACGCACTGTCGGGCTCGAGGCCAAGTCCGGCCGTGAGCGACGTGCCGAGGAAGAGTACGGTTCCACGCGCATCGGCCGCGGCGACGACCGGATGCGTGGAGTCCGCCGAGTTACCCTTCGGGGGCAGCACCGCCGGTTCGCGCTCGCTCTTGCATGCGCCGGCGCTCACGAGCAGCAGCACCGCCACCGTCCCTTTCACAGATCTCATGCTCGAAGCCCGCCATTTGGTGAAGGAGTACCGCAGCGGCGACCATCAGCTCGCCGTCCTGCGCGACGTGAGCTTCGTCATCCCCGACGGCGCGTTCGTCGCGATCGTCGGACCGTCCGGCAGCGGCAAGACGACGCTGCTCGGCCTGCTCGCCGGCCTCGACGTGCCATCCACGGGCACCGTCATCCTCGACGGCGAAGATCTCTCGCGTCTCTCGGAAGATAAGAGAGCCCGGCTGCGCGGCGCCAAGGTCGGCTTCGTGTTCCAGAGCTTCCAGCTGATTCCGACGCTCACGGCGCTCGAGAACGTGCAGGTGCCGCTCGAGCTGCGCGGCGACGACGGCGCCCCTGCCCGCGCCCGCGAGCTCCTCGACCGCGTCGGGCTCGCGGACCGCGCGCACCACTTCCCGAATCAGCTCTCGGGCGGTGAACAGCAGCGCGTCGCGATCGCGCGGGCGTTCAGCAACGCGCCGCGCCTGCTCTTCGCCGACGAGCCCACCGGCAACCTCGACAGCGATACTGGCCACCGTATCGTCGAGCTTCTCGAGAACCTCAATCGCGAGTCCGGCACGACGATCGTGCTCGTCACGCACGATCTCACGCTCGCCCAGCGCGCGCAGCGCATCATTCGTCTCGCCGACGGAGCGGTGGTGAGCGACACGGCCACCCGCGCGCGCGACCTGAAGTCGGCCGCAGGATGACGATGCGAACGTCGCAGCTCCTCGCCCTCGCGTGGAGAGAGAGCCGCACGGCACGACGCCGGCTGCTCCTCTACATGTCGTCCATCTCGCTCGGCGTCGCCGCGCTCGTGGCGATCGACTCCTTCGCCAGCAACACCCAGCGCAGCGTCCGCGAACAGGCGCGCGCCCTGCTGGGCGGCGACATCGCGCTCACGGCGCGACAGCCCTTCCCCAAGCCGCTCGCGGTTGGCCTGGATTCGTTGAAGCGCGAAGGCGTCGCGCGCGCGGACGTCACCACGTTCTCGTCGATGGCGCTGTCGCAGCGCACGGGACTCACGCGTCTGTCGCAGATCCGTGCCGTCACGCCGGGGTATCCGTTCTACGGGCAGATCCTCACCAGTCCGGCCGACCAGTGGGCGCGACTGCAGTCGGGCCGGTTCGCGCTCGTGGATCCGTCGCTCCTCATCGCCCTCAACGGACAGGTCGGCGACACGCTCACGCTGGGATTCGCGCGCTTCATCGTCATCGGCACGTTGCGAAGCGTCCCGGGCGACGTCGGCGTCGCGTCGGCGATCGGGCCGCGCATCTACATCCCGGCGCGCTACGTCGACGAGACCTCGCTGTTGATGTTCGGCAGCCGGTCAGATCACGAGGCGCTGTTCAAGCTGCCGCCCACGCTTCCGGCGCAGCGATTCCTCTTCCGCTTCAAGCAGCGGATGGACTCCGCCGGTGTCCGCGCGCGAACGGTGGCCGAGACGGAGTTCAACCTCACCCAGGCGATCGACCAGCTGCGCGACTTCCTCAGCGTGATCGGGATCGTCGCGCTGCTCCTCGGCGGCATCGGCGTCGCGAGTGGTGTGAACGCCTTCGTGATGCGAAAGATCGACACCGTGGCCATCCTCCGCTGCCTCGGCGCAACGAGCGGGCAGGTGCTCGCGATCTATCTCATTCAGGCCACCGTGATGGGACTGTTGGGCGCGGCGTTCGGCGCGGTGCTCGGGCTCGGCCTGCAGCTCCTGCTGCCGCGCGTGCTCGCCGACTTCCTGCCGGTGGACGTGCACGTCTCGCTCGAGTGGAGCGCCGTGATCACCGGCATGCTCGTCGGCGTCTGGGTCGCGCTGATGTTCGCGCTGCGACCGCTCGTCGCGCTGCGCAACGTCTCGCCGCTCCAGACGCTGCGGCGCGAATCCGACGCCGACGCCCTGCGCGGCGCGCGCTTCGATCCGGTGCGGGTGCTCGTTGCCGTCGCCATCGTGCTGAGCATCGCCGCGTTGGGGATCACGCGCGCCAACGATCTGACGCAGGGGTTGGGGTTCGCCGCCGGCATCGGCGCCGCCGTGGGGTTGCTGTACGCCGCGGCCGCCGGGTTGAGCGCGTCGGCGCGGCGCGTCGTGCAGCCGAATTGGCCGTTCGTGCTGCGGCAGGGCGTGGCGAGCCTGTATCGTCCCGGAAATCAGACGCGGTCGGTGGTGCTCGCGCTGGGCTTCGGCGTCTTTCTGATGAGCACCGTGTATCAGGTGCAGCGCAACCTCCTGCGCACGGTCGACGTCAAGCTCGTCGCGTCGCGCGCGAACGTCGTTTTCTTCGACGTGCAGGGAGACCAGGGTCCGGGCGTCGACTCGCTCATTCGTGCGAGCGGCGCGCAGGTGATTCAGCGGACGCCGCTCGTGCCGATGAAGATCTCGTCGATCAACGGCGTCCCCGCGGCGAAGCTCACCACCGACACCACCCATGGCCGCCGGCACGCCGAAGGGTGGGCGATGCGCCGCGAGTTCCGTTCGACCTATCGCGACTCGCTCGTGCCGTCGGAGCGACTCACGGCGGGCACGTTCCATCGCGGTGGCACGCGCGCGCCGGCACTGCCGGAGGTGTCGGTCGACAAGGGCATCGCGCAGGACCTCAAGCTGTCGATCGGCGACACCATCGTCTGGGACGTGCAGAGCGTGCTCGTGCCGACGCGGGTCGCGAGCTTCCGCGAGGTGAACTGGACCCGGTTCGAGCCCAACTTCTTCGTCGTGTTCGAGCCGCGCGCGCTCGAGAAGGCGCCGAAGCAGTTCGTCGTGCTCGCCGACGTCCGCGGCGACGCCGCGGTCGCGCGCCTGCAGCGCGACGTGGTGTCACGCTTTCCGAACGTGTCGAGCCTCGATCTCACCCTGATCCAGCAGACCGTTGGCCGGGTGTTGAACAAGGTCACCGCGGCCATCCGGTTCATGGCGGGGCTGAGCCTCGCGCTCGGCATCCCCGTGCTGTTCAGCTCAGTGAGCGCCACACGACGCGAGCGGCTGCGCGAGGGGGTGCTGCTCAAAGTGCTGGGCGCCACGCGGCGTCAGGTCGGCCGCATCATGCTGGCGGAATACCTGCTGCTCGGCGGCCTGGGCGGTGTCGTCGGTGTGGTACTCGGTACAGGCGGGGCGTGGGCGCTGATGCACTTCATCTTCAAGCAGCCGTATGTGCCGGCGTTCGGCCCGGCGCTCCTGGTGGCGCTGCTGATGATGGCCATCGCCGTCAGCATCGGCATGCTCACCGGCCGAGACGTCTTCCGCGAGACGCCGATGGCCGCGCTGCGGGAGGCCTGAGTGCCCGCGTTATGGTGTCAGCGACGTCGGAGCGGGCGATTCGCTCTGGCCGCTGACGCGCGCGGCACAGGCGAGGAAGAAGCCGGTCGTGAACGCGAGAATCAGGCGCTGCACGGTCGGGGAAAGCTTCGGCATGGCGGAGAGTCGGGCTGAGGCAACGGGTGGCGACGCGCAGGCGGTGCGGCTGCCACTCGTCGATGAAGGGCGGGAAGCGCGGTCAGCGCTGGCGGGCGGGCCCGGCAGGGCTACCCGGCGCGCGCCGGCCTGGTTCCACTACGTGCTGGCAGTATCGGCAGCTGCCAGCCATCGTGAGATGGCGCCGAGCAGGATCGTCTCGTCGACGATCGGCTTGGTGATGTAGTCGTTGAATCCGGCGGCCAGATACTTCTCACGGTCCCCCGACATCGCATGGGCGGTGAGCGCGATCACCGGAAGGCGACGGAGCCGCTCATCGCGCCGGATGTGGGAGAGGATCTCGTTGCCATCCATCCCGGGCAGCGAGATGTCCAGCAGCACGAGGTCGGGGAGCGGGCCCTGGAGGCCGGCGAGCGCGTCGATTCCGTTCTCGTACTCGACGAGCCGGTACATCCCGTCGAGAATCGCCTGGAGCAGCAACCGGTTGTCGGCGTTGTCCTCCACCACGGCGATCGTCTTCACGTCGCGCCGCCGTCGCGCGCCGCGGAGAGCCACGCATGAACGCGCCCGTGCTCTTGCGAGAGCTCTTCCACGATCGGCAGCACCGCGTCCAGCGATCCCTCTCGCGCGGCGCGCTCGCCGCGCTCGCTCAGCCGCTGCATGTGCATCGCACCGAGCTGCGCGGCGCTCGACTTCAACGAATGGAGCGCCCGCTCGGCCACCGCACCCTCGCCGCGACGGGCCGCGTCGCGCGCCGTCTGGATGCGCTCCGGTACCGCGGCGAGAAAAAGCGTTATCATCTCACGTAGCAGCTTGTCGCCGCCGAATCGGCGGAGACGATCGAGAGCTTCCTGATCGGTCGGCGGCGCGTCCGCTTCGGACCTCGAGAGAGGAGTCATGCCGGGGACCCGGGGAAGACGCGGGATGGAGACGAAGCGTTCGCGACGGCGAGCCATAGGGATGGCGTGCTGGAATTGAACGGTGCTTCCGCCGAGGCGGATCGATGAGCGACGAGTCGGAACAAACGCGCAGGGACATTCGGAAAGCGCTCATCTTCGGCGTCGTCGCGGCGACGTTGGAGATGGCGGCGCTGCTTTACTTCTTTCGCTAAGGCGACTGCGCAGGGGCCGGTGCGCCGGCGGGGGCCGGCGACGGTGCCGCCGGCATGATCGTGGGAACGCGGCGCGCCGGTCCGTCGTCGAGCTCGACGACGAGGATGCCATCCTTGGCGGGGTGTTGGCACTTGATCTTCCGCCCGGGTCGCGCGGCGAGGGAGTCGCGTACCATGCCGCAGGCGCTCAGCGCCTCGTCCATCGCGGACTGCAGACTCACCTTGATCGAGTCCATCTGCGGCGCGCTCGCGTGCTCGGTGCGGAAGATCTGATATTCCTCGAAGGCGACACGCAGATCTTTGCCGGCGCCCTCGAGCTGCCCTTCGTGGATGAACCCTCGCGCGCGAGTCACGGTGCCGAAGATCTCTCGTGCCGCCGCCTCGGCCGTCTGCATCACTGCCGCGTGACCAGCGTCGGTCGAGTCGGCGGTGCTGCGCATGGCCGCGGCTCGAAGCACCAGACCGGGATCGACGGGAGAGAGCGGCCCCGCGTCGTGCGCCGTGGTGGAGTCCGACGTGGTCGTGGTTGCCGCCGTGTCGTGCTGCGCCGCCGCGGCGTCCGCGGCGCGGACGACCGAGTCCGCATGCGTGGTCGCCGCAGGGCGAGGCCCGAGGCCGTTGGCCTGCATGAAGGCTTGAAGCGCCGTCGGCGGGCGAATGGCCATCACCGCCGCGCCGGCGGCGAGCAGCAACCCCGCCGCGACGAGCGGCCCGCGACCGCTCTTCGCCTTCGTCGGCTTCGTCGGAGTCACGGGCGTACGGTCGGGAACCGCAGCGACGCCGAGCGGCGTCATCAGCCGCGTGACCGAGCCAGCGATCGACGCGGCGCCCATGAAGGTCGGCAATCCGACGCCAGCCTTCACGTCGCGCGCGAAGTCGGCGACGGACGAATAGCGCTCGTCCGGCTCCGGTGCGAGCGCACGCTCCAATGCCTTCTGCAGCCGCGGCGGCCACGCAATGTTCGGGCGGACCTCGGCGAGCGTCCGCGGCCGCGCCGTGAGCCGGTGCACGAGCGACTGCTTCGACGTGAGTGCCGGATGCGGCAGCACTCCGGTGAGCATGTTGAACAGCACCAGACCGAGCGAATAGAGATCGGTGCGCGCGTCGAGCGGCTCGCCGGCGATCTGCTCGGGACTCATGTACTCGGGCGTCCCGATCGACATGCCGAGCGACGTCACCGTCTGATTGCTGTCCTGCGTCGTCGCCTTCGCGATACCGAAGTCCACCACCTTGGCCCACTCGCGGCCGTCGTGATGGTGTGTGACGAGGACGTTGTCGGGCTTGAGGTCTCGATGGACGATGCCCAGGCGGTGCGCCGCGGTGAGCCCGTCGGCGACCTGACCGGCGAGCTCCGCGGCGCGCGCGGGCGTAAGCGGGCCACCGGTCCGGAGCAGCGACGACAGCGTCTGGCCCTCGACGAACTCCATGGCGAGGTACAGCGTGCCGTCGTCCGTCTCACCGAAGTCGTAGATCGCCGCGACGTTGGGGTGGTTGATCCGGCTCGCGTTCGCCGCCTCGCGGTTGAACCGGCTGATGGCGTCCGGGGTCGGGGCGAGCGCGGGGTTCATGACCTTCACCGCGCTCAGCCGCCCCATGCGGACGTGCTCCGCCAGGTACACGCGCCCCATCCCGCCCTCTCCCAGGGTGCGAATGATCTTGTATCGGTCGGCGAGAATTTGGCCGACGAGCGGGTCCACGGCGGGGGCGGCCTCCACGAGGCTCGCCCCGTCGTCGGGGCACAGGTCCAGGTTCGCCTCGAATTCGGCGCGGCACTGCGGACAGACTTTCTTCACGGGCTGCGCGAGGGGAAATGAGCGGGCGGAGGGCTGCGTATGAGGACAGTCGGCCCCCTCCTCCGGTCACGCGGGCGCGGGGCATGCGGCAGTGGGACGGAAACACCCGGCCCGGGTCCTGCCCGGACGCGGGAAGGGATGACGGAAACCCCGGGCCCGGGGTCGTCAAGACCGGAGGTCGAGGATGCTCCTGGCAATCACCGCCCTGGCGCTGCAGCTCCAGACCGTCGCGTTCGGTGCCGGCCGCCCGCCGCGACCGAGCGATCCGGCCGATTCGGCGCGCGACATCGATCGAGCCCGTTCGGCACAGGCCGACTTCGAGCGAGCCCGCCGAGGGCGGCTCCCCTGGGAGACGGGCGGCGCCGGCCGGTGCGACGTGCGCATCGTGCGCTACTGCTGGTGGTACGAGGATGGATCCCCCATCACCGTGCCCGCGGAGCCCACCACGATCGCCGACCGGCGCGCCGAGCTGCTGAACATCCTCGATTCCGTCGCGCAGCGTCGACCCGGCGACGACTGGATCGCGGCCCTTCGGGTCCACTATCTCCTCGAGGCGCATCGTGAGGCCGCCGCGGGCGCCGCTGCCCGCGAATGCCGCGGCACCCCGTGGTGGTGCGACGCGTTGCTGGGCTACGCGTCGCACGGAAACGGCGAGGACGCGGCCGCCGATTCCGCATTTGCCCGGGCCATACAGCAGATGCCCGAAGACACTCGGTGCCGGTGGTCCGACATCCGGACGCTGCTCCCAGGCGACGCCCGCGGCCGGTACGAGCGGTTGCCCTGCGACCAGCGCGCGGTGGTCGAGCGGCGGTACTGGCTGCTGGCACGGCCCCGGCTGGCGGCCCCGGCCAACGAGTGGCAAGTGGAGTTCTCCGTCCGTCGCGTGCAGAGTTGGATCGCCCAACGCGCCGCGTCGCCGCAGCCGCTGCGCTGGGGCGCTGACGCCGAGGAGCTGCTCCTTCGCTATGGATGGCCGACGTCCTGGGGACGCGTGCAGACGTCGGCCGTCGCCATCAGCGAGCCAGGGATCGTGGGGCACGACCCGTCGCCGAGCTTCGCGTTCGGACCTCGAGAGCCGTTGCTGGACACGCTGGCCGGCTCGGGCGACGACGGCTGGGAGCTCGCGTCGCACCGCGCCGAATCCCGCGTCGCCCTGCGCTCGCTGTACCGGATCGGTGCGATGTCCGCCCAGCTGGCGCGTTTTCGGCGCGGCGATTCGACGCTCGTCGTGGCCAGCTACGCGGTGTGGGACGACTCCGTCACCGCGCCGGACGTCCGGCTCGCCGCCGCCCTCGACGACGGCACCAGCGTCGCCGCGCCTCCCGACTCCAGTCGGCGCGGCGCGAAAATGCTCCGCGTCGCTGGCACGCCACGCGTCGCGGGCGTCGAAGTCAGCGACAGCGCGGCCGGGACGTTCGGTCGGAGCCGCGTGCTCTACGCGCCGAGTGTTGCCCGCAGTCACCTTGCCTTGTCGGACCTGTTGTTGTTCGAAGGGGGCGCCGAACCCGCGTCGACGCTCGACTCGGCACTCGTCCGTGCGTTTCCGAGCGACAGCGTCGTGCGATCCAGGCCGATGGGGCTGTTCTGGGAGACATACGGTCTGGCCGAGGGCGGCGAGAGCGTCGACGTCGCCGTGTCGGTCGAGCGCATCGACAATGGCTTCTTCCGCGCCGCCCGCCAGCGACTAGGACTGGAAGACAAGGACACCCCGCTCCGAATGCGCTGGACGGACGCACGACCACCGGCGTCTGGAGTGACGGGCCGGTCCGTCTCGCTCGACCTGGCGAATCTGCCGGGCGGCCGGTACCGCGTGACACTCTCCGTCACACCGTCGGAGGGCGGGCCGGTGGCGACTTCGCGGGAGATCGAGCTGATCGAGCGCTGACACCGCGCGCCGGCCGGCCCCGGACCCTTGTTTCTCGGGGCCCGTTCACCCAGTCTTGGTGGGCTGTCCCGCGACGCGCCAACTCGTCGCTGCCTTCGATCGGTCCGCCGCCGCCGCGGCCCCACTACCGACCCGTTGCGCCTTGCTGTCGTCTGCACCGCGTGCTCGACGCTGAGCGCGTGTCTCCTTGCTCGTCCGGTCCTCGCCGAGGACTGTTCGGTGCTGGAGTCGCGCTCGTCGATGGCGTCGCTGAGCGGCGCGCGCATCACCTCGGTCGAGGTGGTGACCGAGGGCCCTGAGCTTCCGGGACTCACGCACCTTGGCGCGCCCCTGCATCCGGTGTCGCGCGAGACCACGGTCCGGCGCCAGCTCCTGTTCGCCCCGGGCGATACGGTCGACACGCTGATGATCGGCGAGACGATGCGCCGACTTCGGCGCCAGCGAACCTTCACCGACGCCGTGCTCCTCGCGCGGCAGTGCGGCGACAGCGCCGGCGTCGGGCTCGTCCTGAGGACGCGCGACAGCTGGAGCCTTCGCCCGACGGCGCGACTCCGCAGCGCGTCGTCGTTGTCGCTCGGCGTCGAGGAGCGGAACCTCCTCGGCACCGGCCGCACGATCTCGCTCACGAGCGAGATGTCCAACCGCGGACCCGGAGCGGCAGTCTCGCTGAGCGACCCCTGGGTGCTCGGAAGCGACCTGTCGGCGAACGTCCGCTTCGCGAAGCTGGGCGACTCGCACACCTTCCGCGCCGGCGCGCGCAATCACGAGTACAGCGTGTTCGACCCGTGGCGTGTCGAGGCGAACGTCGCTCGGCTGTCGTTCGGAGACACCGCCGCGACCGACCGCTCGCTCCACACCGTCAGCGCGATGGCGCTCATCGGCCGGCGCGTCGGGAGCACCAGCAACTCGTCGCGCATGGTCACGATGCTCGTCGTCGGAGCGGAGTTCGACAGCGCGGCGAGCATCTCGACGTCGCGCACGCTGCCGGCGGGCGCACCACCGCAGACGCCGCACGTGCGCAGCTTTCTCGGCGTCGATCTGGGGATGATGCGCCGGACGGCGCAGTACGACACCGCGAGCTGGGTGGTGCCGGGCAGCGGATTCCTGGACATCCCGATCGGTTGGGAAGGCGACATCGTCGCGGCCGGCGGGTACGAGCGCAGCGTACATCAGCCGGCCGGCAAGGTGGACGCATGGCTGGGACGCGTGTGGATTCCCGGACGCGGGCGCGTGCTGATGCTCGATCTGTGGGGCTCCGGGTACCTCGGCAAGTACGTCGACGCGAATCACATCGCGCGCGCCTCCGCCGGTTGGTACGAGGAGGCGCCGAGAGGGATGTGGGGCGCGCGGTTGTCGTTCGAGCGGCTGTTGGAGGTCGACCCCGATCTCCGCGCACTCTCGCTCATGCCGCTGGCGGATTACACGACGCCCGTGGTGCGCCCGTACGCGGCGCGTGGTGAGCGGACGATCGCCGCCTCCGTCGAGCGCTCGATTCATCTCTTCACCATCGGGACGACGTCGGTCGTGGACGCCGGCCCGTTCCTGGCCGCGTCCTTCCGGCGGGGCGTCGACAGCGTGGCGGACAATCAGCTGCGGGCCGGCGTGGTCGGCACCCGCTTCCGGATCCTGACGGCGAACGGCGCGGTGAGCAGCGCGCGCATCGACATCGGATATCCTGTGGTGCGCAGCGCGTCGTTGTCCGCGCGGCCGTTCCTCGTCTTCACGATGGGCACGTTGTTCGACGTCAGCCGTCAGCGGGACGGCCGCCGCGTGTATTGAGGACGCGCTGACGTCCACCCGCGGTGTGCAGAGGGCATGCTTTCTGCCCGCGCGTGCCGCACATGACCACCGAACGAAGCAACGTCGACGTCGTGATCGTCGGCGCAGGCGTGGCCGGGCTCGCGGCCGCGCATCGGCTGCATGAGCGCGGACTACGGCCACTCGTCCTCGAGGCGCGCAGGCGCATCGGCGGGCGGGTCTTCACCGTACGCGACGCGCGAACGCCTCTGCCGATCGAGCTCGGCGCGGAGTTTCTCCATGGCGACGCGCCGGAGGTGCGCGCCATCGCCGACCGCGCGGGCCTCACGATCGTCGACATCGCGGGTGAACG
>DASXHF010000130.1:0-13984 GCA_036488775.1 Gemmatimonadaceae bacterium | reverse complement strand
CGCAGGCCGGCACGGTCAGCCACGTCTTGGCCGGCAGGTCTCCGGCACGCGCACCGGACGTCCATCCGCCGTCACGAAGCGGAAGCCCGCCTGCTGTGTGTCGACCGAATTGCCGCCGACGAACACGGTGAACGTGCCCGGCTCGGCCACACGCACCATCGCCGTGTCGTGAAATGCGAGATCCTGCAGCCCGATCGTGAACGCGATCGTGCGCGTCTCGTTCGGCCGGAGCTGTACACGCCGGAAGCCGCGCAGCTCGCGCACCGGCCGCGTCACGCTTCCGACGTCGTCGCGCAGGTAGAGCTGCACCACTTCGTCTCCGGCGACGTCGCCCGTGTTGGTGACGTCGACGTCGACCCGGATCGAATCGGTGGGGCGCATGGTGGTAGTGCTGAGACGTGGGGCGCCGTAGCGAAACGTCGTGTAGCTCAATCCGTGCCCGAAGGAGTACAGCGGTGTCCATGGCACGTCGATGTACTTCGACGTGTAGTGCTCGGCGCTCGGCGGGCGGCCGGTGTTCTTGTGGTCGTAGTAGATCGGTACTTGCCCGGTGACGCGCGGGAACGTCGTCGTGAGCTTGCCGCCAGGGTTGTAGTCGCCGAAGAGGACGTCGGCGGTCGCGGTGCCATGCTCGACCCCGAGAAACCAGGTTTCGACGATCGCGGGGACGTGATCGTTGAGCCACTGCAGGGCGAGCGGCCGGCCGTTCATGAGCACGACCACCACCGGCTTGCCCGTCGCGACGATCGCCTCGGCGAGTCGCTGTTGCGCGCCAGGCAATTCGATGCTCGCGCGGCTCGACGCTTCGGCGCTCTGCGACGGCGATTCGCCGATGACGAGCACGACTACGTTCGCCGCTCGAGCGACGCGCACGGCGTCGGCGATGCCGGTGGTGTCGTCGCTCGTGGGCGATGCGCCGCGCGCGTACGTCACCGTCGTGCGAGGCGCGACCGCCCGTCGGATGCCGGTGAGCACCGAGATCGCGTCGCTCCCACGCCCGAACGCCGCCCAGTTCCCGATGGCGGCGTCGCTATCCGCGGCCAGCTCGCCGACGACGGCGACGGTGCCCGGATCCTTCGAGAGTGGAAGCGCGCGCCGCTCGTTCTTCAGGAGCACGATCGATTCGCGCGCCACCGCGCGGGCGGCGGCCCGGTTCTGCGCGGAGAGCGTGATCGCCCGCGCGCGCGCCGCATCGCCACGATAGGGGTGCTCGAAGAGGCCGAGGCGATACTTGATTCGCAGCACGCGCCGGACCGCTTCGTCGAGCGTGCTCCGGGCGACCCGCCCGCTTCGCACGAGCGCCGCCAGCTGTCCGCGATAGACCGTGCTCACCATGTCGATGTCGACGCCGGCGTCGAGGGCCAATCGCCCGACGGTCGCGCTGTCGGCGCCGATTCCGTGATTGAGCAGCTCGCCGATGCCGGCCCAATCGCTGACGACCGCTCCGTCGAACCCCCACTCGTTACGAAGAATGTCCGTCATCAGATGACGGTTCGCATGCGCGGGCACGCCGTCGATCTCGTTGAACGCGGCCATGAAAGTCTGTGCGCCGGCACATACCGCGGCGTGAAATGGCGGCAGGTACGCGTCGCGCAACGTGCGCTCGCCGAGGTTGGCGACGTTGTAATCGCGGCCCCCTTCGACCGCGCCGTACGCCGCGAAATGCTTCGCGGTGGCGGCGACGGTGTTCACGTCGCGTAGATCCGAGCCCTGAAACCCTCGCACCCGCGCGGCGGCCATCACGGAGCCGAGATACGGATCTTCACCGGCGCCTTCGACGATGCGTCCCCAACGGGGATCGCGCGCCACGTCGACCATCGGGGCGAAGGTCCAGTTCACGCCATCGGCCGACGCTTCCGCGGCCGCGATCCGCGCCGACTGTTCGGCCGCCGCCGGATCCCAGCTGTTCGATTCGGCAAGTGGCACGGGAAAGGTCGTGCGGTAGCCGTGAATGACGTCGAGGCCGAAGAGCAGCGGGATGTGCGTGCGCGACTGCTCTACCGCGACTTTCTGGAGCCGCGCAACGGTATCCGCCCCGACGACGTTGAGGAACGAGCCGACCTCTCCACGCTGCACCTGATCGATTCCCGCCGGCGCACCGCCCGGCCCGGTTGGTTGACCGAGTCCCGATGGCTGGTTGAGCTGCCCGATCTTCTCCTCGAGCGTCATGCCGCGCAGCACCGAATCGACGAACGCCTGCTCGCGGGGATCGCGCTGAGTCACGGGCGCCGTCGACGCGGCCATCGCGTCTGATTGCGGGGTGGACAGCGGAGCGCAGGCCGCGGCGAGCAGCGCGCCGAGGATGAGCAGTGTCGTGGACTGACGAGCAATGTGGGGTGTCATGTGCGTCGCATACGGATGGTGGTGTGGCGTTCGCTGGGCGACGATTGTCAACCTAACGCCGATCACGCCCGGTCGTGACCGTCTCGAGACATACGCTGACGCCGCTTGCTGCGGCTCGATCGCTTCTCCATACTGCGATCATTCGACGACGTCGTCGACACCGATGCTCGACCGTCCATGCGACGGCGGTCGGCCGACGACGTTGCTTCGAGTACGAGGAAGCGCCCGTGAACTCTGCCGACCAGACCATCACCGTCACGGTGCTTTCCGCCGGGGGAAGATGACTCATCGGTCTCACCGGCCGGGACCGGCCCGCGACGACTCGCGGCCCACTCGCCCACGCATCGCTGCCTTTCAGCTCATCCGTTCGTGACCAGGCAATCTGCGCGTGTTCACCTCGGCTTCGCTCGCGTGCTGCGTGAACCCGAGAGGGAGCCGACGCGTCTCCTGGAGACGATCGTCAACGCCTTTCAGCTGTTCGACGCCGGCTGGCACATCACGCACATGAACTCCGTGGCCCGCACGTTCTGGCAGGCCCACGGGATGAACCCGGAGTCGATGATCGGGAAACACTTCTGGACGGAGCTCTTTCCGGAGTCCAGAGATGGCGAGGCCGCCGCCCAGATGTGTCGGGCCATGGAAGAGCGCGTCTCCGTTTCCTTCGACTACTTCCACGAGCCGTGGGATGTCTGGCTGCGAAGCGGCTTCGACCCGCTCCCCGACGGCGGGCTGGCGAACTACTTCCACGACATCACCGAGCGTCCGCCGATCGTCGGCCAGCACGACATGCTCGCTCAGCTCCGGCTCGAGTTCGACCGCATGCCGGTCGCGTGCGTGGTCACCGACGCGCGGCGGCGAATCGTCGAGTGGAACGCGGCGTCCGAGGTCGTCTTCGGCCATCGGCGCGATGAGGTGGTGGGGCGCGACGGGTTCGACGTGCTGCTACCGTCCGCGGCGCGCGACGAGGCGGGACGACTGGTCGAGCGGTTGGCCTCGGGCGACATGTCAGCGCATGCCGTGAACGAAAACCTCACCAAGGATGGCCGCACGATCATCTGCGAGTGGCACAACACGCCGCTGCGGAACGCTGATGGAGCGATCACAGCCTATCTCTCGATGGCCCAGGACGTCACCGAGCGCATTCGCGCCGAGGCGGCGCTGCGCGAGAGCGAAGCGCGCTATCGATCGCTCGTGTCGCAGGTGAAGGACTACGCGATCTTCTCCACCGACGCCCATGGCGTGGTGACGACGTGGAGCGAAGGATGTCAGCAGGTGCTGGGATACACCCAGAAGCAGTTCGTCGCACTGGATGGCCATGAGCTCTTCACGCCGGAAGATCGCGCGGCGGGGATCATGGAGCATTACATGCGCGTGCTCGCGGACACCGGGACGCTGCGCGACGACCGCTGGATGCTCGCGAAAGGCGGACGACGTTTCTTCGGGATGGGTGCCGTGGCCGCCCGGCGCGACACGACGACGGGCAAGCTGCTCGGCTACAGCGTCGTCATCCGTGACGTGACGGAGATGCGGCTCACGCAGGAAGCGCTGGCGCATCGCGGCGAGCACCTCGAACGGCTGGTCAGCGAGCGTACGAGCGCGCTGGAACGGGCGATCGAACAGCTTCGCCTCTCGGAGCGCATGGCCTCGCTCGGCACGCTCGCGGCGGGACTGGGCCACGATCTCGGAAATCTCCTCCTGCCCCTCGACGCCCGTCTACAGATGCTCCGACAGGCGGACCTGCCCGACGACCTGCGCGAGCACGTCGCCGGTATCGAGAGTTGCGTGCACTACCTGCGACGCCTATCGGGCGGGCTTCGCCTGCTCGCGACGAGTCCCGGCAGTGTACAGCCGTTCGAGACCACGGAGCTGGGCGAATGGTGGGAGGAGGTGGGGCCCCTTCTGAAGAACGTGCTGCCCTACGGCGTCGTGTTCGAGCGTGACGTGCCGCGCGGAGGATGCTGGGTCGCGATCGGACGCGTGCCGCTCACCCAGGCGGTGTTCAATCTCGTGCAGAATGCCGCGGACGCGGTGGCGGAACGCGGCGGTCCGGGGAGGCACGTCCGCGTCTCCGTGGAGGACGAGCAGTCGACGGACGCGGTGACCATCCGCGTGAGCGACGACGGGCCGGGAATGACGGAGGAGGTCGCGCGTCGATGCATGGAGCCGTATTTCAGCACCAAGGTGCGCGACGTCTCGACGGGAATGGGTCTGGCGCTCGTTCGGGCGCTCGTGAACGGGGTCGGTGGCCGCGTAGAGATCGAGTCGACCCTCGGCGCGGGGACGACGGTGAGCCTCGTGCTGCACGAGGGCAAGGAGCGCCGGAAGGCGCGGGCCGCCCGGCGTCGCGCCGCACGCAGCCAAGAACGGCAGCGAGTTGCCGCACTATCCGGCCTTCGCGCTGATGTCCACGGCGATGTGCCGCCAGCGCCCCTGGTTGAACCGTAGCACGCTCAGCGCGCACCGCGTGACGTGCCCGAGGAGAATGGCGACCCAGATGTCGATCGGTCGCAGCCCGCGCGTCTGCTGGAGCACGAAGCAGATGCCAAGCGGCACGACGATCTGCGATAGGATCGAGATGTAGAGCGGGCTGCGCGTGTCGCCAGTGCCCTGAAGTCCTCCGGTGTACGCGAGCGCGACGGTGACGAAGAGGCCTGACACGCTCAACACCCGCAGGAGCTGGCTGCCCACCTCCACGACCACCGGATCGTTCATGCCGAAGATGGCGAGCAACGTGCGCGGCATGAACAGGAAGAAGGTGCCGACGAACGCGGCCACGACGAGGCCGATGCGGGCCGCGACGTGCACGCCGGCCACAGCGCGCTCCGGGTGACCGGCGCCGAGGTTCTGTCCGGCGATCGTCGCGGCGGCGCCCATCAACCCGAACGACGTCCACGTGATGAGCGAGAAGAGCTGCGAGTAGGACACCGCAAACGCGGCCTGCGCCGCCGCGCCCTGCGCGAGCGACCCGATGAACGCGAGCATGAACACGCCGCCGACGTTCATGGCGATTCCCTGGATTCCGGTCGGCAGGCCGAAACGGAACAGAGAACGAATGATGATCCAGTCGGGACCGAGGCCCTGTCCGCGCGGGAATCGTACGACCCAATCGCCGCGCCAGAGCTTCACCAGCGAGTACACCGCGAGCAGTCCGGTCGCCAAGGCGGTGCCCATCGCGGACCCCTTGGTACCGAACGACGGAATCGGACCGAGCCCGCGAATGAGGACGACGTTGAATGCGAGGTTCAGCACGGTCATCGCGACGCCGAGGACCATGGGCGTCCGGGCGTCGCCAGCCGAGCGGAGCGCGCCGCCGAGCATGAAGAACACGAGCAGCCCGCTGTTGAACATGAACATGATCCGCAGGAACGGCAGCGCCTCCGCCTTCACTGCCGGGGCGGCGTGCACCACATCGAGCAGCCATGGCGACGCGAAATAGCCGATCGGCGCCATGACGAAGAGTGAGAGCCCGACGGCGGTGAGGAACGCCTGATAGACCGTGCGATCGACTTTGTCCGAGTCGCCGGCGCCGGCGAAGCGGGCGACGAGCACGCTCATTCCGGTGAAGAGCGAGCTGATGAAGACGATCACGATGATGACGATCTGCATCGAGACGCCGATCGCCGCGTTGCCCTTGTAGCCCACCAGGTGCCCGACGAGCACGTGATCGACCATGCCCTGCAGCCCGCCGACGACGTTCGTGACCATGGTGGGCCAGGCGATCTTCCACACCGCTCGAGGGAGCGGACCCTCGACGATCGAGCGATCGTACCGCCGCGTCGGGACCGGCGCGGCCGGCGCGAGCGGTGTCAGGTCGCGCTCCGTCTGCGCGGACAGGTCGGTCATGTGATAGTCGGGCCGTGCCGCGCGCGGCGCGCGATGACCGCGTCGAGGCTCCACGGACCTGCACCGGCGAGCGACAGGTAGAGGAACAGAAAGCAGTACAGCACCGCCGGGACGCCTTGGTTTGTCGGGGGGAAGAAGGCGATCGGCGCGTGGAACTGGAAGTACGCCACCGCCATCTCGCCCGCCAAGACGAACGCCACCGGGCGAGTGAGGAAGCCGAGCAGGATCGCCAACCCGCCGACGACCTCGAGCAGGCCGCCGATACCTATCTCGGACGCCAAGTGGATGGGCGGCATCGGAACTGGGCTCGGCGGATAGCCGAACAGCTTCATCGTTCCGAACGAGACGAACATCGCGCCGGCCACGATTCGTAGGAGGCTCAGCATCCGGCCCGTCCAGGGCGAACGCGACGGCTCGAATAGCGACATGACGCTCCTTCGATGGTGTAGTGGCCGCGAAGATAGCAGATTGCCAACACCTTTGCCGACGCCGCGATGACCGATTTGCTCGCCGCACGGACCCAGATGGCCATCTCGCTCGGCTTCCACATCGTGTTCGCCGAGATCGGGATCGCGATGCCGCTCCTGATGGTGCTCGCGGAGTGGCGTTGGCGTCGCACCGGCGACGCTGCGTACCGTGAGCTTGCGACGCGATGGGCAAAGGGGACGGCCGTGCTGTTCGCCGTGGGCGCGGTCTCGGGCACGGTGCTCTCCTTCGAGCTCGGATTGCTCTGGCCGGGCTTCATGCGCATCGCGGGTCCCATCGTCGGCATTCCCTTCTCGCTCGAAGGATTCGCGTTCTTCACCGAAGCGATCTTCCTCGGCGTGTATCTGTATGGCTGGAACCGCGTGAGTGCGCGCGTCCACCTGACGGCGGGCGTGCTGGTCGCCGCGGGTGGTGCCACGTCGGCGGGGTTCGTCGTGCTCGTGAATGCGTGGATGAACACGCCCGTCGGCTTCCAGCTCGCGGGCGATGGACGCTTGACCGGGATCGATCCGATCGTGGGAATGCAGAGTCCCGCCGCGCTGGAGCAGGTGCTGCACATGTTGCTCGCGGCGTACGCTGCGACCGGGATGGCGGTGGCGGGTGTGCACGCGTGGCTGCTGGTGCGGGGTGGCGCGCCGGCGCTGCATCGCCGCGCGCTGATGCTGGCGCTGGCGGTCGGTGCGCCCGCGGCGGTATTGCAGCCCCTCTCCGGCGATTTCAGCGCCCGCGTCGTCGCCAAGACGCAACCGGTCAAGCTGGCCGCGCTCGAGTCGGAGTGGGAAACCATGCGACGTGCGCCGCTTCACATCGGCGGGTGGCCGGACGTGAAGCGCGAGCAGACGCGATGGGCCATCCAGATCCCGGCGGGGCTTTCCCTCCTCGCCTTTCACGATCCCAACGCCGAAGTGAAGGGGCTTCGCGCCTTCCCCCGGGACGTCTGGCCGCCTGTTGTGATCGTCCACCTCGCGTTTCAGGTGATGGTGGCCGCGGGGTTGGCGCTGGCATTCGTCGCCCTCTGGGCAGGATGGGTCGCGTGGCGACGACATGACGTCACGAGCAGCCGCCGACTCTTGATGGCGGTCGCGCTGGTGACGCCGCTCGGATTCGTGGCGACCGAGGCGGGCTGGATCGTCACCGAAGTGGGCCGACAGCCGTGGATCGTGCAGGGCCTCGTGCGTACGTCGGCGGCTGTCACGCCGATGCCGGGCCTGATCGTTCCGATGCTCACCTTCACCGCGCTGTACGTGGGACTGGGCGCCATCGTGGCAGTGCTGATCGCGTCGCTCGTGCGCGAGACGGCATCGCGGCACACGACCGGCGATACGTCGACCGCGCAGCAGAGCCAATGACCGGCGTCACGGTGGGGCTGCCCGAGATCGTGGCCGGCTTCATCGTCGTGGCGCTGAACGCGTACGCTCTCACCGGCGGCGCCGACTTCGGCGGCGGTGTGTGGGAGCTGCTCGCGCGAGGACCGCGACGCGACGCGCAGCGGGCGCTCGTCGCACGTGCGCTGGCACCGATCTGGGAGGCCAACCACGTCTGGCTGATCCTCGTCGTCGTGATGCTGTTCACCGCCTTTCCCGATGTCTTCGCCACGCTCGGCATCATCCTCCACGTTCCGCTGTCGTTGATGTTGATCGGGATCGTGCTGCGCGGATCGGCATTCGTCTTCCGCAGCTACGACCCGCGCGACGACAGCGTCCGGCGGAAGTGGGGCCGACTGTTCGCCGTGACGAGCATCGTCACGCCGGGGTTGCTCGGCATGGTCATCGGCGCCATCGCGTCGGGTGCGGTGGGGGATGCAGCGCGTCGACTCGCCGCGGTGCACGCCGGATCCCCCTCGAGCGACGGCTTCGTGTCGATCTATGTCCGCCCGTGGCTCGCGCCTTTCCCGATCATCACCGGCGTCCTGGCGCTGACGATGTTCGCGTTTCTCGCTGCCGTCTATCTCGCCGTCGCCGCCACCGACGATGCGTTGCGTGAAGACTTCCGGCGGCGCGCGCTCGTCGCAGCGGGGGCAGTGCTGGTCATGGCGGGCGCGGGCCTGGTCGCCGCCGACGTCTATGCACCGGACGTCCTCCGATCGCTGCTCGGCGGCGGATGGGCGAGCGCGTTGCAGCTCGCGACCGGTGCGGCTGCGCTGGCATGCATCGCGGCGCTGTGGACACGGCGGTGGCAGCTCGCGCGTGTCGCTGCCGCCGGGCAGGTTTCGCTGATCCTGTGGGGATGGGTGGCGGCGCAGTATCCCTGGATGATCCCGTCGACGCACGCGATCCGCACCTCGAGCGCACCGGCGGTGACCTTGAAGCTGCTGCTCATGGGACTCGCCGTGGGGGCGGCGATCCTGCTGCCGTCGCTCGCCTACCTGTACCGGACCTTCGCGCGGGCAGAGACCACCGCAATGGTGAACGGTGAACCGTGAGAGGCGAGCGTGGCTGCTTGTGCCGTCACGATTCACCTTTCAGGTTTCACGTCTCTCCGTCTCCTCACGCCCATCCGGATTTGTCTCATGGCCGATTCCCTCGTCTCCGTCCGTCGCGCGCTCGCGGTCGCCGCCCTTGCGGCCATCGTGCTCTTCCCCGTCGGTAGGCCCGCGATCGCTCAGCAGAGCGGAGGGGCGACCGCAGGGCAATCCTCGCTGACGCCCTTTCAGCGGCAGGCGCGCGAGATCTATCAACAGCTCGTCGAGACCAACACCGTCGACTCGGTGGGCTCGGTGACGACGGCCGCTGAAGCATTGGCGCAACGCTTCCTGCGCGCCGGCTTCTCCGCGTCGGACGTGCACGTGCTCGTGCCGGCAGGCAAGCCGACGAAGGGCAATCTCGTGGTGCGCTATCACGGTCGCGGCGGCGCCGGCGCGCCGAAGCCGCTGCTCCTGCTCGCGCATCTCGACGTCGTGGCGGCCAACCGGAGCGATTGGCCGCGCGATCCGTTCGTCCTCCACGAGGAGAACGGCTATTTCCTCGGCCGCGGCACGGCCGACGACAAGGCGATGGCGTCCATCTTCGCCGCGACGCTGCTGCGCATGAAGGCCGAAGGTTACGTGCCCGACCGCGACCTGATCCTCGCGCTCACCACCGACGAAGAGAGCGGCGACGCGAACGGGGTGGAATGGCTCATCGCCAGTCATCGCGCCCTCATCGACGCCGCGTATGCACTGAACGAGGGCGGCGGTGGGACGCTCTCGGGCGACCGGCCGATCTTCCACTCCATCCAGGCCGCGGAGAAGGTTCCGATCAACTTCACCCTCACCGCGGTCAATCCCGGCGGCCACTCGAGCGTGCCCCGGCCGGACAACGCGATCTACGAGCTGGCGGAGGCGCTTACCAGGATCTCGCGCTACCAGTTTCCCGTCGCGCTGAACGAGGTGACGCGGCCGTTCTTCGAGCAGACGGCGCGCGTCGAGCCGAACGCCGAGATGGCCGCGGCGATGCGTGCGCTCGCGGCCGATCCCCGCAACGCGGCGGCCGCGGCGACGCTGTCGACCGACCCGCGCTACGCTTCGATGATGCGTACGAGCTGCGTCGCGACGCGTCTTGCCGGCGGGCACGCGTACAACGCGCTCCCGCAGAAGGCGACGGCGAACGTGAACTGCCGCGTCGTGCCGACGTCGAACGCCGAAGAGGTGAGGGCCGCGCTGGCGCGCGTGATCGGCGACAGCGGCATCGCCATCACCTACACCGTTCCGCCGACCGAGCGGTTCGGCGCCGCGCCCAGCCCCGTGGATCCCGGGCTTCTCGCGGCGACGACGACGCTGACGAAGCGCATGTGGGGCGACATTCCGATCATTCCGACGATGTCGACCGGCGCCACCGACGGGCGCTTCCTTCGCGCGATCGGTATCCCGACGTACGGCGTGAGCGGGATCTTCTCGACGCCGGGCGAGACGAACGCGCACGGCCGCGACGAGAAGCTGCGCGTGAAGTCGTTCTACGACGGGCTCGCGTTCCTCGATTCGTTGGTGCGCGCCCTGTCCTCCACGCCTCGCGCGTGAGATGGCACCGTGGCCGCTAGCTGACGATCGAACCATCAGCTAGCGGCCGACGGGTGCTCAGATTCCCACGTTCAGGCGGAACTGGACGCTGCGCGGACGTCCCACCTGCGCGCCGCTGAAGAACGAACCCTTCAGCAGGTAGTGCCTGTCGAACACGTTGTCGACGTAGATCTGCGGCCGCAGCACAGTATTGCCGCTCACGATGCTGTAGCCGGCGCTCATGTTCACGATCGTGCTCGGCTTCACCTTGAACGCGCGATTGAAGTCGAGCAGGCCGGTGCCGTAGCTGGCGTCCGGGAGATCGGTCGGCAGAAGACCATTGGTGAGCCCCGAGCCGTAGATCGCCGTCGCGCTCACGAACAGGCGGTTGACCGAGTAGGTGGCATTGCCGACCATCGACAGACGCTGATCGTGGTCGAGATCGAAGTCACCCGCGGGCGGCGCGATCGGAAGGAAGCCGCCGGAGACGAGTCCATTGCCATAGGCGTGGATCAACGCCGCGTTCAGGTAGCCCGACAGCGGCCCGCCCGGACGGACTTCGACCACCCCTTCGACGCCGTTGACGACGATGCGCTGAATGTTGACCGACGTCACGATCGCCGAGCCGGGGATCGTCGCGTCGTCGATGCCCGGCGTGCTGACCTTGTGATAGCCCGACAGCTTCGTCACCACGCCGGCGAACGGAAAGCGATGCACGACGCCTCCTTCGAAAAACTGGTCGCGCTCCGGAACGGTTGGCTCGGCCACGGTTCCCGTTGCCGCGTTGGTGATGTCGCGCAGCTCCTCGATGTTCGTCGGGATGAAGAGCCGCCCGTAGTACGCGTAGAGCGTCGTCGCCGGACTCGGAAAGAAGTTCAGCCGGATGCGCGGGCTCCACTGCGTCTTCGTGCCCGCGAATGGCGCGGTGTGGGCGTCGTACCGGACGCCGGTCCGCAGCTCGAACTGCTCGACCGGCGACCACGCCGTCTGCGCATACACGCCGACGTCGCTGCCATTGAGGCCGGAGCTGGAGCCCGGTCCGGCGACGCCATTCGCGTCCGCCGACGAGAACGTCTCGTGCCCCGTCGTCGACGATGCGAGCACGCCGGTCTTGAACTCGAGCTCGCGCGCCGGACGCAGGAGATAGTCGATCTTTGCGCCGTATGTCGTGAAGTGCCGCGACTCGCTCAGGTTGTACGCCGTCGTGTCGGGAAAGAACACGAACGCCGGAACGTCGGACGCGCCGGGTGTGAAATCCAGACTGCCGCCCCGCGCGAAGGCGCCGACGAACAGCTCGGACGGCGCATCCGCTTCCGTGACGACGTCGCTGCCGCCGAACATCCGCCGCCAGCTCAGGTTCACGAACGCGTTGACGTCCCGCTGATGGTCGTCGGCGAAAGCGCCGCCGGTGGAATCATAGGGCACCTGGAACGTCGTGCGCGACCAGTTCATGTCGAGGTTCAACAGGCTCCTCGGGCTGATCGTGTACGTGGCCTTCCCGAAGGTGAACAAGTCCTCGCCATGATTGTGGAAGTTCAACGGCACGAACGTGGTCGTATCGAACGACAGCGGCTCGCGCCGCATGTCGGTCGTCTGATACGCGAACGACCCGAACAGACCGAGCGGACCCGCGTTCGTGCTCGCGTTGGCGGACGCGCCCTTGCTGTTGAAGGATCCCGTGTAGCCGGCCACGTCCGCGTGAAACGCGCCGGTCGGAATCTTCGTTTGCACGTTCACCACGGCGGTGTTCTTGTTGCCGTACTCGGCGTCCCAGCCGCCCGTCTGGAAGTCGATCGTGTTCACGACCTGCGGATCGAACAGCTCGTTCAGACTGCCCGAGATCCCCGCCGGCACGGGCACGCCGTCGACGTAATAGGTGTATTCGGCGTGCTGACCGCGGATGTGCACCTCTCCCGTCGGCGCGCGCACTGCGCCGGCCATGGATTGCTGCAGGATCTGCGACGTCGTGTTCGTGGGCGCGCCGTGATAGTCGTTTTGCTTGAAGGTCTGATCGCCGGTCCGGGTATTCACCGCCAGCGGCACTTCGGCGCGCACCTCGACGGCGGAGAGACTGACCGGCGCGCCCACCATCCGGAAATCGACACGTGGCGCATCGCCGGATGAGCCGACGGTGACGGTGCGGGTCTGTGGACGAAAGCCGATGTAGTGCACGGAGAGCTGATACGTGCCGGCCGGCACGGCGTGCACCGTGTAGCGGCCGAACTCGTCCGTCGTGGTGTTCGTCACCGGACGACCACCCTGCGTGACGGCGATCTCGGCGGCGACGAGCGGTTGCCCGCTCGCGCTATCGGAGACGGTGCCCCGGATGTCGCCGGCGACGGAAGAAGAGGCGGAGCGGGCAGGCGCTGCATGCAGCGGCACCGGCAGCGTGCAGCACAGTGCTACGAGAAGGCGACTGCCTGCTCGACGAAGAAATCCATTCATTGGTTCGAGATCCTCGACGATCTTCGATGACGGACGTGCGGGCGCCCGACGCCGGAGTGGCGTGGGCGGCGACGGCCGAACTGCTGTCGAAGGAGATCGCGGACGCGCTACGCGCGCTGTCCGGCGATCTGGTCGAGCGTGGGAGGGGCCCGCGACCCGGGGAGGGTGTGCGCGATGGCATGCGCGGCTCGCGCCGCGGTGGCGGCGGGCGCTGCGCAGAGACGGGCGATGCGGCCGGGGAACGCGAGCGTGCGCGACGGCGAGGCCGCCGCCGTGACGATCCGGCAGAGCGCGCAATCGTCGGCGTGAACGCGCTTGCACGTCTTGGAGCCGAAGTCTTCGACGTGCGGCCCGCTGGATCCGGCACTGACCTCGTCGCGCTGAAGCGCGGCGTCGGCAATCGACGCGCTCGCCGGCAGCAGCACCTGCACTGCGGCCGCCGAAACGAAGAGCCAACGAACGATCTGCCGTGCCCTGATCATCCGACTACGATAACCGCCGGGCCGCGATGCCGGAATCCCGGCCCGTGGGATGCGAGGAGAACCAATCGCCCGTCATTCCGATTGGACAGCCATGGCCACCGTTCCGCTTTCCGTGCTCGATCTGTCGCCCATCGTCGCCGGGAGCGACGCGCGCCAGGCGTTTCGCAACACCCTGGACCTCGCGCAGCACGCCGAGCGCTGGGGCTATGGCCGCTACTGGCTCGCCGAGCACCACAACATGCCGGGGATCGCCAGCGCGGCCACCGCCGTGGTCATCGGCTACGTGGCCGGCGGGACGTCGCACATCCGCGTCGGCGCGGGCGGCGTCATGCTGCCGAACCACTCGCCCCTGGTCATCGCCGAGCAGTTCGGCACGCTCGACGCCCTGTACCCGGGCCGGATCGACCTCGGG
>DASXHF010000113.1:0-13203 GCA_036488775.1 Gemmatimonadaceae bacterium | reverse complement strand
GTCGGCCACGGTCGAGGAGAGGAAGTCCGACCGAAAGCTACCCTCGAGTCAGGGCGAAGGTCGCGGCGGCTCGGAGGAAACGTCGCCCTGCACCTCCCGATCCTCGCGCCGCCGCTGCGGCCCTTCGCCTTTCTTTCGGCGTCGCGGCGGGTTGGCGTCGAGCAGCATGAGCGCGAATTGCTGGAGTGTCGCGGTTTGCCAGTTCTGCGGCCACCTGGAGAGCTCCACCACGATGTCCTCCGTCGTGAACCGGAGCACCGTCTGCTCCTTGCCATCAGCGTCGAGACATTCGTGGACTCGCACCGTCCACTCGCGTCCACCGGGACTCGTGAACTTCCGCTCGGCGTCCGCGCTCCGAATGACCTCCTGCTCGATCGCGGCGGCCTGCACGGCGCGCTGCTTTCCAGTGGTGGACTCGGTGCTGCGGCGCACCACCGGCGTCGCGCGTGCCCAGAGCTCTTCGAGCTGTCGAATCGGGAAGTTCACCCAACCGGCCGGATAGGGCGCCTCCAGCCGGCGCTTCTCGGTCTCCGACTCGAACACCAGCCACCCGTCCTGAAGATTGCCCATGAAGTCCTCGGCGCGGGTCGCCGGGTGCATGTAGGCAGGGGTGACATCCCAGATGCGCCACTCCACGCCCTGGCTGTCGGTGAACTCTCGAACTGGCATCCCGTCTCCTCCCGCGTCGTGCGCGCCCTGATTGTACAAGGAGCGTACCATGTGGCTCTTGCAATTGCAGTGAAGGAAACGGCGTGAAATCGAGCCTTAAGCCAAAGCTGTAAGAGGTGGAACTGTAAGAGATGGGCGTTTGACGCAGCATCTCTTTGACCTTGCCACTCACAGCTTTCGCCTATGCCCGGATGTCACGCCGTCCATAGCCAAACCGGGCTCGGCTGTTAACAGCATGGGGGGCTGATCGTCCAACGGATGGACCATCACACCGCGAGCCGTCCATGGTCATCGAAGCCCTCCACCGGCCCCAGCGCAGCGTTCGTCTCCGCCTGGCCGTCGCCCTCGTGGCGGGAAGCGCACTCCTTCTCGCTCTCCTTGCACGGCTAGCCGCCGCTCAATCGCACGCGCACGAGGCGGACGTCCCCAGGGCCGCCGCCTCCGCGGTCGACTCGGCGGCGCACCACATGATGGACGGCCACACCCCGGCCTCCAATGCGTCGCTGCACGTCGAGATGACCCCCGTACGGCGTGCGACGCCGGCCGATTCGGCGCGAGCAGCGCAGGTCGCCCGGACACTGCGCGCCGCGTTGGAGAAGTATCGCGACACCACCGCCGCCGTCGCCGACGGGTATCGCATGTTCCTTCCCAGGCTGAAGGAGCAGAAGGTCTACCACTTCACGAACAATTGGCGCGCGATGCAGGAGGGGTTCCGCTTCGAGCCCACGCGTCCGACGTCGCTCCTCTACAAGAAGAGCCCCGACGGCCGGTTCATGCTGATCGGCGCGATGTATACCGCACCCAAGCGGTTCGGCCCCGACAAGCTCGACGAGCGTGTTCCGCTCTCCATCGCGCGCTGGCACAAGCACGTCAACTGGTGCATTCCGAAGGCAGGCGCCGAGAAGCGCTGGCTCGAACGGATCGATGGAGCGCCGGTGTTCGGGCCGGAGAGTCCGATCGCGACCAGAGCCGAATGCGAGCAGGTGGGCGGTGTATTCCATCCCGTGATCTTCGGATGGATGCTGCACGCCAACGTGTTCGTCGGGGATGATCCGGCGACCATCTGGGGCGACGAGCATGCCGGACACGACATGCATGCCGGGATGACGACGGGCACCATGTGAGCGCGTGACACCGTAGTCCGATGAGCTGAAGGCTGGATTCAACCAGACAAGAGCCGGATCGAATTCCGAAAGGGATTTGGTCCGGTTTTTTTGTCGCGTCATCGAATCCGGTCTCGCGCTGTGCACCGAGTGTGGAGCGCTGGCCTCGTCGCGCATGACACTGGTGCGAGTCGGATGCGAACGATGCCGCTCGGCGGCACCAGACGCCGCATCTTCGCGTCCGATCGCGCTGCGCCCGGCCATCGGCTGGTGTGCAGCCTCCGCCTCGAGAACCTTCCCATTCAGCCGCATGCCGATTCTTCGTGCGCTCGTGTTTCAGCCTCGTGCAAGGCGGCGATGGATCGCGACCGGTATGGCGAGCGTCGCGTTGCTTCTGGCGAGCTGCCGTGGCGATCTAACCAGCCCGACCGCTCGACGACTGATGCCTGGCCGTCCCGCCGCGAGCGAGCTCGATTCGCCATCTGACGGAAGCGCGGAATTGACCGTGAGCGGACAGGCCCCTCTCGCCGGCGATCAGAAGGTGCTCGGTCATTATCCCACCACGACCGTGGTCGCACTGACAGCCCATCAGTCCTTCAGCGTCGTCGGCGTGCCTCCGTACGGGCCGTACCGCGGCGAGATCGGATTGGCGGGGCGCAGCTCGGCGTTCGACTGCTCTCACCAGGGCGAAGCATACCTGCTCAACTACCCCGACGGAGGCGGTTACGGCCTTCCGTTCACCGGCTGCTCCGTCGCCGCTCGCGCCGGTCTCGTGGACACCTTCTCGGATACCGTCGCCGTGAGCGGCTGGGTCTACTACGGGTATTCCTACGATGCGGCGTGTCCTTATCCCGACGAGGCGTGCGCGGCCTACACCGGGAGCTCTGGGGTGTCGATCTCCCGCGTGCCGGCAACGGTGGCGATCGCCGGGGACAGTGTGCGAGCGGGAACCTTATGGGCGTGGCCGCGGCGTGAGTACCTTCTCAGAGTCGCATCCATGCCCGCGAGCATCGGGCGATACCAGACGCCGGTGCTGCCAACGGGTACGGGTTGGACCTTCGCGCCCGATTCGGCCCCCGTGCAGTCCGATATCTGCGAGAACGGCAGTGGCCGAGTCTGCACCAAGACATTTCAGAAGTCCGGCTTCCTGACGCTGAACGCCGTCGTGAACGGCGAGCAGATGGCGTCGGCGCCGCTGCGAGTTCAGATGCCGGCGCTGAAGCTGGCTCTGTCAGCCGACTCGGTGGCCGTGGGCGATACCGTGATTGCAACAACGACCGTCCTCTGGGTCGATCCGACGCCGCTGTCGTATTACCTGGTCAACCCAGCAGCAGCTGCAACGGCGGACAGCGCAAGCGGCGCGGAGCTTCCGCCCTGCCTGGGCGCGCGGCCAGTGCCGACGCGCTGCTACCTCGTGTTCACGCAGCCGGGGAAGGCGACGGTGGAGGTGGGCGCCACGCTGGATCCGAGAGGGAAAGGGGTGTTCGCGTTGGCGCGGCGGTCAGTCACGGTGACCGGCAATGACGATGCGAAGATCGACATCATCTCGGCCGCCGGACCGAACGCGGCCGGCTCCTTCACGACGCGCGCACCCGAAAACGTCGTTCGGCTCGAAGCTCACATCACACCTGCAAGCCTGTCCCCGCAAGTACAGTGGACCGTGATCGACTCTCCCGACGACGCGGTTGCGGCCGTACCTCCACCCGCGCCGGCCGCCGGCGCCACGAGCTCGTTCACGGTTCCCAGGGCGAACGAGAGCAACGGCCGATGGCCGGTCACGCACCCGGGTGCACTGAACAAGAAATCATTGGCGTATAAGGTCATTGCGTCGATCGTCTATCGAGGCAAGACCTACACGGCCCAGCCGGTCACGATACGACAGGATGAATCTGATGTACTGCGTCAGGAATACATCGACCTCGCCGTGCCCCAGGGCATCATTCCGGCTCGCGGTGTCCTGTCGCAACAAAGCGGAAACGGCGGAGACTACACCATCGCGGTCGGGAACACGATGTTCACCGAGCGGCTCATCAAGCTCGCCGAAGCCTGGCAACCACGTACGTTCGTCGTGAACGGGATATACCGCAATCCGGCGCACAACGCGTTTCACGTCAGCAAGCAGAAAAGCTCAGGAACCATCAGCGCTAGTTGGCACCAGTACGGCTGCGGCGCCGATCTGCAAACCTTCCCGATCGTGGGCGCGTCATCATCGCCGGACCAGATCGCCGCAGCGCGGTTGTTCTGGGATGGTTTGGCGGACGAGGCACGTGAGCTCGGCTTCAGCGTCGAGCAACGCGATCCTAATCCGACAAAGCCGAAGCAGCCATACAGCGGCGTTGGTCACGTCCATGTAGAGCTGAAGTGCCGCGGCTAGTTGCCGCACGACTCGTCGATTCGCCGTCC
The DNA here is from genome assembly GCA_036488775.1 of Gemmatimonadaceae bacterium. Classification (GTDB taxonomy): domain Bacteria; phylum Gemmatimonadota; class Gemmatimonadetes; order Gemmatimonadales; family Gemmatimonadaceae; genus AG11. The sequence continues at coordinate 9,028 of DASXHF010000113.1, read as the reverse complement.
AATTCTTCCAGATCTCTCATGTCACGATCCAGCCATAGCACTCCTCGACTATCCGTCATCACTTCGTGGCCGCTTCTCGCACGAATCGCCGCATTCGCAGCCATCCTAGGCACGCTTGGAGCGCAAGCGACACTCGCTCAGGATGCCGACCTGCTGGCGAGTCGCCTGACGACGCCGAACGTCCACGTTCGGGCTGAAGCCGTCGCGCGCCTGAATGCGCTGCCGATCAGCGCGCTGACACCGTCCGCGCGAGGGGCGATGATTGCTCTGCTGGAGCAAGAGGCCACAGGCCAGGCGCCTGTCTCAGCCGATACCGCCGCTGATGGTGATGAGACCTATGGTGAATATGTCATCGATCTCACGTCCGGTGTGATGCGATTGCAGGATCCTGCTGCCCTGCGAGGGCTCGCGCTCTTGGGCATTCAGACCGGACGGGACGTGCAGCAATATGTCGCATCGTTCGGCGCACGTAGCCTGCCGGTGTTAGCCGAAGCATGGCGCCTGAAGGCCGATGCTCGTCCCTCCGTAATTACGACGTGGGCATTCAGCGCCGCCCTGACCGGTCCGAACGCGCTCAGCAAGGAAGACCGTCAGCAGGTGCTCGCCTCCATTCTCTCGGCGTCGGACACTTATCCCATTGCCGTCGCGAGTGCTGCCCGCAGTGGGTCGCTCGTGATACTCATACCGGTACTCGCCAACATCGCGGCGCATACCACCGACGAGGTAATTAGCAGTCGCGCCGAGAAGGCCGTGACCATCCTCAGCACGCAGCGCGCCGGCATGTCGCCCCTGGCGCTATTCGATGAGACCGCGCAATGGGTCGCCGGGTTCTGCGGAGGGCCAGGATCGGCCACTGGTATCCGCAACGGTACGTGCGTGTCCCTTCGGAATCGACTGGACAACGCACGCGAGCACATCATCGCCGGCCGTGTGGGGCCGGCGGTCAACGTGCTGACCGCCATCGAGCGTGAAGCAACCGATGCCAGGTTGAAAGGGGCCCTTACTGCGGCGGAATCCCTGCTGATCGCGGATAATGCCCGATACGTTGCGAGTAGGCTCTGACATGGAGTCGATCCGCCAATCCATTTGCGAACGGGCCGGCGTAACTTTGCGCCGGCCTGGTGCCTAGTGTCCGCGCGTGGCACTTTTCGGGCACCCAACCACCATCAGGAGAGCGCTGATGCTTTCTGTGTACGCAGTCCTCGCCGCCGCCCTGGCGTCGAGTGTCGCCCTTCCGCTGCCCCCCTCCAACTCCGTCGTGAACGTCACGACGACGGAGTTCGCCTTCACCGCCCCCACGTCGATCCCTGCCGGAACGACGCGCTTTCATTTCATGAACAGCGGGAAGCAGCTCCATCACGTCGCCGTCATCCGGCTGGAGAACGGGAAGACGTTGACGGACTACATGAACGCGATGAAGAAGCCCGGCCCGCCGCCGTCGTGGGCGGTGGACGCGGGCGGGCCCAACGCCGCCGCGCCCGGCCAAAGCAGCGACGCGATCCTCACCCTGGAGCCAGGCAACTACGTGCTCGCCTGCTTCGTGCCGTCGCCCGGCGAGCAGGCGCCGCACGTCATGAAGGGAATGGTGAAGGCGCTCACCGTCACCGCGTCGTCGAACGCGAGGGTGGAACCGACGCCGGACATCCACGTCACGCTGAGCGACTACAAGTTCACGTTGTCGAAGCCGCTCGCGGCCGGCCATCACATGCTGCACGTGATGAACACTGCCTCACAGTCGCACGAGTTCCTGCTCGTGAAGCTCGCCCCGGGAAAGTCCGCATCCGACGTCGCCAACTGGGTGGAAGCCGGAATGCACGGCGCGCCGCCGGGTATGCCGCTCGGCGGCACGACGCAGATCGCGCGCGGACGGACGATCACCGTACCAGTCGACCTCGAGCCCGGTCAGTACGGCTTGATCTGCTTCATCCCCGACGCGAAAGACGGCAAGCCCCACTCGGCACACGGAATGACTGAGACGTTCACCGTCCGGTAAGACGGGAGAAAACAAGCGCTTCCCTCCGGGTTCTCCGTGGTTCAAAGCCCTTCAAGAGCATTGAACCACGGAGGACACGGAGGATGCCTTACCAGATCGACGCCCGCTTCGCCCAGCTCGTGTTCGGATAGCGCTCCCTGACGCTCTTGCCGAGATCGCGCAGGACGTTCGCGTCATGGCTCGCGCTGTACCGCGCGACGCCCTGCCAGTAGAGCCCTTCCGGGCCAGCATCGGTGTTCGTCAGCTTCGACGCGTCGCCGAACCACCGCTCCGCCGCCGGCCAATCCTTGCGATTCGCCGCCTCGTAGCCGAGCCCCAACTGGAGCTGACCGATCAGCTCGTCCGCGGGAAGAAAGCCCTCCACGCGCCGTACTTCCTGTCCGTCAGGGGAGAGCACCATCACCGTCGGCGTCCAGCGGACACCGAAGCGATGCCACATGCGCGGTTGTTCCTTGATGTGAATGCGCACGGGGACGAACTGTTCGTCGATCAACGCCGTGACCGCCGGCGTGGGGTACACCTCGGCTTCCAGCCGAGCACACCCACCTCAAAGCGGCGCAGCGGTGAAGTCGAGGAGGATGGGGCGATGCGTACGTCCGGCCTCGGCGATTGCCTGGTCGACGTCGCGCTGCCAGTCGATCTCGCGGGTCGCGGTGGTGCTCATGATCGCTCCTGCAGTCCGGGTGATTCGTCGTCCGACGCATTGCGTCGCGTGCAAGCGTCGTACCCCGTCATTGCGGGTCAGTCGTCCACCGACGGGCCGTCCGCCCGGCACCGGAATCGATCGCCGACTTATCGCGGCGACGAGAACACCAACTTGAACCCGTCCGGATCGCGCAACCGAAATGCGCGCGCACCCATGATGTCAAACGGTTCGGACTCGAGCACGCCCCCGCGCTCCTGAATTCCTCTCGCCAGCTCGTCGATGTTCTGGGCCGTGGTGAGCTGCAGCGAGATTCCCTCGCCCTTCACACGGTCCAACCCTCGGGCGCCGTCGTCCTGCGTCAGCAGAACTGGCACGACCCCGGCTCGGAGCGACGCGGCAAACAGCGTCCCCGCACGCTCGATGGTGCGGGCCACGGTGAAGCCGAGCACGTCGCGGTACCAGGCGAGGCTCGCCGGGAGATCCTTGACCGTCAACGACGCCGAGAGGACGCTCGCGTCGAGCGGCTCGGGCTCGGTGCCGGCGATTGGTGGAATGGAGCTCATGGTGTAGCCTCTACGAGAAGTGAAGGTCGCGTGTGCACGCGCACAGGGAGCCGTTGCCCGGAGTGGCTCGGGCCGTACGGAGCTTGAACCGTCTCCAGCATGGCGGCATGAGGCCGCTCGCAACCGGGAGGTCCGCATGTACGACCACAACGACAAGACTCCGAAGGACGATAACACAACGCGCCGGAGCAACGCCCAGCAACCCGATCAGAAGACCGGGCGCGCGCCGACCGATACGCAGGACGATGGAGATCAGCAGAAATCCGTCGACTCTACACCGCGCGGGACGACCGAGGATCCCGATCTGACGTTGTAGCTCCCTTCCAGGACACCGCAGGGTTCAACCAGTCCGTGTCCTCTGTGTTCTCCGTGGTAAAATCGCTCTTCAAGAGCCCTTGAACCACGGAGAACACGGAGAACACAGAGAACAGCGCCTTTGTTTGCTACTGGGACGCGCCTCGTTCCTTCTCACGGCCCACGCCGCGCAGACTCGACCGGGTGCACCAGACCGTCGCGCGCCACGCCGCTCGCCGACACGCAGCCCGCGAGCGCCATCGAGAGATCCAACTCCGCGCGCAACATCTCCAACGCGGTGGCCACGCCCGGCTCGCCGTCGCATGCGAGTCCCCACAGCACTGGCCGTCCGACGAGCACCGCCCGCGCGCCGAGCGCCAGCGCGCGGAGCACGTCGCTGCCTCGCCGGACCCCGCCGTCCACGTAGACCTCGAGCGCGTCGCCCACCGCGTCGACCACCTCGGGGAGCGCGGCCGCGGTCGAGATGGCGCCGTCGAGCTGACGTCCGCCATGGTTCGAGACGACCACCGCGGACGCGCCATGGCTCGCCGCGAGGCGTGCGTCGTCGTCGCGGAGAACGCCCTTGATCACGACGGGGAGGCGGGTGATGGACCGCAGCCACTCGACGTCACGCCAGGTGAGCGACGGATCGAGCATCGCCGTGACATACGCGGCGAGCCCCGACTCGCCGGCCGCCTCACCCAGCGCGCCTTTGCCGTGCCCCACGAGGTTCGCGACGGAGAGCCCCTGCGGCAGCGCGAAGCCATTGCGAACGTCGCGGAGACGACGGCCGAGGTATGGCGTGTCCACCGTGAGAACGAGCGCATCGTAGCCGGCCGCCTCGGCGCGCTCGACGAGCGCGCGCGTGACGCCGCGGTCTCGATACACGTAGAGCTGAAACCACCGGCCGCCCGCATCGCGTCGCTTCGCGTCGTAGGCCGCAGCTACGTCCTCGAGCGTCGTGGTCGCGAGCGTGCTGAGCACCATCACCGTGGCTGCCGCCGACGCCGCACGCGCGGTCGCGAGCTCGCCGTCGGGGTGCGCCATGCGCTGGAACGCCGTGGGCGCGACGAGCACCGGCATCGACACGTGCTTGCCGAGCACTGTGGTCGAGAGGTCGCGGGTGGAGACGTCGACCAGGCAGCGTGGGCGCAGACGCACCCGTGCCCACCCCGCCTCGTTCTCGGCCAGCGTGTGCTCGTCCTCGGCGCCGCTCGCGTAGTAGTCGTACGCCGCGCGCGGCAGGCGCGCGGCGGCGAGCTCGTGGAGGTCGGCGATCGTGAGCTGGACGGTCATCGACGCGGTATCCTCACCTGTGTCATGGTCTAGCGATAATATGGTGCCAACCTGGGCCATGCGTCGTCCTGCCTTTAGCACGACGGACGCCCCCCACCCCGCTGGAGCCTCCACGCTCATGACCTCTTCGACCGCCGACCGCGAGCTACGCAATGGCCGGCTCACCGCGTTGAGCGACGGCCGCGTCTACTCCATTCCCGCCGCCGGCCTCTTGATCGGCCGCCACCCGAGCTGCGACATCGTGCTCGCGTCTCTCCGCGCGTCGCGCCGGCATGCGCGGGTGGTGCCGGCCCCCGACGGCTACGCGTTGGTGGACGACAGCACGAACGGCGTGGTCGTGAACGGCGTCCGCGTCGACGGCAGGATCGTGCTGAAACAGGGCGACATCATCGGCATCGGCGAGACGGCGTTCCGCTTCAGCACCGATGCTGCGAGCGACGGCCCGGATCGTTCCATCTTCGCGGGCACCCAGGTCCCCAGAGCCACGGCGCCCGAGCCGGTGTCTCCCACCGTGCCGACGGAGACGACACCGCGGGCCAAGCGGCCCGACGAGAAGTCGAAGAAGGAATAGCGAGCCCTTCAACCCGTCCGGCTACCCGTTCGGGTGGTGGTTGGGAACATCGCGGGAGCGTATGGTAGTCACCATGCCCTCCCGGATGCGTGATCGCCCAGTCGTTCAGCGCTATGGCCTGGCCGTCCTCGCGACGGCGCTCGTGTTGCTCGCCGTGTTTGCGGTCGACCAGTTCCTGCACATCCGCATCACCCTCCTGCTGGTCACTGCGGTGGTGATCAGCGCGTGGTGGGGGGGCCGTGGCCCGGGCGTGCTGGCGAGCCTCCTCTGCCTGCCTGCCATCGTCATTCTCGTCAAGCACGGCAGCCCTGCAGCGACCGACGTGCGCGGAGTGGGCCAGATCATCTTCCTCTCGACGTTCGTGCTCGTGGCGCTCGTCATCGGTGCCGCCACCGAGTCGCTGCGCAACGAGCGCGCGAAGGCGCAGACCCGCGCGCAGCAGCTCGAGCAGCTCAACGCCGAGGTCGAGCAGCACATGGAGGAAGTGCGGACGCTCTCGGAGCATCTTCAGGAGAGCAACGACTCTCTCGCCATTGCTCTCGCCTCGGCCGAGGATCTGGCGTCGCGCGCGATGCGGTTGCGGGAGGCGACCGCCGCGCTCGCCGATGCGCGCACGGAAAGCGAGGTCGCGGACGTCGTGGTGGGGCGGGGCGTCGTCGCCGCGGGCGCGGCGCGCGGCGTCCTCGCGCGTGTGGACGGCGACTGCGTCGAGATTCTTCGCGCGTGGGGCTATCCGCCCGAGATCGAGGCTCGCCTGCTCGGTCCCACGCCCAACTACCCGCCATTCGCCCGCGCCGTGAAAAGCGGCGAGCCGGTCTGGGCCCGCACGATGGAGGAGCAGCTCGCCTTGTACGGTCCGGCGTACCAGAGCTACGGCATCACACCCGTGCCCCACGCCTCGGCGACGATCCCCCTCGTGCACGGCCAGGAGGTCGTGGGCGCGCTCGGGCTCTACTTCCTCGAGTCGTCCGCATTCAACTCCACCACCCAGTCGTTCGCGCTGATGCTCGCGCAGGCAGCGGCCGACGCTCTCTCCCGCGCGCGGAACTATGACGCGGAGCGGGCGGCGCGACAGCGCGCCGAGACGACCGCCCAGGCGCGCGCCGACGTGCTCGGCATCGTCGCGCACGATCTCCGCAATCCGCTCAATCTCGTCTCCTCCAGCGCGGCTCTGATGCTGGAGATCGAGGACTTGCCCGCAGCGCGCCGACGCGGGATGCTCGAGATCACGCAGCGCGCGGTCAGGCAGATGAATCGCCTCATCGGCGACCTGCTCGACGCGACGCGCCTCCAGGCAGGACGCCTGATCCTCGACCTCGGCGACGTGGACGCCTGCGCCCTCGTGCGCGACACCGGAGGCACGCTGCGCCCCGCCGCGAACGAGCGCCATGTCGAGCTACGCACGGAGCCGCCGGCGAACGAGTGCCTCGTGCGCGGCGACGAAGGCCGTTTGCTCCAGGTGCTGGGCAACCTCGTCGGCAACGCGATCAAGTTCACCCCGGCCGGCGGGCGCGTCGTGCTCTCGGCGCAGCCGCACGAGGTGGAGGTCGTGTTCAGCGTCGTCGACACAGGTCCGGGCATTCCGCAGGAGCATCTCGATCACCTGTTCGACCGGTTCTGGCAGGCGCGCGGCAGCGATCGGCGCGGCGTGGGGCTCGGCCTCGCGATCACGAAAGGGATCGTCGAAGCGCACGGCGGGCATCTCTGGGTCGAGAGCGCTGTCGGCGTGGGGAGCACCTTCGCGTTCGCCATCCCCGCGAGCGCGAGCGTGTCGAGCGGCCATGGGGAGACCTCGGGAGCGGCCGCCGGTCCGGCGGGGTCGACGTCGGATCAGTCGTCCGCCGAAGGACCGTATGCGCCCGGGACCGGGACACCGAGCAGGCGGTAGTAGACGCCGAGCTGTCCGCGGTGATGGATCAGGTGGCTCATCATGATCTTGCGGATCATCGTCCGGCGCGGCAGCTCCATCATCACGCGACTCCCGTGGCGGATTGCCCAGGGCTGGGCGAGCCGGTCGAAGTCCGCCGATGCGAGCGCCGCGTTGAACTTCGCGAGCCCCTCGTCGAAGTACGCCGTCAGCTCGCGCGCCGAATCCATCGGTGCGAGCGGTGGTCGGACGCCGACTTCCATGCCGTCCGTCTCGAGCACCACCGTGCCGCGGTTCACGATGTCGGCGACGTGCGTCGCCAGCTGCGTGAGCGTGCGGGATTTCTCGTGCGGGCGCCACGCACCTTTGCCGTCGGGGTAGCGCTCGAGGTAGCGGCGGGTTGCCGCGTGCTCCGAGGCAAAGTCGTCGTACAGCAGCTCGGCGGGCGAGAGTGCGGCAGGCTTGTCGTTGCCGCGGGCGGTGGGCGTGGTCATGGACCCTCGTCGGTTGGCGTGATTGACCGACGATACGATGTCTCGGGGCGTAGGACCAGGGTGAAGTCGCGGGCTCGAGTGCTGTTAGATTGAAGGGCGCTCCTTTTCGGGGCGCCCTTCGTCTATTCACCAGCGGACAGCACCGATCGTGGCACCACAGTTCATCTACGTCATGAAGGCCCTGCGGAAAGTCGTTCCGCCGTCCCGGGTCATCCTCGACGACATCTGGCTTTCATTCTATCCTGGCGCGAAGATCGGCGTCCTCGGCGCCAACGGCGCGGGGAAGTCGTCCCTGCTGCGCATCATGGCCGGCGTCGACCAGGATTTTCAGGGCGAGGCGTGGGCGGCGAAGGGGACCAAGATCGGCTATCTGCCGCAGGAGCCCCAGCTCGATCCCACCAAGAACGTGCGCGAGAACGTCGAGCTCGCGGTCGCCGATCAGCGGAAGCTGCTCGAGCGGTTCAACGCGATCAGCGCCGCGTTCGCCGAGCCCGACGCGGATTTCGACAAGCTGCTCGAGGAGCAGGCGCGCGTGCAGGAGCGGATCGACACGCTCGATCTGTGGAATCTCGACAACAAGCTCGAGATCGCGATGGATGCGTTGCGTCTGCCGCCGGATGATGCGGATGTGACCAAGCTGTCGGGTGGTGAGAAGCGCCGAGTGGCGTTGTGCCGGGTGTTGCTCGAGCAGCCGGACATGCTGTTGCTCGACGAGCCCACCAACCACCTCGATGCAGAATCGGTGGAGTGGCTGGAGCGCTTCCTGGCGGATTTTCCGGGCACCGTCGTCGCGATCACACACGACCGGTATTTCCTGGACAACGTCGCCAAGTGGATCCTCGAGCTCGATCGAGGGAAGGGGATGCCGTATGAGGGGAACTACACGAGCTGGCTCGATCAGAAGCGCGAGCGGTTGAAGCAGGAGGAGAAGAGCGAGTCGGCGCGGCAGCGGTCGTTGCAGCGGGAGCTCGAGTGGGTGCGGATGGCGCCGCGTGCTCGGCAGGCGAAGAGCAAGGCGCGCATTCAGAAGTTCGAGGAGCTGCAGGCGCAGGATACGGGTGACAAGGTGTTACAGCACGAGATCACGATTCCGCCGCCGCCGCGGCTCGGCAACGACGTCGTGATCGCCAAGGGGTTGAAGAAGGGCTTTGGCGATAAGGTGCTGTTCGATGATCTGTCGTTTTCGTTGCCGCGCGGTGGGATTGTCGGCGTCATCGGGCCGAACGGGGCGGGGAAGACGACGTTGTTCCGGATGATCGTCGGCACGGAGTCGCCGGATGGCGGGGCGTTGACGGTCGGGGAGA
>DASXHF010000044.1:0-74186 GCA_036488775.1 Gemmatimonadaceae bacterium | reverse complement strand
TGACCGGCGCCGAACCCATCCCGCCTCTGCGAATGACCGGCCAGTCCACCCTCGACGAGTCCGCGCAGGACACCAACACTTTCTATCGTCGAACGCTGCACGTGCTGAGCGACGCCGGTGTGCCCTTCCTCGTGGGCGGATCCCACGCGTTTCTCGAGTACACCGGCATCGTCCGCAACACGAAGGACTTCGATCTGTTCCTGCGGCGAGCGGACATGGCGCGCGCCATGGAGTCGCTGCGCGACGCCGGCTACCGCACCGAGCTCACCTTCCCTCACTGGCTGGGCAAGGCGTGGCAGCACGACGATTTCGTGGATCTCGTCTTCAACTCCGGCAACGGAATCTGCGCCGTCGACGACGACTGGTTCGCGCACGCCGTCGAGACGCAGGTGCTCGGGATGCCGGTGAAGATCGTTCCCTGCGAAGAGCTGCTCTGGCAGAAGTCCTTCGTGATGGAGCGCGAGCGGTTCGACGGCGCGGACTTCATGCACGTCCTTCGCGCACGCGCCGAGCAGGTGGCGTGGGACCGGCTTCTCGCGCGCTACGGCGAGCGGTGGCCACTGCTCTACGCCTATCTCGTGCTCTTCACCTTCGTGTATCCGAGCGACGTGCACCGCCTGCCGCTCCCGGTGCTCGACGAGCTTGCCGCGCGCCATGCCGCGCTGCGCACTACACCGAGCCACGACCGCGTCTGCAACGGGACGCTCACGAGCCGCGCCCAGTATCTGATCGACATCGGCCAGTACGGCTACGCGGACGCCCGTCTCGCACCGCGCGGCGGCATGACCGCGGAGGACGCGATCTTCTGGACCTGGGCGATCGCGAACTTGAAGTAGCGCTCAGGGCGAGTCGTTCGCCGCGGCCTTGTCGCGATACTCCTTGAGCTTGCGGTAGAGCGTCCGCCGGTCGATTCCCAATCGCTCGGCAGTCCTGCTCTGATGTCCCTGCTCCTGCGCGAGGACGTGCAGGATGTACTTCTGCTCGAGCGCGTCGAGCGACAGTCGCGCCGTGTCGAGCTGCGCGAACTCCGAGCCTGGCGCCGCGCTCGTCGACTTGGCCGCCTCGTGCCCGGCCGCCGCGTACACCATGCGCTCGACCCAGTGCTCCAGCTCTCGCACGTTGCCCGGCCACTGGTGGCCGAGCAGCGGCGTGATCTCCTCCGGGGCGAGCGCGGAGAGGTTCGTGCCAGTGTCGCGCGCGATCCGGTCGCGAAAGTGTTTGACGAGGATCGGGATGTCGCTGCGGCGGTCACGCAGCGCCGGAAGCGAGATGGGGATGAAGTTCCACTCGCCGAGGAGCTCGTGTGACTCCGGCGCTCGCGAGTCGGTGGTGCTGCGCGCCGTCAGGATCAGTCTGACGTCCACCGGCGCGCCGCCGCCGGGTCCTTCCCGATCCACCAGCCGGCCGGCGAGCGCGAGCGCGAGTCGTTCGCGAAGCGCACGGGGCATGCTTCGCGCCTCGTCGATCACGAGCGTGCCGCCGCGTACGCGCTCGAGCAGCCCCTCGCGCTTCACCCCGAACAGCTCGGCCTCGACGGCGTCGGCCTGCATCTGATGACATCGCAGGGCGACGAACGGCCGTCCGGCGCGGTCGGACAGATCGTGCACCAGGCGCGCGATGACGTCCTTTCCGGTCCCTGGTTCGCCGGTCACGAGCACCGTCATGCGACTCCCTGCGGCGCGTCCGATCAGCTCGCGGAGCGCAAGCATCGGGGCTGAGCGTCCCACGAGGGAGCCGAGTGCCTGTTCGCTTGCTCGAGCGCGAAGGAGCGCGAGCTCCTGGCGACGCCGTCCATCGCGCGCGGCACGCTCGAGTGCGAAGAGCAGGACATCGGTGCCTCGCTCCCACACCGTCACGTCCGATGCGCCGAGCCGCAGCCCTTCGCGCGCTTCGATCTCCCGCGATGCACAGCTCTGCAGCACCACCTCAGCGTGCGGCGCCGCCGCGGCGATCCGCGTCAGCGCCCCGAGTCCGCCCGCGTCGAACGACAGCAGTACGACATCGGTGCCGGCGCGCGCGAGATGCTCCGTCGCGGACTCGATGCAGGTCGCATGATGCCCCTCATAGCCGGCCGCGGCGAGGAGCTCGAGCAGAGAGGGGATGCGCGCATTGTCCGCGTCGATGACGAGGACGCGTGTGGCTGAATGCATGTCGGATCGAGAGTCGTGGGCCTCGCGTGCAGTATCGGCAGTGGCGCGCTGAAGTTGTAGCGGCCCCGCGGACAGCGAGCCCGTCAGGACGCGACTTGTTCGGGCGCGAGGCCGAAGCGGCGGTTCCGCCCGCGAAAGTCCTCGAGTGCTTCGGCGAGGTCGTCGGCGGTGAACTCCGGCCACATCTTGGGCACGAACAGGAGCTCCGCGTAGGCGGATTCCCACAACAGGAAGTCACTCAGCCGCTGCTCGCCGCCAGTGCGGATCACGAGATCCACGTCGCGGGCGGGCAGCCGGTCGTGATCCACGCGTGCGAGCAACTCGGTGAACGCCTCACGCGTCACGGGCTCTCCGCGTGTGGCCAGCGCGGCGCGCAGCATCGCGTCGCGTGCCGAATAGTCGACGGCGACGCGTAGGTGCATGCGCGTCCCCGTCGACGTCAGCGCCTCTACCTGCTCGACCGTATGCCGGAGCGACGACGGCAGCCGGTCACGCCGGCCCAGGATGGTGAGCCGCACTCCATTCTCGAGGCAGCGCTTCGCCTCACCCAGCAACGCTCGCCGGAACAGCCGCATCAGCGCGGTGACCTCGGCCGTGGGGCGCTTCCAGTTGTCCGACGAGAACGCGTACAGGGTGAGGATCCCCACGCCTTCGCGTACCGCGGCCTCAACGATCTGGCGCGCCGCACGAAGTCCGGCGTCGTGTCCTGCGGACCGGGTCAGCCCATGGCCGGTTGCCCAGCGGCCATTGCCGTCCATGATGATGGCGAGGTGCGGCCCCGCGAACGCCGGCGACGCGGCGGGTCCGCCCGGATGTCGCGACATCGGCATGGCGGTCAACGCTCCCGGGTGGCGCGAATCAGCGCCTCCATGTGGTCGAGATAGCGCTCCAGCGCGCGCCGTCCCGCGGCCGTGAGGCGATATTCCGTCTTGGGCATCCGCCCCTCGAACGACTTCGTGCAGGTGACGTAGCCCGCGTCCTCCAGCTTGCGGGCGTGCACACTCAGGTTCCCGTCGGTGGTGTGCATCAGGCGCTTGAGGTCATTGAATGTGAGCGTGTCGTTGACCGCCAGCGCGCTCACGATGCCGAGTCGGAGGCGCTCGTGAATGAGCCGGTCGAGCGCGAGCGCGCCGGCGTCCGCACCGCGGGCCACACCGTCGACCGAGCGCAGCGACCGCCCGCGTGCCCCGCCTGATCCTTCGTTCGCGTGCTTTGCCGCGCCGTGCTTAGCCACCATGCCTCCGCGCGATCAGCGCGCCGAAAAAGAGATGCAATCCGCCGAATCCCGCCGCCATGCACGCCGTCGTCCATGTTGGCGGTGCGAACAGCGCCACCGTGCCGACGGCCATGAAGGCGATCCCCATCACGGGGACGATCCGCACGGAGAAAGTCCCCGCCGCGACGACGCCTACCCCGTACAACAGCATCCAGACGCCCGGCAGCAGTCCGAGCAACCCGTGCTCGAAGCAAACGAGCGTGAGCAGCGCGCCGACCGCCATCGGCGGCGCGAAGCTGAACACGATCTTTCGGGCCGGCTCGGACCAGAGAGGCAATCCGGTGGCGCGCGCTTTGAGTGCCATCGCGTACACCGAGATGCCCACGGAGAGCACTGCTTCGCAGCTCCAGATGAACACCCACCGCGCCATGCTGTGCGTCATCGCCGCGAGCGCGGCCGCGACCAGGGCGGTGAGACCGATCAGCACCGTCCCCCACCCGGACACGGCGGTGAAGGTGGCTGCCGCCGCCATCGTCTCGCGGATGAAGCGGAGGTTGTCCATCGCCCGGGCTTGCATCTCGGGCGGATCGGGTGGGCGGAGCGGCAGCACGCGTGACATGGTAAGAGGGACGATGTCAGCCCGGCGGCGCGCTGTCAAGTGCTTTGCAGTACAAAGCAAAGTCCGGCCGCCGCCGCCCGGCCGCCCGCCGAACCTGGCTACGGACGCGCTTCCCCGTCCATCCCGATCGACGTCGGACCCGGCGGCGGGTCGCTCGCCGGAAAGCTCTGCTCACCCACCATATCGACCTGCGCGTCGACGATCTGGTCCGCGAACTCCTTCACCACGGCGGCACAGAACATCGGCAGGTCCTCCGGCTTGCGGCTCGTGATCAGCTGATCGTCCACCTGCACCACTTCGTCGACCCAGAATCCCCCCGCATTCCGGATGTCGGTCTGGAGACTCGGCCACGACGTCAGCGTCCGTCCCACGACGGCGTTCGCCTCGACCAGCATCCACGGCGCATGACAGATTGCTGCAATGGGTTTGTCCGAGAGCACGAACTCGCGAACGAACTGGACTGCCCTCTGATCCACCCGCAGGCGGTCGGGGTTGGCGACGCCGCCGGGCAGAAGCAGCGCGTCGTAATCGCTCGCACGGACGTCACCCAGCACGCGATCCACCGGCAGCCGCGAGCCCTTCTCGTCGTGATTCATCGCCTGAATCGAACCCTCGTGCGGCGAGATGAGATGCGTGACTGCCCCCGCTCCATCGAGCGCCTTTCTGGGCTCCTCGAGCTCCACCTGCTCCACCCCGTCCGTCGCCAGGATCGCCACCCGGCGTCCCCTCAGTCCGAATTCCACGCCAACCTCCTACAGAGTCTCGGTGAACGGCCGTCATTATTTGTGCCGGGAATGTGGTAGGGTGAATCGGGAACGGTGAGTCGGTAGCCGGTGAGTCGGTGAATCGGTGAAGCGGTATGGCGGCTGGTGACTCGGTGACTCGGTGACTCCACGGCACATGCCACCACCGGCGTGGAGATGCGTCGAGAAGGCTCCAGGCTGGTCATAGCCATTCGGGGTTGAGTCACCGAGTCACCAACCGTTTCACCGTTTCACCGTTTCACCGTTTCACCGACTCACCGACTCACCGATTCACCCGCGACATCACTTCCCCACCGATCCCCGACCAGCAGCAGTATTCACTCCGCCGCCCCACCTCCGTACCTTCCACCCGTGCCCCTCCTTCCGCTCCACGGTCACGCCGCGCTTCGGGCGCGCTTCGACGACGCGATCCGCCGCAACGCGCTTCCGGGATCGCTGCTCCTGCACGGCCAGCCCGGAGTCGGGAAGCAGCGCCTGGCGCTCTGGCTCGGCCAGCGGCTTCTTTGCACAGGTCCGGAACCGAGGCCGTGCGGGCGGTGCGAGCATTGCCGCTTCGCGACCGCCGGCACGCATCCGGACATCCATTGGTACTTTCCTCGGCCGCGGCTCAAGGATGGCGACGCCTCCCCCGCGAAGATCGAAGAGGACATGGCCGACGCGATCGGCGACCGGCTGCGCACCGGCGCCTATGCACGGCCGGCGCCCGAGGAGGGGATCTACGTCTCTACGATACGTGCCATCGTGCAGTCGGCGGTCATGGCGCCGGCGATTGGCGGGCGCAAAGTGTACGTCCTTGGCGAGGCCGAACGAATGGTGCTCCGCGAGGACGCCGAGGAAGCCGCCGGCGCGTTTCTCAAGCTGCTGGAGGAGCCCCCGGCACGCGCCACGATGATCCTCACCACGAGCGAACCCGGCGCGCTCATACCCACCATCCGGTCGCGCCTGGTCGCCGTTCGCGTTCCGTCTCTCTCGTCGACGGACGTGGATGCGGTGCTCGCCGAACCGGCCATGCGGGAGGCGGTCGAGCAGGCGGGCGGGCCGGCGAGCCCCGCCGAGCAGCGGCGCCTCGCCGGGGGCGCACCGGGGTCTCTCCTGGCTGGCGCGGAATGGGGCGAGGCGCTCGCTCGTGCGCGCCGCATGCTGGACGCTGCCTCCGCGCGCGACCGGAAGGAGCAGGTCAAGACCGCGCTCATGCAGGGATCGAACAGGGCGCGCGGTGCGTTCACCACCGCGCTCGATGCACTCACGACGCTCCTGCACGAGCGCGTTCGCGCCGCCGCGGAGCGGGACAATCCACGGGCCGCCGCGGCCGCCGCGCGGGCGATCGACCAGGTCGAGCGGGCAAAGGAGCGCGCCGCCGGGAACGTGAACCCGCAACTGGTCACCAGCGAGCTGCTACGGCAGCTCGAGGGTCTCCTCGCGTGAGCGGCGTCGCGGACGATCGGCTGTCGCACGTCGGGCCCGACGGGACGGCGCGCATGGTCGACGTGAGCGACAAACCCGACTCCACGCGCGTGGCTCGCGCGACGGGACGCATTCGGATGAAAGACACGACGCTGGCCGCGATCGTCGCCAACCAGCTCAAGAAGGGGGACGTATTCGGCGTCGCGCGGGTGGCCGGCATCATGGCCGCCAAACGGACGGCCGATTTGATCCCGCTTTGTCACCCCCTGCCCCTGACCGACGTACAAGTGGTGGTGATGCCGGACACAGCGCTGCCCGGGATTCGGGTCGAGGCTGTAGCGAAGACCGTTGGGAAGACCGGGGTGGAGATGGAGGCCCTGGCGGCCGCAACAGTCGCGCTGCTGACCGTGTATGACATGGCGAAGGGGCTGGATCGAGCGATGGTGATCGAAGATATATCGCTCGCTGAGAAGTCAGGTGGAGCCAGCGGGGACTACGCAAGGACTTGATGGCACCTTGGTTGCCCTGTATCGTGTATCAGCAGCGAGCTGGGCATTTGTTCTAACCCTTTATCAGGGTTGGCTTTATGAAGAATCTTCGAGGTACGTACGTCCATCGTGGAGATGCTCACCGGCGTAGGACACGCTTGAAGCAGAGCCTCCTGGTGGTGAGCTTTTTCGGCGCAACGGCCTTTGTCGTCGCCAACAGGAAGCCTGCCGCTCAGTCCGCCGAGGCGGCGCCCGTCGCCAGCTCGGGCGGGTTCCACATCAGCCTGAACACCAATCGGACCGTGGCGGCGGAGCTGGACTCCACCCGCGGCGAGCTCGAGCTGGTCCGTGCGCAGCTCGAGCGAGCGACCAGGGTCATCGGATATTCCAGCCAGTACAAGATCTCGGCGGACCTGGCCGGATCGATCGTCGACGTCGCCTCCGCGGAGGGGATCGACCCTGAGCTGGCCTTCCGCCTCGTCAAGCTGGAGTCGGACTTCAACGTCCGCGCGACGAGCCCGGTCGGCGCCGTCGGCCTCACCCAGGTGATGCCGGCCACCGCCCGCTTCTATGAGAAGGGCATCAGTCGGGAGGGGCTCTACGAGCCGACGACCAACCTGCGTGTCGGCTTCCGATATCTCCGTGGCCTGGTCAAGGAATATCACGGCGACATGAAGCTCGCGCTCCTGGTCTACAATCGGGGCCCGGTCGCGGTCGAGAAGGCCCGCACCGACGGTGACAACCCGTCGAACGGCTACGACCGGATCGTTACCAAGGGGTACCGGGGAAAAGGCACGGTGGAGTGAGCCCGTTTAGCGTGAATCGTTCACGGTTCACGTCTCACCGCCCCTGCCGTCTCCGGTGCGCCTTGGAGGCGGTTCCCGACACCACCAGCGTCTGTCCCGGGAAGATCATCGCCTTCTTGAGGCCGTTGAGCTTCATGATCCGCTCCGGGGACGTGTGATATTTCCGGGCGATCAGGCCGACGGATTCGCCGCGTGCGACCGTATGCACGCGCAGGTGGCCGGCGCTACGGGGATATTTCTCGATTGCTGGATCGGGGACGTTGAGGGCGGCGACGGCGACGGCGTGGCTCGGGATGAGAATCGCCTGGCCAGGTACGAGCTTTCCGCTCGGCTTCAGCCGGCGAAGGTGGGGATTGAAGGTCAGGAGCGAAGCCGACGAGATTCGGTTTTTTTCGGCCAGCCGATCGACGGTATCCCCCTTCTTCGATTCGACGACCTTCGTCGCCACGCGGTCGGCCTTTGGCAGCGCCGCGAAGCTGGAGTCGAAGCCGGACGCTCCGCCAACCGGAATGCGCACGAGGAACGACACGCGCGGCGGGGTCATCCCGCGCAAGAGATGGGGGTTCAGCTCGCGAACGTCCGCCACCGATGCACCCGCGGCCGTCGCGATCGCGGCGAGCGGTGTGGCGGCCGGCACCCGCACCGAGTCGTAGGCGAATGCCGGCCGCGTGCGCACCGTCATGCCGTACCGCTTCGGCTCCTTGGCGATGAGCGCTGCGGCGATGAGCTGCGGCACGTACTCGCGCGTCTCGTTTCGTAGATAGTCCTTCTCGGCGAGGACGAAGAACGCGTCCTCACCCTGCGTGTTCTCGAGGTCGTCCGCGTACCGGGCGAGCCCGCGCGCGACGCGGCCGGGACCGCCATTGTACGCGGCGGCGGCAAGATAGAGCGAGCCGAATTGATCGCGCATGCCGCGGATGAAACGCACCGCGGCGGTCGTCGCCTTCACCGGGTCGCGCCGCTCGTCGACCCACCAATCCACGCGCATCCCCATGCCGCGCGCCGTGGATGTCATGAACTGCCACATGCCGACCGCGGCCGCGCGCGAGTAGGCATTGTTGTCGAAGCCGCTCTCGATGAGAGCGAGATAATACATGTCCTCGGGAAGACCGCCCGCCCGCATCTTGGCGCGGATCATCGGCTCGTAGCGCGTGCCTGCCTCGAGGCGCGCCGCGATGTGCTCCTTTGACGGGCCGCTGAACTGACTCACGTAGTGTGCGACGCGCTCCTGCGTCTCGTACGACCGGACGTCCATGTCCCAGCTCGGCCCTTCCGCGGCCGACGAGTCGAGCACGGGCGGCGGCAGAAGGACGAGCGAGTCGCCGAACACCTCGATCGCCCGGCGGGCGACCTCGTTGCGGGTGACTGGGGCGCTATCGGATCCGCTGGGCGCGCCGGCCGGGATGACGACGGGGCTCGTCAGCGGGTTGGAGGTGGGCGTCGAGGCGGGATTACCGGCCGGCTTGTCGGAGGGTGGAGCGCCGTGGACGTAGACGACGGCACCCGCCCCAGCGTTGGAGGCGGCATCGGTCGGGGCAGCTGCCGGGTCGGGCGCGTGGTTCAACGCGCATCCGGCGAGGGCAACGCTGCCAAGGATGAAGTACGGGAGGCGCAACGGCGAATTCTCCGGAGTTGGCCGGCGGCAGGAAGGAACGACGACCGCGCGCGGCGTTAGCGCGCGGTGATGTAGTTGCCGAGGATGCGGTTGGTTGCGTTCAGTACGGCGAGGGCGGCACCGCGAACCATGTCGCCATCGGCAAGATAGCAACCGAGCAGGCGGTCCGGACCTTCGTCACCGCGCTGGATGATCGAGCAGATGACTACGTTGGCGTCGAAGGCGCGGACGACTTTTACACCGACGAGCTCGAAAGTGATCTGCCGCTCGGTGAACGTCTCGAGCGCGCGGATGGCCGCCTCGGCGCCGAGTCGCGCGTCGCCGGCCGGACTGGCCTGCCCTTCGGCACGGCCGGTGACCGTCTCGCCCGGCGAGAACTCGAGCACGACTTGGCAGGTGACGCGGCCGGCGGGCGAACGCTCGAGGGAGAAACCCGTAAAGCGGAGGCGCTCACGCTTCACGACGGCACCGTTTGCTGGACGAGGTCCGCCCGCCTCGCGCTCGCTGGACATCGCGGGAATCCCGGTGAAGGTCGTTAAGGCCGAAGACGTAATGGGAGAGGCGGGTGACGTCCTCCGGCCGCGTTCGGTAGCGGGATGACGTGTCCCTGCGGCTGTTAACGACCCAAATCACAAAACGCAACGACGACGTGCTTTCCCCAGCGGCGCCGATCCATATATTCGCCCCATGCGCCTTCTGCGTGTGATGGCCGTCACGATGACCTTCCTCCCCGCGGTGGCACGAGCACAGACCGCAGCGGCGCCGCTCGCCGGCCGCATCGCCGAGCGCGTCAGTCAGGTACCGGGCGCCGAGGTCGCGGTGAGCTATCGGGACCTCGGGTCGCGTGATTCGCTCGACATCAATGCGACCACGGAGTTTCACGCGGCGAGCACCATGAAGATCCCCGTGATGCTCGAGGTGTTCCGGTCGATCGAGGCGGGCCGGCTACAGCTGGATCAGGAGATCGTTCTCGTCAACCGATTTCAGTCGATCGTCGACGGCTCTCCGTACCAGCTCGACGCACGCGACGACAGCGACTCGTCGATGTATGCGCTGGTCGGACAACGCGTGCGAGTACGAGAGTTGCTCGAGCGCATGATCGTGCGATCGAGCAACCTGGCGACGAACGCGTTGATTTCCCTCGTCGGCGCGGATCACGCCGAGGGGGCGGCGCGCGCCCTCGGCGCCACGCGCATGCGCGTGCTGCGCGGGGTGGAGGATGGCAAGGCGTACGAAGCGGGATTGAACAACACGACGACGTCGGGGGATCTCGCGGTGTTGCTCGAGCGAATCGAGCGAAACGAGGCGGTCAGCGCCGAGAGCGCGCGGTTGATGAAGGGGATCCTGCTGCGACAGGAGCTCAACGACGAGATTCCGGCCGGCCTTCCAGTCGGTACGCCGGTCGCGCACAAGACGGGCTCCATCACGGCGCATCTGCATGACGCGGCGATCGTGTATCCACCGCATCGGCCTCCCTACGTCCTGGTGGTGTTGACGAGAGGCATTCCCGACGAGGCGACGGCGCGCCAGCTCATCGCCGACATCTCGCGGATTGTGTGGACGCACGCCACCGGTCCGAGGGTGGGAGAGGCTGGCCGGTGAGAGTGGCCTTTGCCGCCGATCATGCGGGATGGCCGCTGCGGGAGCGAATTCTCGCCGAGCTGCGCGTCGGCGGACACGAGATCGTCGACGCCGGCACGGCCGAGTTGGTGCCGGGCGACGATTATCCGGATGCCGCCGCGGCGGTCGGGCGCGCGATCGTCGGCGGGCACGCCGATCGGGGCGTGCTGGTTTGTGGCAGTGGCGTTGGCGCGGCGATCGCGGCCAACAAGATCACGTCGATTCGCGCCTGCATGTGCCACGACAGCTTTTCGGCCCGCCAGGGAGTCGAAGACGACGACATGAACGTACTCTGCCTCGGCGCGCGTGTGATCGGGGCGGAGCTCGCGGCGGAGCTGCTCCGCGACTTTCTCGCGGCACGCTTCTCCGGCGCAGAGCGACACCGACGTCGGGTCGCCAAGGTCGCGGCATTGGAGCGCGTACGCGCTTGATGCCTCACTGAACCTGGTGTAGACGTGGAACCTTCCGCCCCGCTCGGCCAGACGCTGCTTCTCGTGGAAGACAACGAGGACAATCGCATCATCTACTCGACCGTGCTTCGCCACCGCGGCTACACGGTCGTCGAGGCGCTCGACGGCCTACAGGCGGTCGCGCTGGCGCGCTCGCTGCAACCGGCGCTGATCCTGATGGACCTGTCGATCCCCGAGCTCGATGGGTGGGAGGCGACGCGGATCCTGCGCACCGATCCGCTGACGAGCGACATCCCGATCGTCGCCCTCACGGCGCACGCGCTTGCCGACGACCGGGAGCGCGCCAGCGCGATGGGATTCACGTCGTACCTCACGAAGCCCGTCGAGCCACGCGCCGTCGTCGCCGAGGTGCGTCGGTGGCTCGGTGGCGAAGGAGCGCCGCCCTCTGCCGACTGAGATCGGTCGCGGCAGGCGCGGCCCTCACGCCTGGCATAGGTTCGCCTTCAACCTGACGGTGTCCTATGTCGCGGCCTGGGTCATCGGTCTGGGCTTCGGCTTCGGACTGCTGCGCACCGGCCATTGGGACGGCGGCATGGCGTGGGAGCGTGCCGTGTTGAGCTGGTTCCACGCGCATCCACTGCCGCGGGCGCTCGATGAATCCATGGTCCTCATCCCGTTTCTCGGGACGAACCTCGTGCTCATCCCGCTCGTCCTCATCGCCGGATGGTGGCTCTGGAAGAAGAAGAACGAGGGATGGATCGCCGTACAGCTGCTCGTCGTCAGCCTCGGGTCGTTCACGATCAACCCGACGATGAAGCATCTGCTCGACCGCGACCGGCCGGCGCTGTTCCAGCAGCGGGGGATGTTCAACTGGGAATCCTATCCCAGCGGGCATCTCATCCTCACCCCTGCGCTCTACTTCACGATCGCGCTGCTGCTCTGGCGCGCGCGACGCTGGCGCTGGCCGTTCGTGGTCGCGTTCGTCCTGGTGCTGGTGATGAGCTATTCGCGGCTGTACCTGGCGGTCCACTGGCCGACGGATCTGATCGGCGGGGCGTTGATCGGCGTCGTCTGGCTCGTTGGCACGTGGAAGTCCTTCATGCTGCACGAGCGCCGGGCGGAAGTGCGCGAACGCGAGCCGTTGCCAGATACGGGACCGGTGAGGGCCCGGTGATGTGGCGTGCACTCCCGGGCGACTTGATACCTGGTACGTGTTACCAGGTACTACGCACGCCCTATTCGGCGGGGACGTGAGTATGCACCGAATACAGGGTACGCAGTACCCTGTACCACGTACAGAGTACCTGGTAGGCCTACCTGCCAACCACGACCGTCAGTCGCTCGCCGGCGCCGTCGTGAGCTCGGGCGCACCGCGGCGCCGCGCTCCGCGCTCGGCGAACCACGTCTGCAGCTCGTCGAGGTAGGTGTAGAACACGGGGGTGACGTACAGCGTGACGAGCTGCGAGAAGGCAAGCCCGCCCACCACGGCGACGCCGAGCGGACGGCGGCTCGCTGCCCCGGCGCCCCAGCCGACCGCGATCGGGAGTGCGCCCATGAGCGCGGCCATCGTCGTCATCATGATCGGGCGGAAGCGCACGCTCGCTGCCTCCACGATCGCGGCGGCAGGCGGGCGATTGTGCGCGCGCTGCACGTCCAGCGCGAAGTCGATCATCATGATCGCATTCTTCTCGACGATGCCAATGAGCATGATCATCCCGACGAAGCCGTAGACGTCGAGATCGAGATGGAAGAGCAGCAGCGTCACCAGCGCCCCGAACGCGGCGAACGGAAGGCCGGACAGGATGGTGATCGGGTGGATGAAGCTCTCGTACAGGACGCCGAGGATGACGTAGATGACGAACACCGCGAGGACGAGCAGGATGACGAGCCCCTGTTGCGTCGTGAGGAACGCGGCCGCCGTGCCGGCGAAGCTGCCTGACACCGACGGAGGGAGAACTTCCTTCGCGACGCGCTCGACGTCGGCCAGCGCGGAGCCGAGCGACACGCCGGGCGCGAGATCGAAGGAGATCGTGACGGCCGGCAGCTGGCCCGAGTGATTGACGGTCACGGGTCCGACGCCGGTGGTGAAGGTCGCCACGGTGCTGAGCGGCACGACCTTGCCTTGGGTCGAGCGGACCCAGAGCTTGCCGAGCGACGCGATGTCCTGCTGGAACTCCGGGAGCAGCTCCATCACCACCCAGTAGTTGTTCGTCGAGGTGTAGATCGTGGAGACCTGCTTCTGGCCGAACGCGTCGTAGAGCGTATTCTCGATCTCGGACGCCGAGACGCCGAGCTGCCCCGCCTGTTCGCGGTTGATGTCGACGGTGACCTGCGGATTCTCGATGAGGAGATCGCTCGTGACGTTGATGAGCGACGGTAGCTGCCGCAAACGGGTCTCGAGGTCCCGCGCGGCGCGGTTGAGCGTCGGGAGGTCGCCGCTGAGCAGCGTGTACTGATAGAGGCTCTTCGAGGCGAGGCCGCCGATCGAGATGGCCGGCGGATTCTGGACGAACAGCGTGATCCCCGGGATCGCGAGCGACGAACGCGTGAGGTCCAGCGCGATCTGAGCCGCGCTGCGCTTTCGCTCGTTGAGGGGCTTGAGGTCGATCGTCATCTGACCCTGATTCGCCGCCGCGGTCGTGCCGACCGACGACGTGACCGACCGGACGTCGGGGTCTTTCGCGATCTGGGCCGCGAGCTGTTGTTGGGCGATGGTCAGCGCGTCGAACGACACACCCTCGGCGGCTTCGGTCGTGCCAAGCAGCTGACCGGTGTCGTCGGTCGGGAAGAGCCCCTTCGGTGCGACGGCGAAGAGCACGCCGGTGAGAACGAGGATCACGAGCGAGAAGACGAGCGCCGTGCGACGCCGCTCCATGACCCAGGCGAGCGAGCGCTCGTACGCGTGCAGCCACCGCTCGTACAACTCCTCCGTCTTCCGGTAGAAGCGGCTCTGCTCCTTCCCGTGGCTCGAGCGCAGGAAGCGGCTCGCCAGCATTGGCGTCAGCGTGAGCGAGACGAGCCCGGACACGAGAATGGCGACACCGATCGTGACCGCGAACTCGTGAAACAACTTCCCGATGATGCCGCCCATGAACAGGATCGGGATGAACACGGCGGCCAGCGAGAACGTCATCGAGAGGATCGTGAAGCCGACCTCCGCGGCGCCGTCGAGCGCGGCCTGCATGCGCGACTTTCCCATCTCGAGATGTCGCACGATGTTCTCGAGCATGACGATCGCGTCGTCGACCACGAAGCCCACGGCGAGCGTGAGCGACATCAGCGAGAGATTGTCGAGGCTGTAGCCCAGGAGATACATCACCGAGAAGGTGCCGATGATCGACATCGGCAGCGCCAGGCTCGGGATGATCGTGGCGGACAGATTGCGGAGGAAGAGGAAGATGACCAGCACCACGAGCACGAGCGTGATCTCGAGGGTGAAGGTCACGTCGTGCACCGACTCCTGGATCGAGATCGAGCGGTCGTAGAGCACCTGCACGTTGACCGACGGGGGAATCTCAGCCCGCACGCGATCCAACGCCGCCTTCACGTTGCTCGCCACCGCGACGGTATTGGTTCCCGGCTGCCGCTGGATGGCCAGCACGATCGAGCGCGACTGGCCGTACCAGCTCGCCGTCTTGTTGTTCTGCACGTCGTTCGTGACACGACCGAGGTCGCGCAGGTGGACGGGCGCGCCGTTCCGATACGTGACGATGAGGTCGCGAAACTCCTCCGCCGTCTGCAGCTGACCGGACGCCTGAATGGTCAACGCCGTCTTGGGGCCCCACAGGACACCCGTGGGCAGGTTGACATTCTGATTGGAGATCGCCGTCGCCACGTCCTCGAGGGCGAGGTTGCGCGTGGCGAGCTGCGACGGATCGAGCTGGACGCGCACGGCGTATTTCTGCGCACCGTACACGAGCACCTGCGCCACGCCGGCAACGGTCGAGAGGCGCTGGGCGATGCTCGTCTCGGCGAACTCGTTCAGCGCCGAGAGCGGCAGTTGATCCGACGTGAGCGCGAGGGTGAGGATCGGCGCGTCGGCCGGGTTGGTCTTCTGATACGACGGCGGGAGAATGCCCTGCGGCAGCGTCCGCAGAGTCTGCGTGATCGCGGCCTGCACGTCCTGCGCGGCCGCGTCGATGTTGCGGTCGAGCGAGAACTGGATGACGATCTGCGTCTGCCCGAGGCTCGACGTCGACGTCATGTTGTCGATGCCGGCGATCGTGGAGAACTGCTTCTCGAGCGGCGTCGCCACCGTGGCCGCCATCGTCGCCGGACTCGCGCCGGGCAGAATGGCCGTGACGCTGATCGTCGGGAAGTCGACGTTCGGCAGGTCGCTGACCGGCAACTTGCGGTAGGCGACGATGCCAAAGAAGAGGATCGCGACCATGACGAGCGTCGTCATGATCGGCCGGCGGATGAAGAGCGAGGTGACGTTCATGCAGTGAGCGCTTCAGTCGCCGGTGGGAAGCGGCCGTCCGGCCGCGGGAGTGTCGTCCGCGGGCAACGCGCCGGGAAGGTGCCGCGACGCACGAGCGAGCCATGACTGCAGGTCGTCGAGGTACGTGTAGAACACCGGGGTCACGTACAGCGTCACGATCTGCGAGAAGGCGAGCCCGCCGACGACGGCGATGCCCAGCGGGCGCCGCGACGCGGCGCTCGCTCCGATGCCGATGGCGATCGGCAGCGTTCCGGCGATGGCGGCGACGGTGGTCATCATGATGGGGCGAAAGCGCACGCTCGCCGCTTCGACGATCGCCTTGGCCGGCGGGATGTGTTCGGCACGCTCGCGCTCGATGGCGAAGTCGATCATCATGATCGCGTTCTTCTTCACGATGCCGATGAGCATGATGACGCCCACGTAGCCGTAGACGTCGAGCTGCTGTCCAGTGACGAAGAGCGCGAGGAGCGCGCCGAACGCGGCGAAGGGAAGACCGGTGAGGATGGTCACCGGGTGCACGAAGCTCTCGTACAGAATACCGAGAATGATGTAGATGATGAAGACGGTGATGAGCAGAAGGACGCCGAGGCCCTTCTGCGAGTCCTGGAATGCCTGGGCCGTGCCGGAGAAGCTTCCGGTCACGTTCGCCGGGAGGGTCTGGGCGGCGACGCGCTCCACCGCGGCGACCGCGGCGCCGAGATCGCCGTTCGGCGGGAGGTTGAAGGAGATGGTCACCGACGCAAGCTGGCCGGAGTGGGCGATGCTCGCCGGCCCAACGCCTCGGGTGAACGTGGCGATATCCGACAGGGGGACGAGCCGTCCCTGCGTGCTCGCGACGTACAGCTTGGCGAGCGAGGACTCATCCACCTGATCCTGCGGTTGGATCTGCAGAATCACCCAGAACTCATCCGTCGCCGTATAGATCGTGCTCGCCTGCTGCTCGCTGAACGAGTTCGCCAGCGCGCGCTGAATCGCGAGCGGCGTTACGCCGAGCATCGCCGCGCGATCCCGCATGATCTTGATGTTGACGACCGGATTACGGTTCTCGAGGTCGCTGTTCAGATCGGTGATGAGCGGCACGCTGTGTAGCGCCCGCTCCAGGCGCTGTGCGCCGGCGTAGAGCGTCGGCACGTCGTTGCTCTGCATCGTGTACTGATAGAGCGCGCGCGATCCTCGGCCGCCGATGCGGATGCTGGGCGGATTCTGAATGACCACCTGCAGACCGGGAATGCCGCTCAGCCGACGGGTGAGGATCTGGACCATCTGATCCGCCGGAGGGCGCTGGCCGGGCGGCTTGAGGATCAGATTGAGATCGCCCCGGTTGCTTCCATTCACCGAGGACATGTAGCCGGCGATCGTGGTGTCCTGGGAGAGCCGGCGATTCACCTGCTGCTGCAGGCGGACCATCTCGGTGAACGAGGCGCCCTGTGCCGCCTGGGTGCTGCCGCTCAGGAGCCCGGTGTCGTCGCTGGGGAAGAGTCCCTTGGGAATGCGCATGAACATCATCCCGGTCGCCACCAGGATGATCACGGAGAACACCAGCGTCAGCGGGCGGCGCTCCATCGCCCACCCCAGCGATCGCTCGTATCCGTGCAGCAGCCGATCGAAGGCGCGCTCGGTGGCGAGATACAGCCGGCCGTGGCCCTCCGCGGGCTCGTGCTTCAGAAAGCGCGCGCACAGCATGGGCGTCAGCGTCAGCGAGACCAGCCCGGACACGAGGATGGCGGCGCTGATCGTGATGGCGAACTCGCGGAACAGACGTCCGATGATCCCCGCCATGAAGATGAGCGGGATGAACACCGCGGCGAGCGACAGCGTCATCGAGAGGATCGTGAACCCGACCTCCTCCGCGCCACGGAGGGCGGCGTCGACCGGCGGCTCGCCGGCCTCGATGTGCCGCACGATGTTCTCGAGCATCACGATGGCGTCGTCGACCACGAAGCCCACGGCGAGCGTGAGCGCCATGAGCGACAGGTTGTCGATGCTGAAGTTCAGCACGTACATCACCGAGAACGTGCCGACGATGGCCATCGGCAGCGTAAGGCTCGGGATGAAGGTGGCCGTCACGTTGCGGAGGAAGACGAAGATCACCGCGATGACGAGCAGCAGCGCGACGACGAGTGAGAGCTTCACGTCGTTGACCGACGCTTTGATCCCCTCCGAGCGGTCGTAGCGAAGGTTGACCTTCACCGACGGCGGCAGCGACGGCTTGATCTCCTCGAGCGCGGCCTTCACCGCGGTCGCCACGTTGACGGTGTTGGTGCCGGGTTGCCGCATCACCGCGAGCACGATGGCGGGGTCGCCATTGTACCAGCTGATGTTGCGGCTGTTCTGCACCCCGTCGTACACACGTCCGAGATCGCCGAGATGGACCGGTGCGCCGTTGCGGTTGACGACGATCATGCGGCGAAACTCGTCGGCGTTGTGCAGCTGTCCGGTCGCCTGGATGGTGAGCGTCCGATCGCGCCCGTAGAGGACGCCGGTCGGCAGGGTCACGTTGTTGGAGCGCACGGCCGTCGCGACCTCGTTCACGCCCAGACCGCGTGCCGTGAGCTGCATCGGGTCCAGCTCGACGCGCACGGCGTACTTGGCCGAGCCGAAGACGTTGACCTGCGCGACGCCTTCCACCATCGACAAGCGCTGGGCGATCGTCGTCTCGGCGATCTCGTCGACATCGGTGAGCGAGAGCGCATTCGACGTCAGCGCGAAGAACAGGATCGGGGACGCGGCGGGATTCTGCTTCCGGTACGACGGCGGGATGATCGTCGATGGAAGAAACGGCAGCGTCGCCGAGATGGCGGCGTTGACGTCCTGTGCGGCCGCGTCGATGTCGCGGTCAGGAGAGAACTGCAGCGTGATCGACGTGTTCCCGAGGCTGCTCGACGACGTGATGTTGTCGATCCCCGCGATGGCCGAGAAGGACTTCTCGAGCGGCGTCGCCACCGTGGCGGCCATCGTCTCCGGGCTGGCGCCGGGTAGATTCGCGTTGACGTTGATCGTCGGGTAGTCCACCGCCGGCAGGTCGCTGACCGTGAGCTTCCGATAGGACACGATGCCGAACACCAGGATGGCCGTCATGAGCAGCGTCGTCATGACGGTCCGGCGAATGAACAACCCGGTGAAGTTCACGCGACCTCCTCTGCGTGCACGGCGATGTCAGGGCGTCGGCGCGGCGGCAGTCGTGGGCCGTGATCCGCCCGCACCAGCGCCGGCCGGGCGGCTGGCGCCCGGACCACCGGCGCCCGGAGCGCCTGCGACTCCCTGTCCACCGGCCGGCGCTGCACCGCCCGGCCGCCCGGCACCGCCCGCGTTCCCCGCGGCATTGCCAGCGCCGCCCCGGCGCCCGCCGCCTTGCCGTCCCGCCACCGAACCCTGTGGCGTGTTGATCGTGACCTTGGCGTTTGGAGTCAGCCGCGCCTGTCCGTCGGTGACGACCGTTTCGCCGGGCCGCAGGCCGCTCGCGATCACGGTGATCGATCCGGCGGTGCGCTCGACGGTCACGGGCCGCTGCTGCGCCGTCGCCGAATCCGTGACGACATAGACGTATGGCCCCTGCTGCCCGGTCACCACGGCGCTCGCCGGAACGACGAGGGCGTTCCGCTCGACGAAGAGCTGCAGCCGCGTGACGACGAACTCCCCGGCCCACAGATGCCGGTTCGGGTTCGGGAACGACGCTTTGAGCTGTACTGTCCCGGTCGTCGTGTCGACGGCGTTGTCGATGAAATAGAGTGAGCCGTGCTCCGGCTCGGTGATCGCGAGCAGCTGCGACGACGCGATGCCGCCTCGCGGTCCAGCCACGCTCGACTGCGCACCGCCACCAGCGGACTGGCCGGGATCCCCGCCGCCGACGGACAGTCCGATCGGCGAATGCGCCGACGTGTCGGTGACGGTCTCGCTGTCGGAGTTCGGTGTCGCGCTGACCATCAGACCGCCCCCGGTGCCGTACTTCTGCAGGAGCGGAAGCTGCGTGGCCGGAATCGCGAAGCGGACGAGGATCGGGCTGACCTGGTTGATCACGACGAGCGGTGTCGTCCCGCCGGTGTGGACCAGATTTCCCTCGCGCACGAGGAGCGCACCCGTTCGCCCGGAGATCGGGGCGCGAATCGTCGCGTTCTCGTAGTTGAATCGAGCGCTCGCGACCTGCGCCTCCGACGCCGCGGCCGTCGCCGCGGTGGCCTCCGCGTTCGCGCGCTGTTGATCGGCCTGCTCGCGCGTGACGTAGTTCTGCTGCTCGAGCGCCGTATACCGCTGCGCTTCGCGCTGCGCGTTCGCGGCGTTCGCGCGATCGCGCGCGAGCGCGGCGAGCGCCTGCCGGTAGGCCGCACGGTATGGTCGCGGATCGATCTCGAACAGCACGTCGCCTTTGCTGACGTCCTGTCCTTCGCGGAAGGCGACGCGCTGGATGATACCGTCGACCTGCGACGAGACGGCGGCGCTCTGCATCGGCGTCACGACGCCGTTCGCTTCGACCGTGTACGGGACGTCGGCCTTGCGTGCGGGAGCGACGACCACGGGGACCGCCTGCCGCCCGCGCTGCGGCTGCTGCTTGGAGCAGGCGGCGGCAACGGCGAGCAGGGAAAGCGCGGCAACGGCGCGTCGTCGAACGGTTGGTCGTGTCACGTGCGGAAGGATCGAGGAGTGCATGATCACCGGCGCACCCCTGTGGTGTCCGTGCCGAGTGGGATGGGGGTCTCGCCGCGCGGTCCCAGAATGCCGACGTCGTGCGCGAGCTGCGCGAGCGCTGACGACCAGACCCAGCGCGCCTGCGCCTGCTGCGCACGCGCGCTGGCGAGCGCGGCCTGCGCCGTAATGAGATCCAGAATCGTACCCACGCCAGCCCTGTATCGTGCGAGCGCCGCGGCTTCGTTGCGCGTCGCGCTGGCGATCAGCACGGCGGTCGTGCGGTCGCGCTGGGTGGCGGTCCGGAGAGCGTAGTAGCTGGTGTACACCTGCTGAGAGACCTGTGTTCGCAACAGACCGGCGCGCGCCGCGGCGGCATCCGCGGTGGCCTGCGCCGCCATCACGTTGTACGGCCGAGCCAGATTGAAGATCGGCACCGCAACGCCGAGCGTCAGACCGAACGTCCTGCCGCTGGCGTTGGGGGAGCTCGAGTAAGGCTGGCTGAGTGTCGAGCCCAACGTCACCGAGGGCAGCTCGGCCGATTGCGCCACACGCACCTCGGCCTGGGCTTGCAGAATCTGCGCGCGCGCGGCGGCGAGATCGGGTCGGTTCGCCAGGGCGCGCATGATGAGCGTATCGACGTCGACCGCGGCGACGTGGACGGAGATCGAGTCGTTCGCCGGCGCAACCTCGAATCGCGCGTTCGCCGGTAGGCCCATCGCCGTGGCGAGCGCGCCGCGCGCCGTTTGCAGGTTGCCCACCTCGGCTTCGAGATTCAGCTGGGCTTGGGCCAGGAGCGTTTCGGCCTGCAGCACGTCGGCAATGGTGGCGACGCCCGCCTTGTTGCGCATTTGTGCCGACGCGAGGTTCGTGTCGGCCTCGGCCACGGAGAGCTGCGCGGCGGCCACCAATCCCTGCTCCGCCTGATAGGTGAAGTAGTCGATCTCGGCCTGCAGCGCGACGTTCTGCAGCGTCGCGTTGTGGGTGAGGTCGAGCGCCACGGCGGCCTCGCGCGCCGCGGCGATCGAACCGCTGCGCCCGCCGAAGTCGAACAGCAGATACGACAGCGTCGCCTGCGGTGTAATGGAGCGGCGCGTCCCAATGCCGCCGAGCGTCTGTCCGATCGTGGTCTGCGAGTATGCGGCATTCACCGACGCGTCGACCGTGGGGAGGTTCGCGGCGGTGGCCGCACCGTAGGTGGCGGCGCCAGCGCGCGCCTGTGCCCAGCTCAGCTGCGTCTGCGGATTGTTGCGCAGCGCGACATCGACGACGTCGGCGAGCGCGAGGTTGTTCGCGCGCGCCGCCAGCTCGGCTGGAACCGCGGCCGGATTAATCCGCGGCTCGGGAGGCACGACACCACGCGGCGCGCGCCAGGGCTCGCTCGGCGCCGGCGGCGCGGCTGGCGCCCCGGCGATGCGCGGTGCTGGTGCGTGCATGCACGCGGCCATGAGGAGCGCGATGCTGAGATGAAAGGTGGCGAAGCGAAGCGGGCGGGACACCTTCAGTTCGGCGTCCCGCCGCGCGGTCGACGACCGAACGAGCAGCGTGTACACGTACCTCACGAGTTCGAAGACGCGACGGAGCCCCCAGCGATTCGCCGGCCCGCCGCCTTGCTGACAGTACGCCCGAGTGCGGTGATCCGCTGGGTGTGATCAGGGTGGCGTCTGCACGAGCAAGGCCACCAGGCGGGGCGGGCCCCCTCCGACTCCCTTAGCGCGGGGCCCCTGGGGCGCGGCTGGGCGCGATACGAACGCGCGATCCTTCGGACAGGTCGGCGCTCGCGTTTGCCACGACCGTGACCCCGTCGTCCAACCCGCCAACGATCTCCACTGAGTCGCCGTAGTCGCGGCCGACCTGCACGGGGCGGAAATGCACGACCGCCTCGTCGCCAGTGCGTCCGCGCTCCACGACGAGGACTCGAGGGGTGCTCGAGCGGATCACGAGGGCGCCCGACGGCAACAGCAGCGGCGGCGTGACACGGGGGAACTGCAGCTTCGCCTGGGCATACATCCCGGGCAACAGCGCGAAGTCGCGGTTCGCGATGTCGATCTCCGTGAGCAGGGTTCGCGACGCCACGTCGAGCGCGCGCGACGTCCGCACCACCCGGCCGGTAAACTGTCGGCCCGGCAGCGCCTGCACCGTGACTCCGGTAGACAGCCCCGTCTCGATCGAGCTGGCGTAGACGTCCGGAACACTCACATAGATGCGCACTGTATCCGTCTCGGCGAGCCGGAACAGGCTTCCCGGACTCCCCGTCCCGCCACCACCGACCGCCCCCGCGGCAACCGGCGCGCTCGTGCCGCCGGCCGCGGTGATCAGCGACCCGATGTCGACGTTTCGCGCCGTGATGACGCCGGCAAAGGGCGCCGTCACCTGGGTGTATTCGCGCGTCTGCGTGAGCCGCCGGACATTCGCCTCGGCCGCTCCGGTCGCCGCGAGCGCTGCCTCGTAGGCGGCGGCCTTCTGATCGAGCTCCTGTCCCGTCACGGCGCTGTCGCGAGCGAGGGCGCGCCACCGTTCGACGTCGGCTTTCGCGAGGCCGAGCGCGGCACGCGTCTGCGCGAGCTGCGACCGCGCCTGCTGGACGTTCTGCTCCAGCTCCGGGGCGTCGATCTCGGCCAGCACCTGGCCCGAGCGCACGACGCTGCCGATGTCGGCGTAAAAGCGGCGCACGTACCCGGCGACGCGAGCGTAGATCGCGCCGTCGTGAAGCGCCTGAATCGTGCCCGGCAGGGAGAGCTCGCTCGCCGCCGCGGCTCGACGGACCACCGTCACCTGCACGACCGGCGCGCTGTCCTGTCCCGCCGCCTCGGCCAACAGCTCGCGGTGAACGACGACACGCGGCACCGCCGTGATGACGAGCAGCAGGACCAGAACCGCCGCGATGCTGACGCCGATCCAGACGAGCCGGCGTCCACCCATCGGGGCAACGGGTGGCGCCACCCCAACTTCGGCGTGATGCGCCGGAGAAGGGGCGTGAGTTGGGTCGACGTGATCCGATGCGTTCATGACTCGAAGTAGAGGTACGACGGTGACGCGGTCATGCGGCGATTTGCAGCGGGCGCTGCGCCCGCTCCTCACCGCGCCGCAGCACGCTGTAGACGAGAGGAACGATCACGAGCGTGAACACGGTGGCGACGAGCAGTCCGCCGATCACGGCGCGCCCGAGCGGAGCGTTCTGCTCGCCCCCTTCACCGAGGCCGAGCGCCATCGGGAGCATTCCCATGATCATCGCGAGCGCCGTCATGCACACCGGCCGAAGGCGGGCGTAGCCGGCGTCGATCGCCGCCGCGACCGCCGACCGGCCGGCACGACGTTGATCGTCGGCGAAGTTGATGAGCAGCACGCTGTTGGCCGTTCCGACCCCCATCGCCATGATCGCGCCCATCAATGATGGTACGGTGAACGTCGTGTGAGTCAAGAACAGCATCCACACGATGCCGGCCAGTGCACCCGGAAGCGCCATCACGATGATCAGCGGGTCGAGCCAGCTCTGGAAGTTCACGACCAGCACGATGTACACGAGCAGGATCGCGAACACGATCCCCAGACCGAGGCCGAGGAACGACGAGCGCATGCTCTGCACCTGGCCGCGCATCACGACCTGCGTCCCCTTCGGGAGGCTCCCATGCTCCCGCGCGATGACCTGATCGATCTCGTGCGCGACACCGCCCAGGTCGCGGCGGTCCGCGCTGGCGTACACGTCGAACACCGGCTGCACGTTGTAGTGGTTCACGACCGCCGGCGTCGTGCCGCGGCTCGCCGTGGCCAGGTTGCCGAACAGCTGCGGCTGCGCGAGCCCCGAGACCATGATCGGCGTGTTCTGCAGCTCCTCCATGCTCGACATCTTGTACTGCGGCGTCATCACACTCACCGAGTACTGGACGCCGTTCGCGGGGTTGAGCCAGAAGTTCGGCGCCGTCTGGCCGCTCGAGCTGAGCGAGATGAGCAGGTCGCTCGAGACGTCGCGCTGCGTGAGACCGATCTGCTGCGCCTTGGTGCGGTCGACGTTGAATCGCAGCTCGGGTGCGTCCATCACCTGCTGCACGCGGACGTCCACCGCCCCCGGAATACGCGCGATCTGGGCAGCCAGCTTCTGCGCGACCGCGTAGTTCGCGTTGGTGTTCCGGCCGGCGACCTGCACGTCGATCGGCGCCGGCAGCCCCAGGTTGAGCACCTGGTTCACCATGTCCGCCGGCTGGAAGAAGAACGTGACGCCGGGATACTGGCCCGGCAGCACGCGCCGCAGCGTCCGTACATAGTCCCAGGTGCTTCCCTTATGCCCGGACTTGAGCTGGACGAGCAGATCGCCGTCTGCCGGTCCCACCGTGGCATTCGAGCCGACCGCCAGCGCGACGCCGTAGGTGGTCAGGCCGATGTTGTCGAGCATCAGCTCGAGATCGCTCGCCGGGATGACCTTGTGGATCGACTGCTCCACCTTCGAGAACAGCACTTCCGTCTCCTCGAGCCGGGTTCCCGGCGCGGCCCGGACGTGCAACTGGAACTGTCCGCCGTCTACCTGGGGGAAGAAGTCCTGTCCAACCCACGGTGCGAGCATCAGCGACACGACGACGAAGCCCGCCGCCCCAGTGAGCACGGCGCGCCGGTGCGTCATCGCGCCAGCGAGGAGGGCGTGGTAGCCACCGCGAAATTGCTCGAACGCGCGCTCGAACCGAGCGACGACGCGGTCGAATGCGTTTGGCGACGATGCGAGCGCGGCCGGGTCATGGCGGCTCGCCTCGGCGGGCAGCATGTAGTCCGCCATCGTCGGCACGAGCGTGCGTGAGAGGAAGTACGACGCCGCCATGGCGAAGATGACCGACAGCGCGAGCGGCCGGAACAGCGCGGCGGCGGGGCCGGACAGCGCGAAGATCGGGAGGAACACGATGCAGATCGCCAGCGTCGAAACGAACGCCGGCACCGCGATCTGCTGCGCGCCATCGATGATCGCTTGCCGCAGCGGCGAACCCAGCTCGACGTTGCGATGGATGTTCTCGATCGCAACGGTGGCGTCGTCGACGAGAATGCCGACGGCGAGCGCCAGGCCGCCCAGCGTCATCACGTTGAGCGTCTCACCCGACGCCCACAGCAAGATGATCGACGTCAGGACGCTCAACGGGATCGACACCGCGACGATGATGGTCGACCGCCAGCTGCCGAGGAACACCAGAATCATGAGCGCCGTCAGACAGGCGGCGATGATTCCCTCGCGGATGACGCCTTGGATCGTGTTGCGCACGTACACCGACTGGTCGCCGAGCAGCTCCAGCTTCACGTCGTCCGGCAAGCTGGCCTTCACCTGCGGCAGCATCGCCTTCACCTGCGCCACGACCGCCAGCGTCGAGGCCTTGCCGTTCTTGAGTAGCGAGATGTAGGTCCCACGGCGGCCGTTCTCGCGGACGATGTTCGTCTGGACGCCGCCTCCCTCGCGCACCTGCGCCACGTCGCCGACGTAGACCATTGCCCCGTTCACCTGCTTGATCGGCAGGTCGGCGATCTGGCGGGCGGAGTCGGGGCTGGAGTTCATCCGCACCGCATACTCGGTGGACCCGATCTTCACCGAGCCGCTCGGCAGGATCACGTTCTGCGCGCTGATCGCGCGGCTCACGTCGCCCGCCGACAGGCCTTTGGCCAGCAGCGCCTGCGGATCGATGTCGACGTTCACGAGCCGCGGCTGGCCGCCGAACGCGGGCAGCACGCTCGCGCCTCGCACGGTGCCGAGCGGCACGCGGATGAAGTTGGTCCCGAGGTCGCTCAGCTCCGACTCGGTGCGAATCGGGCTCGCGACGCTGAGCTGCAAGATGGGGACGTCCGTCGCGTTGAAGCGCACCATGAACGGCGGCGACTGATTCGGCGGCATCTGCCGCGTGATCCCCTGCGACGCGGCGGTGAGCTGCGCCATTCCTGCGTTCACGTCCGCATCGGGCTGGAAGTACACCTTGATGATGCTCAGCCCGTTGAGCGACTGGGATTCGATGTGCTCGACGTCATTCACGTAGCTCGAGTACACGCGCTCGGCGAGCGTGACGACACGCTGCTCCATCTCGCGCGGCGACAATCCGCCATAGCTCCAGAGCATGGAGACGACGGGGACGTTGATCGCCGGGAAGATGTCGATCGGCATGCGTACGATGGCCACGATGCCGAAGATCAGCATCAAGAGCGCGACGCAGACGAACGTGTATGGGCGCCGCAGCGCCAGCATGACGAGCCACATCGCTCAGCGCCTCCGCGAGCGATGGGTCCGTACCGAGGCCGTCGTCATAGCTTCTGTCCCAGCAGCGACTCGAGCGTCGCTCGCGTCACCTGATAGTTGTATCGTGCCGCGACGAGCCCGAGCTCGGCCTGCGTCACCGCGAGCTCCGAGGTCTGCCGATCGAGCGCGGTCGAGATGCCGGCGCGATAGCGCTCGGTCTGTACTCGGAGGTCTTCCTGCGCGGCGCTCACGGCCTCGCCGGCCAACACGACGTTCTGCTCGGCGATGCGCAGCGCACCAACCAGCCGGGCCGCCTCGGCACGGGCCTGCCGCGCGGCGTCGCGAGCGGAGGATGCCGCGATCTCCGCCGATGCGTCGGCACGGGTGATCGCGTCTTCGCGCTGGAACCCGTTGAACAACGGATAGGTCGTTCCGAGGGCGAGCGTCCAGCCGGGTCGAACCGCGCCCAGGACGGGTGACTGCGCGGCCCAGTTGTAGCCCCCGGTGACTCGGAGCGTCGGCACGTATTGGGTTCGAGCCGATCGCACTCCCGCATCCGCGGCGCGCGATTGCGCCTCTGCCGCCTGCACCGCGGGCGACGAGGACGCCGCGAGACGCACGATCGCACTGTCGGAAAGCAGAAGCGGACGTGGTTCGAGCGACGGAGGAGGCGCGGCACCCACTGGGCCGTTGCTGCCGACGAGCCGGCCGAGCGCGTACGCCGACGCCTGCAGTGTGTCCCGCGCCGCGAGCAGCTGCTGGCGGCCCGTCGTCAGCTCCAGTCTCGCGCGGAGCTCGTCGGAGCGAGTGGCGGTCGCGGCGCGCACGCGATCCTGCGCGTACTTGAGCCCACGCTCGGCCCGTGAGACGCGCGCCTGCGCCACCGCGACGAGGTCCGACCCGCGGAGCGCGTCATAGTACGCGTGCGACGCGGCAAGGGTGACGGTGTAGCGCTGGGACACCGCCGTCGCCGTGCTGGCGCCGACGTCCGCCTCGGCCCGGGCGCGTTCCGCGCCTCGCCGGCCGCCGGTGTACAGATCGAGCGAGGACGCGAGACCCGCGGAATAGGCACCGGCATTGGCCGGTCCGGGGAACGTCCCAGTCGGTGTCATGACGTCGGAGCGCAGGCCGGCCGACGTCGCGGCCAGCGAGGGCAAGTACGCAGCCGTCGCCACACGCTTCTCCGACCGGGCGACCCGCATCTGCTCGTCGCCGGCGACCACGAGCGGGCTGACGGCCAGGGCGCGGGCCACCACAGTCTCGAGATCGAGCAGCGTGTCGAACGGTGCGGCCGGCACCGGCGAGGCGGGCGGCGCGGGCGGCACGATCTGCGCCGATGCGTCCCTCGCTGCGGCGAGGGCCGACAACAATATGAGTGAGGTAGCACACCAACGGGCATGCGACCAAAGGGGAATCCCAGTCATCCTACCGAATGCAACCGTGAAGCGCGGGAGCCCGCGCAGTGTCTGCTTCTCTAACGTGTCCGCGCCTTCCGACGTTGGCCGTGGCGTCGGCGCCCAGACATCCCCAATCCGGAGCGCCGTGCTATAATTCCCGGGCGTGCGCCCTTGATGGGTACCGCACCGACCCGATAGCTCAGCTGGTAGAGCAAGCGGCTTTTAACCGCTAGGTCGTGGGTTCGAGCCCCACTCGGGTCACTGGACAGGCCGTCGCGGAGTGACCGGCCCTCCGTGCAGATGGCGAAAGGGCCGCCTGAGCAAGTTCGCTCGGGCGGCCCCCTCTTTTCAAGCGGTGGTGGTGAGTTGCGGTCGGACGATCATGGATTTCGATCGATGCAGCTCCCGTTGGCGAACTGCGGGTTGTTCTGCTCCTGGAACGGAATCGGCAAGTTGACGTCGGTCCCGTAGGCACCGCCGCGAATCGTCTTGCCGCTCGGGAACACCTGCGCCTGGGTGTAGCCGTAGTCGCGGATCATGCGGCGGAGGTCGCCGAGCCGATGGGCAGTCATCCAGAGCCAGAAGGCGCGCTCCCGGAAGAACTGCCGCACGCGGCCGTCGGCCGTGACGGGATCGACGAGCGGAGTCAGCCCGATGCCGGCGCGCAGCGTGTTCAGGGTCGTGAGGTAGGTGTTGCTCGTTCCCAGCGCGAGATCGTTCTCGGCCTGAATGAGCCGCGCCTCGGTGGTGGTGCCAAGTGGCACGGGAGCGTCACCCGAGGGGTACTTGAGCGCGGCGTACAGAGGCAGCGCGGCCTGGCCGAGGCCCGACCCGATCGAATCCGCCGGAGTGCGCGGATCCGTCGTGTTGGTACCCGATGGGCCGCGGCTGAAGAAATCCAACCCGTTGCCACCCTCGAGTGATGCGGCCGACGACCGCCCCTCCGACTGGTTGTTCCACCACACGCCATTCTGCTGGCCCGACGAGTTCGCGCTGTACTCGATGTCGAACTCGAATCCGTCGGTCACCTTGGCGGCTTCGGCCGCCGCGGCGGCAAAGTTGTCCTTGTCCAGCAGCGCGCGCGCGAGGCCGAGGTGCGCGAGGTTCTTCTGGGTGAGGCTGTTGGCGGCCGTCGCCCGGAGCAGCGCGGCATTGAAGCGCGCGATCGCGCTGTCGAGCGTCTGCGCGGTCGTCAACGGCGGCCCGTAGGTGATCGCGCTGTTCAGGCTCGTGGTGCTGAAGGGGACGCCGGAGCAGAAGTTTTCGGCAAAGAACAGGTAGGTGAATCCGGCGAGGTTCGTCACCATGGCATGGTCGCTCGAGTTGTTCTTCGGCGTCAGCGGGTACTGCGCGATCGCCTGCTCGGCCAGATTCCGCGCGCGATGCAGGTACTGATAGCCGTGCAGCAGGTCGGTGTTGGCGACGTCGATGACGCGGCGGTCGATGTCGCGCATCGTCGTGAAGGTGCTGGAATACCACATCTCGTCGGTCATCACGGCGCTCAGGCCGACGATGCCTGGCGTGGAGTTGTTCGACGCCGGACCGGTGAGTGCTCGCGCGAACTCGAACGTCACGCCGTTCTTGAGCACGTCGATGTTGGCCGGATCGGTGGCGATCGGAAGGGGAATGACGTCCGGTGTGGTGATGTTGACCAGCTTGTCGCTACTGCAGGCGGCAGCCGCCATGCTCAGGAGGGCGAGCCCGAGGTGGGGCCAACGGCCCCACCCGGAACGAACGCCTCTTCGCGCGTTTGTCTGCTTCATCTATGTATGCCTGTTGGTCAGAAGTTGGCGTCGAGGCGGATCTGGAACAGCCGGTTCGGTGGCAGCGTGGCCGCGTCGCCGGTCGTAAAGTTCGCCTGCCCGTTGAAGTTGATTTCCGGATCCATGCCGGTGTACTTCGTCCAGGTGTGCAGGTTGCGGCCGGCAAAGGTGAGGCTCAGTCCCTGCGTGCGGACGCGCGACGCGAAGGTCTGCGGCAAGTTCACCGTCAGGGCGACCTCGCGCAGC
The DNA here is from genome assembly GCA_036488775.1 of Gemmatimonadaceae bacterium. Taxonomy (GTDB): domain Bacteria; phylum Gemmatimonadota; class Gemmatimonadetes; order Gemmatimonadales; family Gemmatimonadaceae; genus AG11. The sequence continues at coordinate 44,431 of DASXHF010000044.1, read as the reverse complement.
TTCACGAAGTCGGCGTTCTCCACGAAGCCGGCGTACGAGCCGTAGTTCGAGATGGCCTCGATGGCCGCCTGCACGTCGAGCGGCGTCGAGGGATTGTAGAGCTCGGGGCAGTTGAACGTATCGTTCACGTTGCAGCGGAACGCCTTGGTGAAGTTCAGGAGCTGCTGCCCGCCCTTGTAGTCGAACAGCGCGGAGATGCGCGCCCAGTCGCGGAAGTGCAGGTCGGTGCTGAAGGTCATCTCACGCTTCGGGAACGGATTGCCGAGGTACGTGGCGGCCGGTCCCATGGTGATCTCGCTCGGGCTGATCATCCCATCGCCGTTTGCATCGGCATAGCTGAGGATGGGCCGCTGCCAGTATCCGCCGAGCGGATAGCCCTGGACGTGCCGCTGCGTGGAGATGTAGCCGAAGATGATCGGCGGTACCGGATTGCCGTTGGCCAACAGGCCAAGATCGACGAGCTTGTTGTTGATGAACGATCCACCCAGGCTCGCGTTCCACTCCCACGCGCTCGTGCGCAGCGCGGTGCCGCTCAAGCGGTACTCGACGCCCTTGTTGTCCACACGGCCGAGGTTCTGGAACTGCGTAGCGCCCGAGCCGACGGACGGAGCGAGCGGCACGCTGACCAGCGCGTCCTTCGACGTCTTGTTGAAGTACGTCAGCTCGGCGTTGAGCCGGTTGTTGAACAGCTGGCTCTCGAAGCCCAGCTCCCACTCGGACGAGCGCTCGGGCTTGAGGTTGGTGTTGCCCAGCGTCCCGAGCAGCGTGCCGGAGCCATTCGTGCCGAAGGTGAAGGCGCCGACGTCGTTTTTCTGGAACGTGGTCGTCAATCCGGTGAACGAGACGAGCGCGTCGGACGGCCCGGGACGAAGACCGGCCTGCCCGTACGCCGCACGCAGCCGGAGACTGTTCAGCGCGTTGAGGTGAGGGAAGAATCCTTCGTCCGAGATGACCCACGACCCGCTGACGGACGGATAGGAGATCCAGCCGATGTCCGTGCCGAATGCGGTGTTCTTGTCGGTGCGCAGCGCGGCGTTCAGGAAGAGACGATCGCGCCAGGCGAACTGCTGCTGCACGTACGCGGAGAGCGTCGCGTTCGGAGTGTTGACCTCGGAGACGGAGTAGTCCGACGTGGCGCCGGCGAGCGACGTCTCCACCCCGGGAATGAGCCCCGCGCCGAACGCCTCGATGCGATGCAGGTTCTCGCGGATGTACTGCGTGCCGACCGCGGTCGTGGACACGAGGCCCGGACGCAGGTCGAAGATGCCCGTCGCGCTGGCGTTCGTCGTCAGATCGTTGATGTCGTAGGTGTAGTTGTCGATGAAGCCGTGCGTATACACGCTCCCGAACGAGCTGTACGGGCTCTCGCGGGGAATACGGTTGCGATCTTCACGCGCGTAGCGATCGACGCCGGCGTTCCCGTTCAGGCTGAGCCACGAGATCGGGTGATACTCGCCGCGCACGGCGCCCGTGATCCGCGCGTAGTTCTGATAGGTCTTCCAGTCGTAGAAGAACGCCGGATCGTTGGCGTAGCCCTGGCTGGCGGCGATCGTCGCCGGGTCGGGGTAGCCGTACACCCCCATGGGGATGATGCCGAACAGCGCATTGTCCGACAGGGGCAGCTCCATCCGGTTGGTCAGGTAGGAGACGTTGGCGCCGACGTTCAAGCGATCGCCGATGCGACCGGTGGTGTTCGCCTGCACCTGCAGGCGCTGCAGCTGATTCTGTGGCAGCACACCCTGCTCCTGCTGGTAGCTGCTCGACAGGTAGTACGTCGCGACCTCGGCGCCACCCGACACGCTGCCGCCGACCGCCTGGCGGCTGCCGCGCTGGAAGGGCGACGTCGCAGCGTCCTCGAGCGGATTGGACGTGTAGGTGGTGGCCACGGTGCAGCGGCCCTGCGACTGCAGGACGATGGAGCACGGGTTGCCGCTCGCGTCCAGCGCCAGGACGTTGTTCGGAAAGTGGCCCGTCTCGTTGAGGCGGCCCGACTCCGTCCAGACGCGGAAGTCCGATCGGCCGGCCTGCCCGCGCTTGGTCGTCACCTGGATGACGCCGTTGGCCGCCGCGGTGCCGTACAACGCCGCTGCCGCCGGACCCTTCAAAACGTCGATGCTCTCGATGTCGTTCGGGTTGAGATCGTCGAGCCGCGACGGGCTCTGTCCGCCGACGCCCGGTCCGAGCGAGATTTCCGAGCTCTCGACGCGAATCCCGTCGACGATGATGAGCGGCGCATTCGAAAGCGACATGCTGTTGGCGCCGCGAATGCGAACGCGCGACCCGCCGCCCGTGGTGCCGCTGCTCTGAGTGACCACGACGCCGGTCACTTTGCCGGCGAGCAGGTCCGACGCGGTGGGCGTGGCAGCGATGGGCACGTTGGCCGTCTCGAGGTGGCCGACGGAGCTGCCGATCTCGCGCGTGCTCTCCTCACGGCCGGTGGCCGTGACCACGACGCCGGTGATCTGCAGCGGCGCCTGTTCGAGCGCGAAGTTGGCCGTCACGGTGCCGCCGTCCGGCACCGTGACGCGCTGTGTGCGCGGCGAGTATCCGAGCATCTGCGCCGTGACCGACGCCGGGCCGGCCGGCACGTTGGTGATACGATAGGTCCCGTTGTCACCAGTGAGGGCGCGCAGCGACGTCCCGGTCACGGTCACGCGGGCACCAGCGAGCGGCGCGCCGCCCTGCCCTGTCACCTGTCCGGCGATGACACCTCGCCCCTGAGCGATCGCAGTCATGGGACTCACGACTCCCATGAACACAATCACCAGCAGCTTGTGGAGTTTGCTCATTGTCGACTTGGTTTGATGAGTAGAAACCGCCAGCACGTCCGCGGACGAAGCGATGGACGCGTGGATCGGAGCACGCATGATGTGCGTCCCCGACTGCTCGGTGCGGCATGCAGCAGCATGCATCTGACGCCGGCAGAGGGCGCGCATTATAGAAGGCTGCCCCAGATCACGCTACGCATGGTGTCGCGGACCCGATGTCAGGAGACCGCGTCACCGTGCTCAGCGCCATCAGAATGCTCGCATGCGAACGCTCGCTGGGGCAGTTCATCACTCAGTAAAGATCGGCACGGTTGCGATAACATGTGAGGGTCGAAGTGCGGTTGCACTTCGACCCTCATCCGTGACGAAACGTGTGACGAAATGGCTCGTGTCGCGTTCGTGTCGCTTCTGTTGACCGTCGCTCGTCAGAACAACATGTGTAGATGAATCGTCATTGCGTTCGGAGTGGCACGCAGTGCGTGCGAGCGAGACGTTCGATCCGAGTTACGAAAAGGCCCCGTGGGCAACGCCCACGGGGCCTTCCATTTTCGTGTTTGGTTTCGTGATCGGTCAGCTGCCGAATGCCGCCGAGCGGTCGAGGCATCCTTTGTACTGCGGGTTGTTCGACTCTTCGAACGGAATCGGCAGGTTGACATCCGTGCCGTAGTTGTTACCGGCAGCGGCGCCAAGCGGGTTGTACGGGCCGGTCGGGAAGACCGCCTCGGAGTTGCGACCGTACTGCCAGATCAGCCGCCGCAGGTCGCCGAGCCGGTGCGCGGTGAGATAGAGGTCGTACGCGCGTTCAGTGAAGAGCAGGTTCTGCTTGCTCGGCGCGTCGAGGGGAACGGTCGTGATCGGCGCAGGAGACGCAGGCGGCGTCGGAGTGTCCGAGTACGTCTTCGCGGCCGCACGTGCCGAGTCGAGCTTCGCGAGGAAGGTCACGTCGTCATTGTTGATAAGCGCATTCTCCGCCTCGATGAGACGAGCCTCGGTGCCGAGCGCGAGCGGGGTCGGCGCACCGCGCGCCGGGTTCTGCGCCAGCGAGGTGTACTTCGGCGTCCGATAGAACGGCGTCGTCCCATCGAAGCCCGTGCCCGTCCGCACCACCGGAACGCGCGGGTCGTTCGTGGTCACGAAGGGAATGCCGTTACCGCCTTCGTTGTTCGCCACCGTGAAGCGCTTGCTGCTGACCGTGAACACGTACACGCCATTGTACTGGCGCGACGTGTTCTCATCGTGGAGCATATTGTAGACGAAGGTGCTCGGAACTGCCGCCACGGCCGCCGCGGCCGCGGCCGGCTGGTTGAGATCGAGCAATGCGCGCCCCTTGCCGATCCGCGCCAGATTGAGCGCCGTCGTGCCGCTCGCGCCCGCGGCGGTCGCGACGGTGATGGCCGAGTCGAGCTTGGCCACCGCCGCCGTCAGCATCTGCGTCCCCGTCTGTGACGCGCCGAAAGTGAACGAGCCATCGGGGTTGACGGTGCTCGTCGGCACACCGTTGCAGTAGTCCTCGGCGAACAGGATATACATGTAGGCCGAGAGTGCCTGGATTTCGGCCCGGTTCGCGTTGTTCGGATCGTACTTCGCGTAGCTGGCCGCCACGAGCTCCGTCGACGCACGGGCGCGCTGCGCGAGCTGGAAGATCGACAGCATCGTGGCGTTGACGGGGTTCGTCGCGCGGCGGTCGACCTCGAGCCGCGTTGGGAACGTCTCGGCATCGAGCAGCTCGTCCGAGAGCAGACCCGACATGAGCACGAGACCTTCGGTCGATCCGAAGGTACCGACGACGTTGCCGCCGTCGCCCGCGTAGGCCACCTGAAAGTCGCCGATGGCGGCGGCGTAGGCGTTGGGCAGCACGCTCGCTCCCGTCAGATTCTGCGGGAGGACGACGTCAGGCGTGGGGACGGTGAGGAGCTTGTCGGTATTGCAGGCCCCGGCGGCGACCAACCCGATCAACGCGAGACCGGCAGCCACCCGCCCGAAGCGGAAGCGTGTGTGTTGCATTGGATTCGTCATGAGTGTCGCGTCTCCTTAGAAGCTCAGCGCGAGACGCGCCGTGAAGTAGCGCACCTGCGGCGCGGTGAGGAAGTCGGTCGTGCTGTAGTTCGCCTGCGCGTTCGAGTTGAGCTCGGGATCGAGGCCGCTGTAGTTCGTCCACGTCTTGAGGTTGCGGCCCGCGAGCGTGAGGCTGGCGTTCGATGCACCGGCACGTCCCGCGATGTTCTGCGGGAGGGTGAACGTCACGGCCACTTCACGCAGCTTGGTGAACGACGCGTTCTCGATGTACCCGGCGTAGGTGAAGGCCGAGCCCGAGAAGCGCGCGGCGGTCGCCGCCGCCTGACGCTGGAGATTGTCCGCCGACGGATTCTGCGCGCCTTCACCGTTTCCGATGCTGACGTCGCGGAAGTAGTTGGTCAGATTGAAGAGCTTCTGACCGCCGCGATGGTCGAACGTCGCCGACACACGGATCGCGCTGCCGATGGAGACCATCGGGGTGAACGAGATCTCGGCCGCCGGGAAGGGCGAGCCCAGATACGTCGCCGAATCGCTGAGCGTGACCTCGCAGTCCGCGGATCCCGGCCCATTCGGGCATCCGATGAGCCCATCGCCGTTCTTGTCGCTGTAGCTCGCGATGCCACGCTGGTAGTACCCACCCAGCGGTAGGCCGGCCTTGAACACCTGGGTCCCGCTGTTGAAGAAGACGTCCGGGATCGGCTTGCCGAGCGGATCGGTGCCGAGGTCCTCGAGGCGGTTGGTGTTCCACGATCCGTTCACCGTGAAATCGAGCCGGACCAGGCCGCGGTCGATCACCGCTGCGCGAAGGAGCGCCTCGTCGCCGTAGTTGCGTACGCGGCCGAGGTTCTGGTACCGCGACGGGCTGCTGCCGAGCGACGGAGCGAGGTTGACGTTGACCAGCGCGTCCTTCGTGATCTTGTTGTAGTGGGTGTACTCGAGGTTCACCCGGTCCGCGAACAGACCGAGGTCGAAGCCACCTTCACCTTCCGTGCTCTTTTCCGGCTTGAGGTCCGGGTTGCCGGCGCCGCCAACGGTGAAGCCGGGGAAGTCCGTACCCGCCGCCACCACGGCGATCGGGCTGTAGTACTGCTCTGCCGTGAGGTAGCCAGGGTTCTGACCTGCGGCGCCGACCGCCGCACGCAGGCGGAGCGACGAGACGGCGGAGAGCCGCTTGGGCCAGAAGTTCTCCTCGCTGACGACCCACGAGCCGCTGAGCGAGGGGTAGTAGATGCGCGGGAAGTTCGTGCCGAACGCGCTGTTGCGGTCGGTGCGGAGGCCGGCGGTAAGGAAGACGCGATCGCGCCAGGCCATCTGCTCCCGGCCGATGAAGCCGAGGGTCCGGACGTCCTGCGTTTGCTCGCCCACGGAGAAGCGGGCGTTCGTGCCGCCCAGCGAGTTGGTGCCGGCGAGCAGCTTGGCGCCGAAGGCGTCAGTGCGGCTGAAGTAGACGTCGGTGTAGCTCGTGCCGAGCGTCGTGGTCAGCCTGATCGCCGGTGAATAATCGTAGGTCGCCTGCCCGTTCAGGTTCGCCGTATAGTTGTAGACCTGTGCGCGATTGACCTGACGGTAGCCGTCGAGGGTGTTCTGGTTGTAGGGCAGAACGGCCGGCTGCAGCGTCTCGTTGTCGTTGCGGTTGTCGATGTCCGCTCCGAGCGTCGTGTTGAAGCTGAGCCAGCTGAGCGGGAGCCAGTTGCTCGTCAGTCCGCCGGTGAGGCGCTGGACCTGTTGGCGCGTGTTGATGTTATAGAAGGCCTTCGGGTCGAAGCCGGGATTGAAGTAGCCGCGGCTCAGCGTGTCGCTGCCGCAGAGCGTAGGATGCAGCAGGTTGAGCCCGTTCGGGCCGCAGTCTGCCGCCTTGCCGAGCAGCGCGCCCGACACGACGCCGAACGCATTGTTGTCGTTCTGCGGCCGGCGCAGGTCGCTGTTGGTATAGCCGATGTTGACCTGCGCGTCCAACGTCTTGGTCAGCTGTCCGCGAACGTTCGTGCGGATGTTGAGGCGCTGCTGAGCGTTGACCGGAATGACGTTCTGCTCCTTCTGGTACTCACCCGAGAGGAAGTACGTTGCGACATCGGAGCCGCCCGCGGCGCTGACGCCGGCGATGCGACGGTTGCCGTCGCTCTCCATGCCCGCGTTGTTGAGCGGGCTGCTCGAGATGGTGGAGTCGGCCGCCACGCAATGGGTGGCCGAGGTCGAGGTCCGGGAGAACAGACTGCAGTTCGTCACGATCGTGCCAGTCGCGTTGTGTCCGAAGGTGCGATAGTTCGCCGGATAGCTGTTGATGTCGTGCAGATTCCCCAGCTCACCGAAGGTGTCCCAGCGCGTCTTGCCCGCGCGGCCCTTCCGGGTGGTGATCTGGATGACGCCGTTCGCGGCGGCGGTGCCGTACAGCGCCGCGGCCGCCGGCCCCTTGATCACCTCGATGTTCTCGATCTCTTCGGGATTGATGTCGTTGAATCGCGAGGGCTGCTGCCCACCGGTGCCGATCGAGGTCGACTGCGAGGTGTTGTCGACGCGGATGCCGTCGATGATGAGAAGCGGATCGTTCGAAAGAGAGATCGAGTTGGAGCCGCGGATGCGGACGCGCGCGCCCGCGCCCGTCTCGCCCGCAGCCTGCTGCACCACCACGCCGGGTGCGCGCGAGCTGAGCACGTCGGACAAGGTGCTCACCGCCGCGCGGTTGACCGCGGAGCTGTCGATCGTGGCAGTCGAGACGCCGCTCTCGCGCCTGCGCTCGGACTGCCCGGTCGCGGTCACGAGGACCTGATCGAGCGTCGTCGCCGCCACGGCGAGATCGAAGTCCACCGTCGTGGTTCCATTCGCCGCGACGGTCACCGCGCGCGTCGACGGGCCATACCCGATGCGCTGCGCCACGAGCTGGACCGTCCCACTCGGGACGTTGACGATGCGATAGGCGCCCTGATCATCCGTCTGCGCGCCGCGCGTGGTGCCGGCGAGCCGCACCTGCGCACCCGCCAATGGTCGCTGCGTCTGACGGTCGATCACTCGGCCCGCGACCGTTCCAACGGTCTGCGCCGCCGCCGGCACCGCAAATGCCAGGGCAAGCAGCGGGACGAATAACGTACGGGATCCTCTACTCATGATTTCTCCTCCGGCACCGGAGTCGTAAGGGAACAGCGTTCGAGCAACGCCGACGGGAACGACCGTCCATTGCCCTGCAGCGTGGGCTCGCCACACCGCGGCAATGGATCGTCGTTCGTCGGTCTGTCTTGTTTGTCGCGTTGTGTGGAGACTCTCGGGCCCGGCACGTCGTCACAACTTGGGGCCGGTAGGAGGACGACAGGCCTCAGGTAGGCGTGGGGCTTGAGGTTACGGGTGTTGACAGCGCGAGCCGGATCGCTTCGTCAGACGGTCCGTTTCGCCTCAGCCGACCGGCTGCGGACGAGCCAGCCACTCGCCGCCATCCACCACCATGATCGCCCCGGTGATCCACGCGGCAGCAGGCGAGGCCAAGAAGACGACCATGTTCGCGATGTCCGCCGGATCTCCCCAGCGGCCGAGCGGGATCGACGCGTGCGCGTAGCTGTCCATCGCCCGGTCCGCCGCGAACAGATCGGGTACTCCTCCGGCCGTGGTCGGCGGCGTGAACGCCTTCCGAACCCCCTCAGTGGGGATCGGTCCCGGGGCGCCGGCATTTACCCGCCCCCGGTCCTTCGCCCATTCCAGTGCCAGCGTGCGCGTGAGCGCATCGACGCCGGCTTTGGCCGCCGTCGCATGCGCCATCAACGGCCAACCACGGTAGTGCAGCGTCATCGACACGTTCACGATCGAGCCACCCCCGCCGGCCCTCATGACCGGCAGCACGGCCTGCGAGCAGAAGAACGTCCCGTACAGATCGATCTCGACGACGCTCTTCCACGCGTTGGGCGACAGCGACTCCGACGGTGCGTAGAAGTTGCCGGCGGCGTTGTTGACCAGGAGGTCGATCCGGCCGAGCCGATCCGCGAGCTCGCGAACGACAGCCTGCACGCGCTCGGGCTCGCGCACGTCGAGCGCGACGCCGCTCGCCTTGCCGCCGGCCGCGCGTATCTCCTCGGCCGCCTGCTCCACCCGATCCTGCTTGCGGCTCGCGAGCACGACGTGGGCGCCGAGCGAGGCGAGTCCGTCCGCGATGCCGCGGCCGATGCCGCTTCCACCACCGGTGACGAGGGCCACCTGTCCGTCGAGCAGCCCTGAACGAAAGACGCTAGCCGGGTGAGTCGGCGGAGGGGGCGGAAGGAGGGAAGCTGGCGTCACGATTCGGCTCCTGGCGGAGGACGTCCTGCAGCGCGTCGGCGAGCCCGTGGGCCTCCCCGAGCGGCGCGACCGTGAGCGCGAGGTCGAGCTGCTGCTGCACCGGCGAAAAGGATCGGCGATGATGCGGCGTGAGCCCGTACGACGCCAGCCCCGCGAAATGATCCGCGGTGCTGTAGCCCACGTTCGTCTCCCAATGATAGTGCGGATGACGGCGCGCGAGCGCGCGCATGAGCCGGTCGCGCGTGACTTTCGCCACGATCGACGCGCAGGCGATCGAGTGGCAGCAGGCGTCGCCGCCGACGACGGCGGTGTGGTCGACGCCGAGGGTGCGGATGGGATTGCCGTCGACGAGGACGTGATCGGGACGCACGCGAAGGCGCGCCAGAGCGCGCCGCATGGCGAGCACCGACGCATGATAGATGTTCACGCGATCGATCTCGCGCACGGACGCGGCACCGATGCCGACGGCCACCGCCCGCTGCTGAATGCGCGACGCAAGCTTCTCCCGCTCGGCGGCGGGGAGCTTCTTCGAGTCGTCGACGCCGCGGATGGCGCGCGCGTCGGGCGGCATGATGACGGCGCAAGCGACGACGGGGCCCGCGAGGGGGCCCCGTCCCACTTCATCGATTCCGGCGAGGAGCGGCCCGCGCGCGGCGCGCAGCGCTCGCTCGAGGGTACTCCACCGTGCGCCGCCGCGGGGCACGGACGTGAACCGACGGGCGGTTACGGCTGCGCTGGCGCGCCGGTGGTGGGAACCTTCGCCTTCTTTTCCCGGATGCGTGTCGCCTTGCCCGTGAGATGACGGAGGTAGTACAGCTTGGCGCGACGAACCCGGCCGCGACGCACGACGTTGATCTCGGCGAGCATCGGGCTGTGCAGCGGGAAGATGCGCTCGACGCCGACGCCGTTGGAGATCTTCCGCACGGTGAACGACGCGCTCACGCCGCTGCCACGCCTGGCGATGCAGATCCCCTCGAACGCCTGGATGCGCTCCTTCTCGCCTTCCTTGACGCGCACGTTGACGCGCAGCGTGTCACCCGCGCGGAACGGCGGGAGATCGGCGCGGAGCCACTCTTTCTGGGTTTCGATGAAGGGATGCATATGACGCTCGGGGCCGGAGCCCGGTTCAAGGCTTAACTAGTGGAGACTGGTGAAGTTAGCGGGCTTGAGGGCGGGAGTCCAGAGGGACGGGGAAAGGTGAACGGGAAGGAGTAGTCCTCGAACGCGATGCGGCCGATCCCCTGGGATCCGGCAAGCACTCCGACGCTCGCTGCCCATCACCCCTTGGTCCCGTCTCGCGCGCGCCGCTGGTTCGTCAGACGTTCACCCTCGCGCACGCGCCACTCGGCGATGCGCTTGTGGTCGCCGGACAACAGGACGTCCGGCACCGCGTGCCCGCGATATTCCGGCGGCCGCGTGTAGCTCGGTGCCGACAGACCGCGCTCCCAGAAGGAGTCGCTGAAGGCGCTCTCATGATCGCTCATCGCGCCGGGCAGCAGGCGGACGGTCGCGTCGATCATCGCGAGCGCCGCGGGCTCGCCGCCACTCAGCACGAAGTCGCCGAGCGACAGCTCTTCCGTCGCCAGATGATCCGCGACGCGCTGGTCGACGTCTTTGTAGTGGCCACACAGGATGGTGAGCTCGTCCTGCGACGCGAAGCGCACGGCGTCGGCCTGCGCGAAGCGACGCCCGCGCGCACTCGTGAGCACGATCGGTCCGACGGGCCCGAGCGAATCCACCGCCTCGAAGAACGGCTCGGGCTTCATGACCATTCCCGCCCCGCCGCCATAGGGGTAGTCGTCGACGGTGCGGTGGCGGTCGTGGGTGAACGCGCGCAAGTCGACGACGTGATACGTCACCTGGCCGGCCGCGGCCGCGCGCGCGGGGATGCTCAGGCCCAGTGGCGCGGTAAAGAAGTCGGGAAAGATCGTGACGACGTTGATCTTCACTCGAGCAGCCCTTCGGGCGGCGTCACGACGATCACGCGCGCGGCCTTGTCGACGGAGGCGATGGTGCGGTCGTCGTAGTTGAGCATCACCGTCTCGTTCGCGCGTGGCGCGGAGCGGCGCACGTCGATCGCGAGCCCCTGCGGCAGCTCGTAGATCTGTTCGACCGTGCCCACCACTGCACCGTCGGCCAGGTCGACGCGCATCCCGACGAGGTCGTGCAGATAGACCTCGCCCTCGCCGGGCGGTGGCAGCTCGGCAACGGGCAGCAGCAGATAACGGCCCCGCCAGAGCTCGGCCGCGTTGCGATCGGGCACTTCGGCGAATCCGACGAGCAATCCCTCGTTGAAGGGTCGGCTCGTCTTCACGTGCAGCTCGGGGTTCCCGGGCGGCGGGTCGCCCGTCGTGGTGCCCGCGAAAACACGACGGCCGGACGCGAAGATCGCGTCCGGCGCGTCGGTGATGAGCTCGACCACGACCTCACCGCGGATGCCGTGTGCCTTCCGCACCCGCCCGACGATGATGAACGCGGACGCGGGCGGCGGCGTGGTCATCGTGTTCGTCTCGCGATCAGGCCTCGCCCTTGTTCCCGACGGGCACCGCCTTGGATTGGAGCTTCGCGGCCAGACGGCTCTCGTGACGCTGCTTCAGCAGCCCTGCCTTGCGCAGGAGAGAGCGAACGGTATCCGTCGGCTGTGCTCCGACATTCAGCCAGTGGTTCACGCGCTCGGCGTTGAGATTGATCGCCGTCTCGCCCGTCCGGGGTTGATACTGGCCGACGATCTCGAGGAACTTGCCGTCGCGCGGGCTCGTGGAATCGGCGACGACGATGCGATACATGGGGGACTTCTTCCGTCCCACTCGACGGAGGCGAATCTTGACCACTGGCGTTCTCCTGAATTGGTGTCCTGCGTCGGGCTCCTCGCGTGTCCGGCATCTCCGGACCGCACCCGATGTTCAATATATCGAGCGTGGGGCAGGTAGAGGAATGTGAAGCTGGTGAATCGGTAAAGCTGGTGAATCGGTGAGTCGGTGAGTCGGTGAGTCGGTGAGTCGGTGAGTCGGTGAGTCGGTATGGCGGCTGGTGACTCGGTGACTCGACGGCGCCGGCTACAACCAGCGAGGAGAACGCTTCGCCGGGATCTCCAGGGCGGTTGGAGCGATTCGGTGTTGAGTCACCGAGTCACCAGCCGATTCACCGTCTCACCGACTCACCGATTCACCAGATTCACCGGCAGTTCTCTCACCGCATTCCCCCAAACATCCCCGGCGGCATCCGCATCTTCCCGCCTGGTCCTCCGCCGGCGCCCATCTTCTTCATCATCTTCTGCATCTCGCGGAACTGATCGAGGAGGCGGTTCACTTCCTGGATGGAGCGGCCGCTTCCCTTGGCGACGCGAGCGCGGCGCGAGCCGTTCATGAGATCGGGCTTCTTGCGCTCCGCCCTGGTCATGGAGAGGACGATCGCCTCCATGTGCTTCATCCGCCGCGGGTCCGCGTCCTTCACCTGCTTGAGCATCTTGCTGTTCACGCCGGGCAGCATCTTGAGCAGCCCTTCCAGCGGTCCGAGCTTCTCGAGCTGCTTCATGGCGGTGAGGAAGTCCTCGAGGTCCATCCCCTCCTTGCGGACCTTCCGCTCCATCTTCTTCGCCTCGTCGGCGTCGAAGGCGCCCTGCGCCTTCTCGACGAGCGAGACGATGTCGCCCTGCTGCAGGATGCGGCCGGCCATCCGGTCGGGATGGAAGTCCTCGAGCGCGTCCGTCTTCTCGCCGACGCCGATGTATTTGATCGGCTTCTTGAGAACGCCGTAGATCGACAGCGCCGCTCCGCCGCGCGCGTCGCCGTCCATCTTCGTGAGAATCACCCCGGTCACGCCGAGGCGTGCGTCGAATCCCTGGGCGATCTTCACGGCGTCCTGACCGGTCATGCCATCGGCGACGAGCAGGATCTCGTCGGGCTTGATCTCACGCTTCAGCGCTTCGAGCTCGCCCATCATCTCGTCGTCGATCTGCAGCCGGCCGGCGGTGTCGACGAGGACGACGCGATCACGGCCGCGCTTGGCGGCGTCGATGCCGTTCCGCGCGATGCGCAGCACGTCCGACTGGCCGTGCTCGGCGTACACCGGGACGTCGAGCTGTCGTCCGAGCGTCTCGAGCTGATCGATGGCAGCGGGGCGATAGACGTCGGCCGCGACGAGTCGGGTCTGGCGACCTTCCGCCTTGAGCTTGCGGGCGAGCTTGGCGGCGGTCGTCGTCTTGCCCGAGCCCTGCAGGCCGACGAGCATCACGACGGTGGGCGGAACGGAGCTGAGCTTCAGCCCTTCGCGCCGCTCGCCGAGCATGGCAGTGAGCTCGTCGTACACGATCTTGACGAGCTGCTGCGCAGGCGAGACGGTCTTGAGCTGGCTGACGCCGACCGCCTTCTGCTCGACGCGCTCGAGAAACTCGCGCGTGAGCGCAAAGTTGACGTCGGCCTCGAGGAGGACGCGCCGCACTTCGCGGAGCCCCTCCTTGATGTCGGCCTCGGTGAGGACACCCCGGCCGCGGAGACGGGCAAACGCGGCCTCGAGTTTTTCTGAGAGCTCGTCAAACATAGCCTTTAAAGCTAAGGGAGAGATTGCCTTAGAACAACCGGACGCTCGCTGCGCTCGCTTATCGGGCGTGTGGCGGCTCCGCCGCCTGCACTTACCGGGCGTGTGGGCGGCTCCGCCCCCAAACTTACCGGGCGCTGCGCTAAGCGGGCGGCGGCGCGATGCGCCGCCTTACCGTAGAGTCTCCCGCACTCCGCGAAACGCGTGGTGTATCTCGTGCGTCCCCCTACACACGAAAGTCCCGGCCCCCCGATAAGCGAGCGAAGCGACGCGCCAGGACCGGTGCGCGCCGAAGGCGCGGCACCGCCCGATGAGCGAGGCGGCGCAGCCGCCGACGCGCCCGATAAGCGAGCCTCGCACGCGCCCGTTCCGTCCGTCCCACCGTTACTTTATTCCGCCATGGCCAAGACGCAGCGCAAGGACGAGATCTTGAAATCCGAGCTTCCACCCGCGCTGCCACTGATGGCGTTGCGCTCCACGATCGTGTATCCCCTCGGCACGATCGCCGTGCAGATGGGCGCCCCCGAGAATCTCTCGCTCCTGCGCGCCTACGACGAACCTGGCCTCGTCGTCGCGCTCGTCGTCGCCGGCGGCGATCATGACGAGCCGATCGACTCGCAGAAGTTCATCGGCCGCGTCGGTGTCGCCGCGCGGGTGCACGAGCGGATCAACCTCCCGGGCGACACCGTCCAGATCACGCTGCAAGGGCTGCGTCGCATCGTCATCGAGGACATCACCCAGAACGAGCCGTATCCCATCGCGGCGATCCGCGCTGCCAAGGAGACGCCGGCCGATCCGTCCGAGCTCGACGACCTCGTGACGCGCGTGGTCTCGGCGTCGGAGACGCTCGCCGAGTTGGTCGACCGCATCCCCGACGAGGTGCCGGCGATCCTCAAGATGAACGTCTCGGATCCTGGCCGGTTCGCCGACCTGGCCGCGACGAATATGAACTTCCGCATCTCGGACAAGGACGAGGTGCTGCAGCGGCTCGACGTCGGGCAGCGTCTGCGCTTCATCCTGAATCGACTGGAGCGCGAAGTCGCGCGCGCGCGCGTGATGGAAGACGTCAAGCGCCAGACAGAGATCAAGATCGAGCAGCATCAGCGCGAGTTCTATCTGCGGCAGCAGCTCCGGGCGATTCAGGCCGAGCTGGGCGAGACCGATCCGGGCGAGAAGGAAGCGGTCGAGCTGCTGAAGAAGATCGACGACGCGAAGCTGCCCGAGCGCGTGGGACAGGAAGCACGCCGCGAGACGGAGCGGCTGCGCCAGCTCTCCCCCGCGTCGAGCGAATATCAGGTCATCCGCACCTACCTGGACTGGATCCTCGCGCTACCGTGGAACAAGCGCAGCGGCGACGACGAGATCGAGCTCAAGAAGGTCGAAGAGGCGCTCGACAACAAGCACTACGGGTTGAGCGAGGCCAAGGAGCGCATCATCGAGTTCCTCGCCGTGCGCAAGCTGCGCGGCGGCGACCCTCACGGTCCGATTCTGTGCTTCGTCGGCCCGCCGGGTACCGGCAAGACGTCGCTCGGCGAAGCGATCGCCACGTCGATCGGACGCGAGTTCTATCGCATCTCGGTGGGCGGCGTGCGGGACGAAGCGGAGATCCGCGGGCACCGCCGCACCTACGTCGGCGCGATGCCCGGCCTGCTTCTGCAGGCGCTGCGTCGCGTGCAGGTGAAGGATCCGGTCCTCATGATCGACGAGATCGACAAGATGTCGGGAGGCGGACCAAGCGGCGACCCAACGGCGGCCATGCTCGAGGTGCTCGATCCGAGCCAGAACGACGAGTTCGTCGATCACTATCTGAACCTGCCGTTCGACCTGTCCGGTGCGCTGTTCATCTGCACCGCGAACAACCTGTTCGACATCCCCGCCCCGCTGCGCGACCGCATGGAGGTCATCCGGATCGCGGGCTACACGGTGGAAGAGAAGGTCGAGATCGCGTGGCGCTACATGCTCCCCCGACTTCTCGAAGAGCACGGCATCACCGACACCGACATCCAGTTCACTGACGAGTCGCTGTCGTTCATCTCCAATCGCTACTCGCGCGAAGCGGGACTCCGCAACTTCGAGCGCAACATCGCGGCGATCATGCGCAAGCGCGCCCGCAAGAAGGCGGAGGGCGAGGAAGGCGCGTGGGTGATCGACGCGGACAAGGTGGAGGAGATCCTCGGCATCCCGCGCTACGCGGTCGAAGAGGCGGAGATGGTGCCCGAGATCGGCGTCGTCACCGGTCTCGCGTGGACGGCGAGCGGCGGCGATCTGATGGTGATCGAGGCGCTGCGCATGCCTGGCAGCGGACGCCTCACGGTGACCGGCCAGCTCGGCGACGTGATGCGCGAGAGCGTGGACGCGGCGTACTCGTACGTCCGGTCGCGCGCGCACAACATCGGCATCCCGGACTCGGCGTTCAAGGAGTTCGACGTTCACGTACACCTGCCCGCCGGCGCGATCCCGAAGGACGGGCCGAGCGCGGGGATCACGCTGACGCTGGCGATCGCGAGCGCGCTGTCACAGCGACCGGTGCGACGCGATCTCGCCATGACCGGCGAGGTCACGCTGCGCGGAAAGGTGTTGGAGATCGGCGGCGTGAAGGAGAAGGTGTTGGCCGCGTACCGCGCGGGGTTGCGGACCCTCATCATGCCCGCATCGAACGAGAAGGACCTGCGCGACGTGCCCGACGAGGTGAAGAAGCAGGTGGCCTTCACCTTCGTGCAGCAGATGGACGAGGTGCTCCGGATCGCACTGCTGCCCGCCGTGAGCGACGACGTGCCGCCCGACGACGGTCAGCGTCCCGGAATCGCCTCGGCCGCCGAGACGCCGGCGATCCTGCCGATCAGCAGCGAACCGCTCGCGGTCAACGCGTCGTGACGGTGATGGCGCCGGGGTTCACCACCCCGGCGCCCATCGCGTCGGGTAGATCGCTGTAGACGACCAGCGCGCGGTTCCCCACCGACCGCGGCAGGACGGAGATGGTACGACCCTTCGAGGCGAAGACGGCGCCCCCGCCCTGCACCGTCCGTTCGGCCGCGGCGGTGCGTTTGATCGTCGCGCGCGTCAACGCGTCCGAGAACCCGGCCGCCCGGAGCGGCGTATCCCAGGCGGTCGCCCAGACGATGCCGCGCCCACCCGGTCCTTCGACGACGACGTAGCGATCGCCAGCCCAGCCGGATGCCGCCCGCGCCGCGGTCGTCTCGTCGCGGAGGTGTTGATAGAGAAACAGACGCGTTCCGAACTCGCCGAGATCGTTCTCGAACACCTTGCGCGCGCCGTGCGGCGCGGGAAGCGCGACCGTGCTCGGCTCGTCCGGTGGATTACCGAAGTACGCGTCGGTATGAAGAATCTGCTCCGTCGAGGTCGGGAGACGGGAGAACAACGTCGCCACGCTGCCGTGCTTTTCCTTGTAGCGCTGCACGAAGTCCGCGCCGCTCAGATAGGGAAAGAGCAGCGACTCCTGAATGACCATCGGTGCGGTCGCAAACACGGGCATGGCGCTCTGGTTCTCGCGGATCATCTCGCGAATGCGATCGCGGCCGCCGACACGCAGCGCGATGTTGTCGGCACCGCCGAGCATGATCGACAGCTGGAGGAACTGCGCTTCGCCCTCGACGACCGCCTGTGCGGCGGAGAGGCGATCATTGTCCGACGACGCCTTCGAGAGCGAGTCGAGGTCGACGTATTGATCCTGAAGCGCGTGCACCAGCTCGTGGGTGAGCGTGATGCCGACGGTTTTCTCGTCGGCACCCTGCACCACGTAGAGCACCTTGGTCGCCGGGTCGTAGTAGCCGATGACCTGCTCGGTGAGCACGGCGATCAGGAAGTTGCGGAGACTCATGGAGTCCGGGATGAGTCCCAGGAGCTTGAACGCCGCCTCCTCGCCCGCGAGCTCCTGCTGGGGAGTCGACTCGTCGAACTTCTTGATGAGATAGCTGCGCACTTCGTCGCGACTCCGCACCTCGACCTTGGGCGGCCGCTTGAACTTCAGCCCCGACTCCTTCTCGATGCGCGGCACCGCTTCGGAAACTTCGCGCGCGTACGGCGTGTCCCCGGCCGGATCCCGGCGGCACGCACCAGCCGCAAGTAGCACCAGACCGGCGATGGCTGCCGTCGCGCGACGCACGATCACTCCTCCCATTCCACGCTCCGTCCAATCATGAGTCCGACGACGCGGGCGACGTCGTGCCCTCGCACGACGATCCCCTCGTCCAGCAGTTGCCGCTCGATCTCGACGTCGAGCGCGGCACGCTCGGCGCGCATAGCGTCGCGGTCGCCGCCGGCGCGCGTGACCGGCGCAGGGGCCGGCGCGGAAGGCGGCGTGGAAGCGGGCGCGGGCACCGGGACCTTGGTGAACGCGGCCTCCAGCTCGGCGCCAAGCCGCTCCAACGCGGCGATTCCATCACGCGCGATCCGGTCCAGCGGCGGCGCGGCGGACGGTCGGGCGCCCTCGAATGGGAGCTCGCGCTGCTGACGCAAGCTGGTGCGACGACGCCGAATCAGCTCCTCCGCGCGCGGCGAGTAGGTGACGGTCGCCTGGGAGTGCGCGCACGCTTCGTCGAGCGCGTCGATCGCCTTGTCGGGACGGCGGCGCTCGGGAACCCAGATGTCGGTCAGCTCGATCGCGGCGCGCACAGCCGCGTCGGTGACGACGACATTGTGGTGGCGTGACAGCGACGGCACGCGCGTCCGCAGGATCTCGAGCGTCTCCGCCGGCGAAAGCTCGCGCACGGCGATCTTCTGGAAGCGGCGCTCGAGCGCCGGGTCGCCGAGAATCCAGCGCTCATACTCCTCGTCCGTCGTCGCGCCGAGCATCCGGAATTCGCCGCGTGCGAGCGCGGGCTTCAGCATGTTCGCGGCGTCCATCGCCGAGCCGCTCGCGCTGCCCTGCCCGATGAGATTGTGCATCTCGTCGACGAAGAGAAGGACGTCGCCGGCGGCACTGGTCTCGGCGACGAGCGCGCGGAGCCGCTCCTCGTATTGGCCGCGGTAGGTGGTGCCGGCGAGGAGGCCGACGGCATCGAGTGAGAGCAGTCGCAGGTCGCGCATGGCGATCGGGACCGCGCCGTCGGCGATGCGGATGGCGAGCCCCTCGACGATCGCGGTCTTGCCGACACCGGCCGGCCCCACGAGCGCGGGATTGTTCTTCCCCTGGCGCAGCAGGATGTCGATGGTGCGCGAGATCTCCTCGTCGCGACATCGCACCACCTCGAGCCGTCCGGCGCGAGCGTCCGCCGTGAGATCTCGCGTGAAGCGCGCGAGCGCGGAGGACTCCGAACGGAGATCGTCGAGCATTCCGAAATCTGGCGTCGGGGCTACGAACCACCAAGGGCACGAGCTGGGCAACTACAACGACGAGTACGGGGGTACCTGGTAGCACCGAGACCGACATCCAGCCCACCCGAATGTGGCCGTCCGAGCCGCCGCTTCAGCGTCCCGACAGCGACAAGACCTTTCCTCAGTGTTCTCCGTGTTCTCTGTGGTTCAATGCTCTTGAAGAGCGATTTTACCACGGAGAGCACAGAGAACACGGAGGACTGCAACGGCCTTGGGGCGGCTCGTTGACGACGTAGTTCGGCCCCGGCCGGCATCCCGAACGGCATGGACGACAGCCCTCACCGAGCGACCTTCTCCAAACGGGGCCCCGCATTCGTGGGATCTTTATTCCAGTCTTGGTACCAGTGCTACCAGGTACTCTCGTACTCGCCGTTGTAGTTACAGAGGAAATACCCGTCCGATCACCCGATCGCCCCAGAGGAGCATGATCACGGCGGCCGGCGCGAGGAACACGCCGAAGGGAACGAGTGGCATCTGTGTCGCACCGGTGCCGGCATCGAGTGCCAGTTCGGTCTGGGAAGCGACGCGTCCACGACGCATCACCGCGACGGGATAGACGACGGCGAGGAAGGCGACGGCGCCGATCGTCGCGCCGAGAAAGATGGTCGCGATCGAGCGTGCGGGACCGAGCGCGGCGCCCACGAACGCCATGAGCGTCATGTCGCCCATGCCCATTGCCTCGCGCTTGAGCGCGGCCTCGCCGAGCCACCCGATGATCGCGATGAGCCCCGCGCCCGTGCAGGCACCGATGAGCGCGTCGTACGGGCCGGCGAACAGCATCGACTCCCCGATGAAGGGGGCGAGGAGCGCCGTTCCGAGCGTCCACAGGAGACCGGTGACGGTGAAGCCGTCCGGGATCAAGTAGTGCCGAAGGTCAGTGAGCGCGATCCCCGTGAGGATCGTGAGGAAGATTGCGAGGCGCAACGCGGCGAACGTCGGCCCGAGCTTCGCGACGCAGAATGCCCACAGCAGCCCAACGGCAAGTTCACCGAGCGGGTAGATCGCGGAGATCGGCTCGTCGCAGCAGCGGCAGCGCGCGCGCAGCACGAGCCAGCTCGCGAGAGGGATGTTCTCGAACCACGCCAACTGATGCCCGCACTGGGGACAGCGCGAGCGCGGGCGCACGACGCTCAGCTCCTGCGGCCATCGCGCGACGCAGACGTTGAGGAAGGAGCCGACACAGAGGCCCATCAGGAGCGCGAGGGTCGTGCTGAGAACGGTGTCGGTCACGGGCGCAGCTGATAGAGGAGTATGCCGGTGGCGACGGCGACATTGAGGGATTCGACGGCGCTGTCGATCGGCAGCGAGGCCACGGCGTCGGCGTGCCGGCGTGCCTCGTCGGACAGACCTGCACCTTCGTTGCCCACGACCAGCGCCAGGCGAGCCGGCGGGGAGAGCCGGTCCACCGGGGTGCCTCCGGCGTCGGCACCCCACAGGCCCACCGCCTCGCGGCGACGGAACTGTTCGAGCTCCGGCCAGGTACTGGAGAACGAGGGAAGATGAAAGGCAGCACCCATCGCACTACGGACGACTTTGGCGTTCCAGAGGTCAACCGTTCCCGGAAGCGCGACGACGGCGGTGGCTCCCAGGGCCGCCGAGGTCCGCAGGATGGTGCCGACGTTGCCGGGGTCCTGGACGGCGTCGAGCACGACGAGGCGCGCGACGGGAGGAAGGCGAAGCGCGTCGAGTTGCCGATCGGGGATCTCGGCGACCGCCAGAACGCCTTGCGGCGATTCCGTTTCGGCGGCGCTCGAGAATTCCTGCGGGGTGACCTCGGCGACGTCAATGCTTCGCTCGCGGAGCGCGGCGAGCAGTGCCGCGCCGCGCGGAGCGTCCGCAAGCTGTGGGGCGACGAGCGCGCCGCGTATGTTCAGCGGCGACCGGAGCAGCTCCTCGACGGCGCGCACGCCTTCGGCCGCGAAGAGCTGCTGGCGCTCGCGCGCTTTCCGGCGCCGGAGATCGCGCGCTAAAGTGAGGAGCTTCAAGACGTTAGTTGACGGTGGACGGAATGGGTCTTGCGATTCCGCTCACGTCTGCCTTTACCGAGAGAGAGCGATGAAACGATACATAGCCGGTGTCGCGCTGGCGGTAACCATGACGGCGTGCGGGGTCTCCACGCAACAGGAGATCGACATGGGCCAGCAGTACGCCGCGCAGATCAATCAGCAGCTGCCGATCGTTCAGGATCCCGAGATCAATCGCTACGTCAACGTCCTCGGCGATTCCATCGCGCGACTCACGTCCCGGACGGACATCCCGCAATGGCATTTCTACGTCGTGGACAGCAAGGAAGTGAATGCGTTCGCGGTGCCCGGCGGCTTCGTCTACGTGAATCGCGGCCTGATCGAGCGAGCGCAGAAGATGGATCAGCTGGCCGGGGTGCTCGGCCACGAGATCGGGCACGTGGTGCGCCGGCACTCGATCAAGCAGATGCAGCAGCAGCAAGGCGCGAACATCGGCGTCACGCTGGCGTGCGTGCTCACGAGCGTGTGCAACAACCAGGCGAGCCAGGCGGCGATTCAGGTGGGCGGGACGGCGCTGTTCGCGAAGTTCAGCCGCACGGATGAAGCCGAGGCGGACGAAGAAGGGGTACGCAACACCGTCCGGGCGGGCATTAGCCCGAACGGCATGCCCGAGATGTTCGAGATCCTGCTCGAGGAGCGGCAGCGCAATCCGTCGAGCGTAGAGAACTGGTTCGCGACGCACCCGCTCGAGGAGGACCGCATCGCGGCCACGCGCGCGCTGATCGCGCAATACGATCCCGCCATCATTCGCTCGCTCGCGGAAGATTCACGGAACTTCCAGGCGTTCAAGGCGCGTGTGCGAGCCCTGCCTCCATCACCGGCGGCGAGACAGTGACCGCAAGACGGCGAACGGTGAACATGACCGGTGAACCGTGCTCTCACGCCCCGTGATTCAGCGGCCCATTCCCGGCTCCTAGCCCGGGCGCCGTGGCGATCGCTCGACGCACGGAGTCGAGCGCCGTCTCGACGGCCTCGGCGAGCGTGGCGCCAGCAGCGAGCCGCGCGGCGATCGCGGCGGAGAGGGTGCAGCCGGTACCGTGGGTGCTCGTCGTGGCGATGCGTTCATGCACGAAGCGTTGACTCGAACGACCGTCATAGAGCACGTCCACGAGAACATCTCCGGAGAGATGCCCGCCTTTGACGAGCGCGGCACCCGCGCCCAGACGATCGACGAGCACACGCGCGGCCTGCTCCATTGCGGCGGGCGACGCGACCGGCTCGCCGATCAGACGTGAGGCCTCGTCGAGATTCGGCGTGACGAGCGTCGCGAGCGGGAACAGGCGATCCACGACTCGCTCGACCGCTTCGGCGCTCACCAGTGGGTCGCCGGACGTCGCCACCATCACCGGATCGAGGACGTACGGCGATAGCCGGTGACGCTCGATGCCGCCCGCGACCGCGTCGACGACCGCGGCGTCGCCCAGCATGCCGCTCTTCAACGCGTCCGGCCGCAGATCCTCCGCCAGCGCGTCGATCTGCGCGCGCACGAGCGCCGGCGAGACGGCTTCCCACATGCTCACGCCGAGGGTGTTCTGCGCAGTGACCGCCGTGATCACCGACGTGCCGTATGCGCCGAAGCGCATGAACGTCTTGAGATCGGCCTGCACGCCCGCGCCACCTCCGGAGTCCGAACCGGCGATGGTGAGCACGATGGGAACCCCCGTGGTCGTGATGCGCAACATGAGAGAAAGATGCGCCATGCACGGCCGCAGCGCAGCGGCACCCCGCCGCCTAATCGCTCTACGTCTTCACCGGTCCCGTTTCACCGGTCACAGCGACTTCAGGAACCGCTCCACTAACGTCTCGAATCGCCTTGCGACGCGCGTCGTCGTCTCGAGCACGTCGGCGTGCGACAACGGGTGCGGCGAGATCCCGGAGGCGAAGTTGGTGATGCACGAGATCCCGGCGACGCGCATGCCGAGCGCGCGCGCGACGATCACTTCGGGCACCGTCGACATACCGACGGCGTCCGCGCCGAGGATGCCGAGCATGCGAACCTCCGCGGGCGTCTCGTAAGCCGGCCCGAGCAGGCCGCCGTATACGCCCTCCTGCAGCGGAATCTCCAACGCCAGGGCGTCGGCGCGCAGCTGCGCGGCCAACTGGGGGTCATACGGATCGCTCATGTCGGGGAACCGCTCGTCGCCAGTCTGCTGCGCGCCGACGAGCGGGCTGCGAAACATGAGGTTCAGATGGTCGCGAATCAGCATCAGGTCGCCGGGCCGGAACGTACGCCGGATGCCGCCGGCGGCGTTCGAGACGAAGAGAATCCTCGCGCCAAGCGCGTGCATCACGCGTACGGGAAATCCCGCCAGCGAAGCGCCATGACCCTCGTACATGTGGAATCGACCGGCCAGAGCGACGATCGGCCGGCCGGCGAGCGTTCCGTTGATCAGCAGACCGGCATGCCCCACGACTCTCGCCGACGGAAACCCGGGGATGTCCTCGAACGGGACGGGCGTGGGGTCGGCGATGCGCGAGGCCAGCCCACCGAGCCCCGAGCCGAGCACGATCGCGGCAATCGGTGCCGGGCCGTCCGGGCGCCATCGGGAGCGGATCGCGGCGGCGGCGATCCGCGCCTCCGCCGCGCCGAATCGCGCGTCGCCCGTCACGCGACGGCCTTGCGCAGCTCGGCGATCTCCGCCCGCGCTGCGGTGAGAAGTCGCGTGCGCTCCTCGAATGGCAGAAAGCTGCTCTCGAACCCGTTCAGTGCGACGCGCGCGAGCTCGTCGAAGGTGAAGCGCAGCGAACGGGCCGCGTGCACGTACTCGTCGGTCAGCGTCACGCCGCTCATGAGGCGGTTGTCGGTGTTGAGCACGACGTTCAGGCCGCGGTCGAAGTACGTGCGGAACGGGTGTGTCTCGTACGACCGGGCGACGCGCGTCTGCACGTTGCTCGTGAGGCAGATCTCGAGCGGGACGCGGTGATCGTTGCAGTAGTCGGTGAGCGAGGTGTCCTCGATGAGGCGCGTCGCGTGGCCGAGGCGGTGCGCGCCGCAGACGTGCACCGCCTGCCGCACCGACGCCGGCCCATCGCCCTCGCCGGCGTGACAGGTGCACGCCATGTCGTGGGAGCGCACATACTCGAACGCGGATGCATGACGCTCGGCCGGATGACCGCGCTCGCCGCCGGCGAGATCGAAGCCGACCACGCCGCGATGCTTGAACGCGACCGCGAGCTCCGCCATCTCGCGCGACGTGGCGGGCGGCAGCGTACGGAGCGCCGTGACGAGCACGCGGCCGACGATGCCGTGGTCGCGCTCGGCCCGCGCCAGGCCACGGAGCGGCGCCTCCACGGCCTGCTCCAGCGACAGACCCTCGCAGACGTTGAGCACCGGAGCGTAGCGGACTTCGATGTACCGGACGCCGTCGCGCGCCGCGTCTTCGGCGAGCTCGTAGGCCACGCGCTCGAGCGCCGTCTCGGTCTGCAGGACGGACAGCGTGACGTCGAATCGCTGGAGGTATTCCTCGAGGTTGCGCGCATCGCCGACCTTCATGTACGCCCGCAACGACTCCGCGTCGCCGGCGGGCATCGGCTTTCCGTATTGGCGCGCGAGATCGAGCAGCGTTTCGGGGCGGACGGATCCGTCCAGGTGGCAGTGCAGCTCGGCCTTCGGCAGGCGGCGTAACAGCTCTCTATCGACCGGCAACGTCATGCATCGAACTGGATCGCCGGGTCGGCGTTGTCACGCGCCCGGTTGGGAATGACCCGAAGCACGGCACCGTTGAAGAGCAACGTGTCGGGGGGAATGGGCAGACCGCGGCTGTCGGTGACGAGCAGGCGGCCGGCGCGAACGGCCTCGGCGTCCGACGGTGACCGGGCCGCGACGGCGTCGAGCGCCGTGCCGCCGGCCGGCGCATCCAGGCCGCGGCCGTCGACGAAGACGCGTACGGTGTCGCTCATGGCGTGCCCGTCACCGCGAGGAAGCGGAGGTCGGTCGGCGGCTGCACCGGCTGCGGGCGCGACTGCAGATACGTGATCAAGGCGTCGAGATCCACGATTGGAAGGATTCGCGTGTCGATCGGCGTGGTGCCGAGCACTCCGTCGCCGCCGGTGGCGAGAAAATCCGGAACGATCACCGCGTAGCGCGCGTCGTCGCGCAACGCGGAGCCGTCCGCCATGCGGATGTCGAGGATGCGCGCGCCGGCGGCGCGCGTACTGTCGTACCGGATGGTCACCCCGCTCACGTGTACGCTGGGCCGCTTGGCGACCTGGCGTTCGAAGTAGGCGCGCAACGCGGCGCCGGTGAGCGTGACGCGACCGAGTTGGTTCGCGAAGGGCTGCACCTCGAACAATGACCCATACGTCGCCTGGCCGGCGCGAAGGCCGGTGCGAATGCCGCCGTTGTTGATGACGGCCACGTCGCCCTTCCCCGCCGATCGCATTGCGTCGGCGATCAGGTCGCCGAGCGGGTATTCGCTCCCTGTGCGCACGAGGTCGCGCGCGATCGTCGCCACCGGCCGATCGACGAACGGTGCGACGCGCGCGACTGCCTCGTGCACGATCGAATCCACGCGTACGTCAGGGGACAGCGAATCCACGAGGACGTCCGGGACGCGGTGGAGGCTGCCGCCGGGCGCGAGGTCGACCACGGCGTACGCCGTGCCGCTCGAGCGTGCCTGCACGACCGGCACGCCGTTGACGGCCGCGTCGACGAGCGAGTGGGTGTGGCCGCTGACGATCGCGTCGACTGGTTCGCGCAGACGGCGCGCGAGGTCGATGATCTCGCCGTTGCAGTTGGATGCGCCGTCGCGGTCGCAGAAGGCTCCGGCGTGCGCCAGCAGCACCACGTAGTCTGCGCCGCGAGCGCGCAGCCGGCGGCTCAAGCTGTCCACGATCGGTGCGGGATCGACGAAGCGCAGGTCGGCGACGTTCGACGCGCGCGTCGTCGTCGGTGTCGTGACGGTCGCGACGCCGATGATCCCCACCTTGATCGCGCCGCGGGCAACGAGCGTGTCGTCCGGGATCCAGGGCACGTCGCGTCCGTCGGCATAGCGCACGTTGGCGGCGAGCATGTGATACCGCGCGTCACGCATCCGCGCGCGCAGCGTGTCCTGCCCCCAATCGAACTCGTGATTGCCCACCGCGGCCGCAGCGTATCCCAGCTGGTTGAAGATCGCGACCACCGGACGCCCGAAGGCGAGGTTGGACGCCGGTGTGCCCTGGAATTCGTCGCCGGCGTCGACGAGAATCGTCTCACACGCCGGCGAGACGCAGCCCGCGCGCGCCGCGGCGAGTGCCGTCGCGAGGTACGCGGCGCCACCGCGGCGCGTTCCCGATGGATCCGGCCGCGGCTCGAGCGCGCCGTGAAAATCGTTCGTGGCGATGATGCGGAGTCGGGGTGCCGGCCGCGTCGCGCGCATCGCCGCGCTGTCGCTTCCACTGCCGATCAGGGAAGTCCTCGCGGCGCCCGCTGCGGCTGACGCAGTCGCCCCGTCATGGCTCTCGCGGCGCGTCTGCTGATAGAGCGACGCCACCGCCGATGCAGGCTCCACGCGCCAGTTGAGACGGAAGTAATCGGCGGGCATGATCGTTCCACGACGTCGCACTTCGTCGACGAGCAGCTGTCGGATCTCCTGCTGCTTGTCATACACGACCGGCGCGCCCGCGAGCATGGCGAATCCGCCGCCGCCCGTCTGCCGGTAGTTGTTCAGCGCCATCGTGAAGCTGTCGGTCGGGGCGACGGGTTTGCCGCGGAACTCCAGCCGGCTGACGCGCTGCCCGTCGGGTCGCGACAGGTCGAAGGTGTAGTCGACGCCCGAGACGATGTCGAAGTTGTAGCCGGGAACGGTCGGGTTCACGGTGATGCGCCCGTCGGGCGCGGTGGTGTAGTACCGCGCGCTGTGCTCGAGATAGTCGCGGAGCTGTCGCCCGGAGATCCGGACCGCGCGCAGCGTATTGTCGTACGGGTACA
Source organism: Gemmatimonadaceae bacterium (assembly GCA_036488775.1). Taxonomy (GTDB): domain Bacteria; phylum Gemmatimonadota; class Gemmatimonadetes; order Gemmatimonadales; family Gemmatimonadaceae; genus AG11. The sequence goes on along the minus strand of DASXHF010000044.1, from coordinate 17,585 downwards.
GCGCCTGGAGTCGCGCGGCGGTGATGGTGCCGGTGTCCAGCGCGGCGTCGAGCGAGAAGGCGGCGGTCGACGCAAGATCGGTCCCCGCGGCGCGGCGCTCCACCTCGTTGATGAAGTCGATGAGTGGCGTGTCGGCGACGCGCGCCGAGTCGGCGCGCCAGGCGACCGGCGTCCGTCCGATCGGTGTGTTGACCCAGGCCACCGTGGTTCGGTGCGCCGACTCGGTCGCCTGAACCACCACCGGGGACTCCGGATGCCCGGCCACCTGCACGAGCGACGCGTTCTTCGACGCGACCCGCCACCGCCCGCGCTCGCGCGACAGAAGGAGATGGGCGACCGAGACGCTCGCCGCCCAGTTCTTCGGCTGGACGAGCAGCACGCCGTTGATCAGCGTGTCCCGCATCTCCTTGTGCGAGTGACCATAGAGCAGCAGGTCGATGCCCGGTACCTCGCGCGCGACGCGCGCGGCGACATTCTCACTCGGCAGACCGGTGGACACCGTGTCGTAGCTCGACGGCTCGTCGAGGCCGGAGTGGATCGTCACGAGCACGACGTCGGCCCCCGCGGCGCGCACGTCGGCCACCGCCGACCGGAGGTCGGGAATGATGTCGTGCACGACCAGCCGCCCCGCGAGGTTGTCGCGGTCCCACACCATCGAGCCCGGTGTGGTGGCGCCCACGATCGCGACCCGCGCCCCTCCCCGCTCGATCATCGTCCAGCTGAGAAAGGGAGCCGTGCGGTCGGGGGGCGGCCGCGTCACGTTCGCCGCGAGGAAGGGAAATTTCGCCTGCTTGACCGCGCGTTCGAGGAAAGGCACGCCGTAGTTGAACTCGTGGTTCCCGATCACCGCCGCGTCGTAGCCCATGGCGTTCATGGCGGCGATCACCGGGTGCGGCGCGCCGACGGGGGCGACCCGCGCCGCCACGTAGGTCAGCGAGTTTCCCTGAAGGAGATCGCCACCGTCGATCAGGATCACTCGGCCGGGCGCCGCCCGGCGCAGCGAGTCGACGATGGTTGCCGCGCGGGCCAACCCGCGTGCGCGATCGGCGCGGTCGGACTCGTAGTTCCATCCTCGCACGCGCCCGTGAACGTCCGTCGTTCCCGCGACGACGAGGTCGAAGGTGTCGGGACCGCCGCCCGCCCCCGACGCGTGCACGCAGGCCGTGGCTGCGAGCGCCATGGCTCCCAACGCAACTCGGATCCGCATGGACAGAAGCTAGTCGGCGACTTTGGCGGGGGGGAGCGCCGCCGTCGGTTGACGGCTTCGCGCACTCCGGTCACACTTCACATCGAGCGCGTACCGCGCGCGCCTCGCGCCGTGCCGATACAGGACCGTGACAGACCTCCCACTGCATCGCGTCGCTCGCCGACGCCAGCTTTCCTCGCGGCTGCTCACACCGCCTGGTCGCGGGGCTCGATGAAGCCGCTGGTCATCGGCGTCGCGGGCGGGTCGGGGTCGGGCAAGAGCACGGTGGCGCGCAACGTCGCCGCCTCGCTCGGCGACGCGTCGGTCGCGTTCATCGACATGGACGCGTACTACCGCGACCACGGCCATCTTCCTCTCGAGGAACGCAAGAGGATCAACTGGGACCATCCCAACGCGTTCGACTGGGACCATCTGGTCGGCCAGCTCTCGCAGCTCGCCGGCGGCCGGTCGATCGAGAAGCCGGTCTATGACTTCGTCATCCACGCGCGTCGCGGTGACACGGTGCGCATTCCGCCCGCCGACGTCGTCGTCGTCGACGGAATTCTCCTGCTGACCGATGCCCGGCTACGTGACTTGTGCGACGTGAAGGTGTTCGTGGACGCGGACGCGGACGTCCGCTTGATCCGCCGGATCAAGCGGGACATGGCGAAGCGGGGACGCTCGCTGGACGAGATCCTCGCGCAGTATCTCTCGACGGTGCAGCCGATGCACCTGGAGTTCGTGGAACCGAGCAAGCGCTACGCGGACGTGATCGTACCGCGCGGAGGGCACAACCCGGTGGCGATCGAGATGATCGTGGCAAAGATCGCGCGGCGCCTGCAGGCGGCGGCGAGATGACCGCCGCCCCGGCGAGCGGCGAGCGCGTGCTCGTGGTCGACGACGAGGCGGACATCGTCGCGCTCGTCGCCTATCACCTCGCGAAGAGCGGCTACCGCGTGTCGACGGCGAGCTCCGGCACCGACGCCCTGGAAGCGATGCGCCGCGAGCGGCCGGCGCTCGTCGTCCTCGATCTCATGCTGCCCGGCCTGTCGGGCTATGAGGTGCTCGAGCAGCTGCGCGCCTCCGATGCGACGCGCGACGTCGCGGTGCTCATGCTCACCGCCCGGCGCGAGGAGCCGGATCGGATTCGCGGCCTCTCGCTCGGCGCCGACGACTACCTCACGAAGCCATTCAGCCCGCAGGAGCTGGTGCTGCGCGTCGGCGCGATCCTGCGGCGCGTCAGTGCCGGCGGCACCAACGCCGGCGACCGGATCTCGGTCGGCCCGCTGGAGATCGACTGCGACGCGCACGTCGTGCGGGTGAGCGGCGCGCCGGTGGAGCTCACCCCGACGGAGTTCAAGCTGCTGCTGACGCTGGCGGAGCGGCGCGGGCGTGTCCAGGCGCGTGCGCATCTGCTGCAGACCGTGTGGGAGGCGGCGCCGGACATCCAGACGCGCACGGTCGACATGCACGTCCAGCGGCTGCGCGCCAAGCTGGGCGATGCCGGCGATCTGATCGAGACGGTCCGCGGCTTCGGGTACCGACTGCGCGCGCCGCAAGGCGGCGGACCCCGCGCCACGTGACCCTCGCCCGCCGTCTGCTCGCGGGCTCCGTCGTCGTCGTCTCGATGCTCGTCGCCGCCGTGGTGCTCATCGCCGGCGGACGCCTCCGCGATCGCCTGGTGGTCGAACGCATCGATGAGCTCACGCGCGACGCGCGGATAGTCGCGCGCGGCTGGCGCGCCGGCGTGAATGCCGATTCGCTCGCACACACGGAGGGCGACGCGCTGGGCTATCGCGTCACCCTGATCGACAGCACCGGTGTCGTGCGAGGTGACTCGGAGTTCGGTGCCGAGGCCCGGCGCCGGCTGGAGAATCATGCGTCGCGGCCGGAGGTCATTGCTGCCCGCGCGCTCGGCACCGGGTCGGCACGCCGCCAGAGCGCGTCAGCGGGCGACGAGGAGCTCTACGTGGCGGTGCGCCATCCGCTCGGCGCCGTGCGCGTCTCGATGGCCACCACCCGCCTCGACGCCGTCGTGAGCGGCGCGCAGCGGGACGTGCTCGTGAGCGGGCTCGTAGCGCTCGCCGGCGTGCTGCTCCTCGTCACCCTGTTCGCGCGCACCGTCACCCAGCCCATCGTCGAGCTGCGCGACGTCGCCCGCGCGATCGCCGCCGGGGACCTGAGCCGCAGTCCGCCCCTCTCGGCACCCGGGGAGGTCGGCGATCTCGCGACCGCCCTCCACCGGATGTCCGAGCAGCTCTCGAACCGCCTCGAGGCGCTGGAGGCCGACGATCTGCTGATGATCGCGTTGCTCGAGTCTCTCGAGGAAGGCGTCCTGGCGCTCGACGAGCGAGGCACGGTGGTCCGCATCAACCAACGCGCGCGCACGCTGCTCAACGTCAACCTGCCGGTGCCGTTCGCGCGCGAGATCCTCCCGCGCGAGCCGATCCTGCGCGTCGCGATCGAGCAGGCGCTCGAGGGAGTGAGCACCGTGCCGGCGGAGGCGACGATCTCCGACCGCACCGTGGCGATCGCATCGCGCCCGCTGGCGTCGAGCGGTGCGGTGGTGACGGTGCTCGACCTCACTGTGCTGCGCCGCCTGGAGACCATCCGGCGCGACTTCGTGGCGAACGTGAGCCACGAGCTGAAGACGCCGCTCACCGCGGTGAGCGGCTTCGCCGAAACGCTGCTCGACGAGCACATCCCGGCGGATCAGCGGCGACGCTTCGCCGAGACGATTCGAGACAACGCGTGGCGCATGCAGCGCATCGTCGACGATCTGCTCGACCTATCGCGCATCGAGAGCGGCGGCTGGCGGCCGAACATCGGCCTGGTGAACCTCCCAACGATGGTCCGCGACGTGTTCGCAGCCGTACAGCCGACCGCCGATGCGAAGGGCATCGAGCTGCGCGCGGACATCGCGCCCGCCGCGGCCCAGGTGCGCGCCGACCAGACAGCCTTTCGACAGGTGGTGAGCAACCTGATCGAGAACGCGGTGCGGTACACGAAAGAAGGGAGCGTCACCCTCCGCACCCGCGTCGGCAACGGCGGCGTCTGGGTCGACGTGCAGGACACGGGCATCGGCGTCGCGCCGGAGCATCTCCCGCGGATCTTCGAGCGCTTCTACCGCGTCGACGCCGCGCGCTCCCGCGAACAGGGAGGTACGGGGCTCGGCCTCGCGATCGTGCGCCATCTCGTCGACGCGCACGGCGGCCGGATCGAGTCGGCGAGCACGGTCGGCCGCGGGACGACGATCAGCGTGCTGTTTCCCAACCTCGCTGAGTGAACGGGGCTCCTAACCGAGGACGTTACAGAGTCGTGGCCCAGCGGTCGAGCGCCCGTCGCCGGCCGAGGCGTACGTAGAGTCATCTCTCATCTGCGTAGGACTCATGTCCGACCATCTGAACTATCAGCTCGAGCTCGCCGCCGACACCGCGACCCTCTACCTCCTCGGCGGCCTTGGCTATCAGCACGTCGCGTCGTTGTTCGCCGCCTGCGCCACGATCCCGTCTCACATCCGGACGTTGCGGCTCGACCTCCACGGCATCGGTCAGATGAGCGCCGAGGCCACCGGCGCCGTACGGCTCCTGCTCCGGCACTGGCGCGAGACACGGCATGGGGAGTTCCGCTTGAGCACCTCGCACATGCTCGCGACGCTCAGCGACGCGAGCAACGTGGGCGGCGTCCACGCCGGCGACTCCCGTGGGCGCTGGAGCGTCGCCGCGGCGAACGAAGCGTTGGTCGGAACGTATCTCTGACCGTCGCAGGCTCTGACGGCCCGACCGTCAGAGCCTCAATCGGCCCGATAGTACCGGGAGGCGCACCAGCGCACGATCATCGCGATGCGATCCGCCGGCGAGTCGCCGACCGCCGGCTCCGGCTCGTGCGCCATCGCCAGCGTCGCGCGCATGGCTACCGACTTGATGCGGCTGACCGCACGCTCGGGCGGGAGTCCCTGCAGGCGCGCCAGATCAGCGAACTGCTCCACCAGCTCGCGCAGCTCGCTGCGCGTCCCTCCGCTACGCAGCACGCGCTCGATCGAGGATTCGATGCGGTCCTGACGTGGCGTCAGGACCGGAGCGGGGATGGAGAACAGCTCGCCTTCGTTCATGCGTCGCTCGGGTTGCAGGGGTGGCGCTCTGAACGATGGCGCCAATTGGCCTCCACGGCAACGCGGGTGGGACCAGGAATGATCACACTTCGGTAACGAAATGCCCGGCGGGGAGTCGAAGACGACTCCCCGCCGGGACAGACCATTGATGGGTCCGCTTCGGTGTCGGTCTTACTTCGCCGCCACCGTCACGGCGCCCAGCTGCTTGACGAGCTGCCGCGACATCGCGCTTGGGATCGGTGCGTAGTCGAGCGTCGCTGCCGACTTCTCACCCTCGGTGAGCGCCCACTTCACGAAATCGATCAACTTCTTGCTCTTGACCGCGTCGGTCTGGTGCCGGTAGACGAGCAGCCAAGTGAACGACGAGATCGGGTAGGCGCCCTTGCCCGGCGCGTTGACGATCGAGATGCGGTAATCGGTGTTGGCCGGCAGCTTGGCCGCGGCACCGGCCGCGGCGGCTGTCACGGCCTCGATCGTCGGCGTGACGTACGCCCCCTGCGCGTTCCGGATGTTGGCGTAGGCGAGCTTGTTCTGCTTCGCGTACGCCAGCTCGACGTAGCCGATCGAGCCCGGAAGCTGCTTGACCTGACCCGCGACGCCGTCGTTGCCCTTGCCGCCCAGTCCGACCGGCCACTGTACTTCCTTCCCCTTGCCAGGCTTCTCGGCCCACGACGGGCTGACCGACGAGAGATAGTCCGTGAAGACGTAGCTGGTGCCGGAGCCATCGGAGCGATGTACGACCAGGATGTCGGCGGCCGGCAGCTTGACGCCCGGGTTCAGCGTCGCGATCCGTGCGTCGTTCCACTTCGTGATCTTGCCGAGGTAGATGTCGGCGAGCGTCGGACCATCGAGGCGGAGCGGCCTGGTGATCTCCGGGACGTTGTACGTCACCACGACCGCACCGAGCACGGTCGGGATGTGCATGATCGGACCGCCCTTCGCCTTCGAGAGCTCGGCGTCGCTCATCGGCGCGTCGCTCGCGCCGAAGTCGACCGTCTGCTCGGACAGTTGGCGGATCCCGCCGCCGGAGCCGATCGATTGATAGTTGATCTTCACGCCCGTCTTCGCGGCGTAGTCGGCGAACCACTTGCTGTAGATCGGATTTGGGAAGGTCGCACCGGCGCCCGTCAGGTCCTGCGCGACGGCTGGACCAGCGACGGCGACGAGGAGCGAGGCGGCGAGGGCGAGCCGGGAAGTCAGTTTCACGGTGGGACTCCTGAATGAGTGGCGCTGGGGGATGCCGGAAGCTGGACGGGTCCGGTCATGAACGCATCGCAACCACGTAACGAGCTGGTCACGCGCCCCCTCCCCGCGACTTCCTGGTCCGATCTCCCACCGGCAGCCGTCGCGGGGCGGGCTCGCGCCTCGCTGCTTCCGCGGCGAGCAGTCGGAGAAAGGCGCGAGCGGCCGCGTTCGGCCGGCGTCGCGCCAGCGTGAGCCGGTTGAACGGGCGGACGATGGCCACCCCCTGAATCGGGAGGACGGCGAGCCGCCCGAGCGCGACCTGGTCCGTGACCGCGTCGCGCGACACGACGGCGACTCCGACGCCTTCCGCGACGAGCTGTTTGATGACCTCCGTTCCGTCCACCGCCATCGTCCGTGCGGGGGCGACGCCCGCGGCGCTCAGTCCGCGGACGACGAGATCCCGCGTTCCGGATTCTGGCTCACGCAGGATCAACAGCTCTTCGTCGAGCACGGAGGGGAGGAGCATCTCGCCTTGGCGCGCCCGCGCGACGAGTTGGTGGGCCGGCGCGGCGATGACCACCATCTCATCCCTGATCCATCGCGTCACCACGACGCGGGGGTGCGTAACGGCCGCCTCCGCCAACGCGACGTCGACCTCGTGGTGCCGAACCAGGGGGACGAGCATTCGCGTGTGGACCGCCGAGAGGCGGAGCTCGATGCCGGGATGTGCCCGTGCAAAGGCGCCGATCAGTGGCGGCAGGACGTAGGTGGCGATCGTGGTGCTGGCGCCGACGTGCAGGGTGCCGCGCTCGAGGCCGCGGATCGCCGCCATCGCCACGTCGGCGGCCCGTTCTGCGGCGACGACCGCCTGGGCGTGCTCGTACAGCTCCCGGCCGGCCGCCGTCGGGACCACTCCCTCGGCGCCCCGCTCGAGCAGGCGGACGCCCACCTGCCCCTCGAGCTCGCGGATGCTGCGGGAGACGGCGGGCTGGGTCACGCCGAGCTCGCGGGCGGCCACGCCGATCCCGCCGCGGCGGGCCACCATGGCGAACACACGCAGGTGGTGCAGGTTGAGAGGCATAACAAAACCTGATGATTAAGATCGCATTTAGGAAGCTGCTTTTTTGCCCCGCGCTGCACAGACTCGGAGTGCGTCCTCCGCCCCGCCCCTCCTTCGACACCGACCATGTGGCTCGTCCGCTTCGCGCTTCGGCAGCCGTATACGATCGCCGTCGCTGCCGCCGTCCTGCTGCTCATGGGCGTACTCGCCATGAAGAGCATGCTCGTGGACCTGTTTCCGTCCATCGACATCCCCGTCGTGGCGGTGGTCTGGACGTATCCCGGGTTGTCGGCCGAGGACATGGAAAAGCGCGTCGTGCTGCTGTCGGAGCGCGGCCTCTCCTCGGTCGTGAACGGGATCGAGCGCATCGAGTCGCAGTCGATTCCGGGAATGGGGATCGAGAAGATCTATTTCCAGCCCGGCACCGACATCGGCAACGCGATCGCGCAGATCACCTCCAGCTCCTCGACGTCCCTGCGCCGGATGCCTCGCGGCATCCAGCCGCCGTACATCCTGCAATCGAACGCGTCGAGCGTCCCGGTCGCCCAGCTCACGATGACGAGCGAGACGATGAGCGAGGCGAAGATCGCGGACTACGGACAGAATTTCCTTCGCCTGCGACTGTTCACGATCCCGGGCCTGTCGACCCCCGCGCCGTACGGCGGAAAGACCCGCGAGATCACCATCGACGTGGACCCGGCGAAGCTCAGCGCGAAAGGGCTGTCGGCGAACGACGTCGTCACCGCGGTGAACAATGCGAACGTGTTCATCCCCGCCGGCACCGCCCGGCTCGGTGATCGCGAATACAACGTCAGCCTGAACTCGAGCCCGTCCGCGGTCTCGGAGTTCGCCGCCATTCCGGTGAAGGTCGTCGGCGGCGCGCCGATCACCGTCGGCGACGTGGCCACGGTCGCGGATGGCTACGCCGACCAGACGAACATCGTCCGCGTGGACGGCCGGCGCGGCGCCTACCTCTCGATCCTCAAGAAGGCCGACGCGTCCACCCTCACCGTCGTCGAGGCCACGAAGTCGTTGCTGCCGACGCTCCGCGCCATCGCGCCCGACGGGCTGCAGCTGCGGCTCGACTTCGACCAGTCGACCTTCGTGAAGGCCTCCGTCCAGAGCGTCGTGCGCGAAGCGTTCATCTCGGCCGTGCTGGTGTCGCTGATGATCCTCCTCTTCCTGGGAAGCTGGCGAAGCGTGATCGTCGCCATCGCGTCGATCCCGCTCGCGATGGCCGCGTCGATCATCGTGCTCAAGCTGACCGGGAACTCGTTCAACATCATGACGCTCGGCGGACTGTCGTTGTCCATCGGGTTGCTCGTGGACACCGCGACGATCACCGTCGAGAACATCCATCGCAATCGCGCCCTGGGGAAGCCGCTGACGGTGTCGATCCTCGATGGCGCCGCGCAGATCTCGCTGCCCGTGATCATGGCCACGCTCGCGATCTGCATCGTGTTCTTCCCCGTGCTGCTGCTCGTGGGGCCGGCCCGCTTCCTCTTCGTGCCGATGGCGCTGTCGGTCGTGACGGCGATGCTCGCCGCGTGGCTCCTCTCGCGGACGCTGGTCAAGACGTTGTCGCGGATGCTGCTCGCGGGCGAGCGTGCCCACGGTCACGGCCACGATGCGGAAGTGGATCCGGTCCACGCGAATCGCCTTGCGCGCTTCTCGTTCCGATTCAACACGGCGCGCGACCGGCTCTTCACCCGCTTCCAGGACAAGTACGCCGGAGTGCTCGCCACGCTGGTGCACCACCGCGGATGGACGCTCGCCGGCGCCGCCGTGCTCGCCCTCCTCAGCTTCGGGCTCCTTCCGCTCGTGGGGCAGGACTTTTTCCCGAGCACCGACGCCGGCATGATGAAGCTGCACTTTCGTGCGCCGACGGGCACCCGGATCGAGCGCACGGAGCAGTACGTCGAGCAGGTGGAGCAGCACGTCCGACGAATCATCCCCGCGTCGGAGCTCGGCACCGTGAACGCGATGATCGGCGTCCCGTCGTCGCTGTCGATCGCGTTCGTGCCGACGGACAACGCGAGTGGCATGGACGCCGAGGTCCTCGTGGCGCTCAAGCCCGGCCATCGCCCGACGGACGAGTACATCCGGACGCTGCGGGCCGACCTCACGCGGAGCTTTCCCGGCAGCACGATCTACTTTCAGACGGCCGACATCGTGAGCCAGGTGCTCAACTTCGGCCTCTCCGCACCGATCGACGTGCAGGTGCAGGACAACAACCTGCAGCGGGCGTACGCGACCGCGAATACGCTGCGCGACGCGATCCGCACGGTGCCCGGTGCCGCGGACGTCCACGTCAAGCAGGTGCTCGACTACCCGACGCTGCGGCTCGACGTCGACCGGCAGCGCGCCAGCGAGATGGGGATGACGCAGCGGGACGTGGCGAACAGCATGCTCGTGTCCCTCGCGTCGAGCGCCCTCGTCGCGCCGAGCTATTTCATCAATCCGGCGAACGACGTGAACTACCTCGTCGCGGTGAAGGCGCCGCTCGAGCGCATGACGTCGACGGCCGACCTGCTCGCGATGCCGGTGACACCGCCCTCCGCCGCGAACATCCTGCAGAGCGGCGGCACGGGCGTCGGTGGCTCGGCGAGCCCCACCGACGGCCCGCGCGCGCCGGTGCAGACGCTGGGCAACATCGCGACGGTGTCGAACCGCGCCGTGCCGAACGAGATCGATCATTACACCGTCCAACGCGTGGTGGACGTCGTCTCCAATGTCGAAGGACGGGATCTCGGCGCCGTCGTGAGTGGGATCGATCGGAAGATCGCCGCGCTGGGGACGCTGCCGCCGGGCATGGCGATCAACGTGCGCGGCCAGGGCGAGGTGATGCGCCAGGCCTTCCGCTCGCTCGGCGGAGGGCTCGTCGTCGCGATCTTCCTCGTCTACCTCCTGATGGTGGTGATGTTTCAATCATGGCTCGACCCGGTGATCATCATGATCGCCGTGCCGGGCGCGTTCGTGGGAATTCTGTGGGCGCTCGCGCTCACGGGAACCACGATCAACGTCGTGTCGCTGATGGGATCGATCATGGCAGTCGGCATCGCGGTGTCGAACGCGATCCTGCTCGTGAGCTTCGCGAACGAGGTGCGCGTCGAGAACCGGTTGTCGCCGGAGTCGGCGGCGATCGAGGCGGGACGCACGCGACTGCGTCCGGTGCTGATGACCGCGCTCGCGATGGTGCTCGGCATGCTGCCGATGGCGATCGGGCTTGGCGAGGGCGGCGAGCAGAATGCGCCGCTCGGCCGTGCGGTGATCGGCGGGCTGCTCGTCGCAACGGCAGTGACGCTGCTCATCGTCCCGGCCGCATACGCCGCGCTTCGCCGCAAGCCGCCCACCAAGCATTTGCTCGAGGAGCGGTTCCTCGCCGAGGCCGCGGGAGGCACGCTGGCCGACCCCGCAGCCGACCTGCCCGCCGCCGCCTCTGTGTCTCATCCCTTCCCGCAGACCGACGCGCCGGCCCGGCCGGCGCACGGGACCATCGACATCGCGCCTGCGCGCGCCTGACCTCACCGCACCCATGACCGAGCATCGCTCCATGCCCACCGGCGCTCCGACACCGACTCCGAGAGATGGGACGGCTCCTCCGCGCGGTCTCGTCTGGGGAACGACGGCCGTGTGCCTCGTCGCACTCGCGAGCATCGCGCTCATCGCGTGGCGCCGCAGCGCGAGCGCGGCCGAGGAAGCCCAGCGGCGCACGGTCGAAGTCGCGCAAGGCACGGTCGTGAAGACGACGATCGTCTCGCTGTCGCCGCCTGCCCGTCACCTCGCACTCCTCGGCGAGGCGCGTCCGTTCGCCGAGGTGACGCTGTACGCCAAGGTGAGCGGCTACCTCAAGAGCGTCCGTGTCGACCGCGGCGATCTCGTGCACCGCGGTGAAGTCCTGGCGACGATCGAAAGCCCGGAGACGGATCGGGCGCTGAGTGGCGCGCGCGCGGAGTACGAGCAGCGGCGTGTCACCGCCGACCGCGTCCAGCGCCTGCTCGCGAAGCAGTTCGTATCACCCCAGGAGGCCGACCAAGCCGGCGCCGACGCAGCGGTCGCGCGGGAGCGCATGGCCGGGCTCGCGGAACAGCAGGCGTACGAGGCGCTTCGCGCGCCGTTCGACGGAACGGTCACGGCGCGCTACGCCGACGCCGGGGCGTTGATGCAGAGCGCGGCGACGTCGCAGACCAACGCGCTTCCGGTGCTCACCGTCAGCCAGACCAGGAAGCTTCGCGTGTTCGTCTATCTGGACCAGAGCGAGGCAGCCGACATCCGGCGGGGCACGCGCGCGACGATCAGCTCGCCCGATCACCCGGAGATCAAGGTCCCCGCCGCGGTAACGCGCGTGAGCGGCACGCTCGACGCCAAGACGCGCAAGATGACGGCGGAGCTCGACGTCGATAATGCCGATGGACGGATCGTCCCCGGCAGCTTCGTCCAGATCGTCCTGGATTCGCCGGTTCCGGCACGCCCGGAGGCACCCGCCGAGGCACTCGTGACACGCGGGACTGCGACGTACGTCGGAATCGTGGATGCGAGCGCACACGTCCACCTCGTGCCGGTCGCGGTGGCATCCAACGATGGGAAGACGGTCACCTTCGCCAGCGGCGTCACGCCGGGGCAGCGCGTCGCGCTCAGCCTCGGTGGCACGATTGCGGACGGGGCTCGAGTGCAGGTCGTCTCCGACAGCGCGGCGGTTGCGGCTGCGCACGCGCCATGAGCAGGAGCACATGGAGCCGCGGTCGCGCCATTGCGGCGCGCTCCGCACTGCTCGCGGCAGGCCTCGGTGCGCTGCACCCGTGCGTCGCCGCGTGTCACGCACAGGAGCCGGCACGACACCCCGCGCTGCACGCCGCCACGGTCGCATCATCCGATTCGCTTCGCCTGTCGCTCACCGAGAGCATCGACATCGCGCTCCACCAGGCGACGGCCGTGCAGACGGCCCGCGAGGAAGAGCACGTGGCAGCGGCACGCGTGCTGGCCGCCTACGGACGCTTTCTCCCTGCCCTCAGCGCCGGCGCGAACGCCTACGGCGAACAGGGCACGGCGCTGCTCTCTCAAACCACCCTCGCTCCATACGACGCGTCCTTTCACGGAGCGAGCGTTGGCCTCTCGACCGGCGTCACGTTGTTCGATGGGTTGCGCGATCGTGCCGCCCTTCGTGCCGCGATCGCGCGCCGCGACGCGGCAGGGTTGACGGTCGAGCGAGCGCGCGAAGAGATCGCCAACGACGTCGCCGAAGCGTACTATCGGGTCGTTCTCGACGACCGCCTCACGTCGGTGGCGCAGGCCAACCTCGAGCTGTCGCGTCAGCGGCTGGCACAGCTCACCGAGCAGGTACACGCCGGCGTGAAGTCGCCTCCGGATCTCTACCGCCAGGAGGCGCGCACGCGGGAGGACGAAGCGGCGGTGATCGCCGCGCAAACGCGCGGCAGCGCGGATCGCATCGGACTGTTGCGACGACTGCGTCTGGATCCGACGCATCCGTTGGCGCTGACGCCGCCGGCAGTCGACACCACCGGCGTGACGCCGCCGGGCGCGGCGATGCCGTCGACACCGACGCCGCCGGCGGTCGACACGACGGTGTCCGCGCTCGACGTGTCCGATCTGTCGCGGCGCGCGCTGGCGCAGCGCCCGGATCTCGCGGCGTCGGCCGACGAGGTCCGGGCCGCGGAGGCCGGTATCGCACAGGCGCGTGGCGCACGGCTTCCTCGCGTCCTCCTGCAATTCGACGTCGTGGACGCGGCCCGGCTCTTCGATCGCCAGCAGCAGAATGGCGTCGACCTGCTCGGCGCGACGAACGCGCCGATCCAGCCGCCGCTGGGCTCACAGCTCCGGCATCAGGTGGCGGGCATTCTCACGCTGGGCGTGTCGGTACCGATCTTCGACCAGTGGCAATCACGGGCGGAGGTCGAGCGCGCGCAGGCGTCGGCCGAGCGGAGCCGTCTCCTCGAAGAGGATCTGCGCGACCGCGTCGTCGGCGAAGTGGCCCAGGCGGTGGACGAAGTGCGGAGTGCCGAGAAGTCGATGAACGCCGCGACGGCACAGGTGGCGGCGGCGCAGAAGGCATACGATGCCGTGAGCGGTCGGTACGACGTCGGCATGGCGAGCTTCATCGACGTGGCGACGGCGCAGACCGAGCTCACCCGGGCCCGGAGCAACGTCGAAGCATCGGTGGTGAACCGCGCACTGGCTCGGCAGCATCTCGTCACCGCGCTGGGCGACGCGCCGGCCACGCCGGACGGGCAGACCACGGCTGGGCGACCGGCGGTGCCGGGTCCACGGCGGTGAACCCGCGGTATGGCCGGCGCGGATTTCCGCTGCGGTGCCGGCTTGCGACGGGAATCGGCCCCTCGCAAGCGAACGTCCTGCTCCGATCGCTGGCGCAGACGATCGATGATCGCGGGCTGGCGATGTTCGGCAGCGTCGGCCGGGAGATGTCGCTCGTCGTGGTCCGGCATCACGGCGACGCAAGCGAGGACGATCGGCGCGCGCTCGCCCGCTGGGCGATGACGCGGCAGGAGCTGCGGGACTACTGGGTCGGTCCGCTGCTCGATGCACTCGTCGACGAAAGCGCGAACGGGCTGCCCCGGAATTCCGGAGCAGCCCGCGGTCAACGCTAGCGAGTCGCGCAGCGAGCGTCGCGACTCGTGCTTATGGCACGTAGTAGCGGAACGACGTGAAGAGCATGTTCTCGTTGGCCTGCGGGTGGTCGCCGAGACCGTCCCACGTGTTGCGAACGGTGTGGGACGCGTGCATGCCCCATTGGAAGGTGCCCGCCGGTCCGCGATAGAAGCGGTACCAGAAGCCAAGGTTGCCCTGGGCGAGCGAACGCGTGTCCGCGTTGCACGTGCCCGCCGGCGTACCGCCGGGCGCAAACGGGCCGGTCGGCGCGTACTCAGCGTCGCAGCCCGCGTTCGAGAGGATGGGCGAGCCGTAGCCCACTCCCCTGCCGGCGGCCGAGACGCTGGCCTCGCGGAAGGCGTACTCCACGCCGCCGATTGCGTAGACGTCGAACTTTGGCGTCGCGTGCACATCGAGCTCCACCATGCCATGCGCCTGCCGGATCGGTGCGAGCGAGCCGTCGGCGTGGACTGTCACGTCTGGAAGCTGCGACGTGCCGTAGCGTCCAATTCCGCGGCCGTACAAGCCGGAGATCGTCAGGTCGGCCATCTTCGCGAAGGGAAGGAAGGCGCTCGCGCCGATCCCGCCGGCGAAGGTGTTGTCGTTCCGACTGCCGCCGTTCACGTTCGTCGGGTCGACGATGCGCTCGCGGAAGGCACGGCCGACGGCCTTCACTTCCCAGTGCCCGAACCCGGGCTCGAGAGCGACCTTGGCGACGACGTCCGGCGCCATGTCCGTCGAGTAGTTGGCACCCGAGTTGAGCTGGCTGCCACCGGCCTGCCCGATGACGAAGTTGGTCGGCGCGTTGCGCGCCGCGAACGTCATCTGCGGCTCCTCGGCGGCCAGGGCGAGCCACAGGCCATTGGACAGCTTCTGCGAGATGCGGAACCCAGCCTGGCGCGCCCAGTCGTAGCCGACGGCGTATTGGGCATCGATCGTCAACGGAGTGAACTCTCCGCGCGGCAGAACGCCGGACTTGCTCGGGGTGAGCAAGCTCCACATCTGGCCGCCTGACACCGTGAAGCCACTCGGGAACGCGGCCTGCCCCCAGAACTGCCGGACGCGGAAGGTGTAGCTGTTGCTCTCGTTCGAGTTCGACGTCACGCCGGCGGAGAGGAAATCCCCCTCCCAGTAGCCGGTCAGGCTCATCGTCGGCAGCTTGCCCTCGGCGAGCAGGCCAAACCGCGACTGGCGTCCAGATGCGCGGAACTCGCTCATCTGGCCGTTCGTCGTCTGAGAGAAGGGGATTCCGTTGAACGACGAGCCCATGTCGGCCGTCTCGTTGCGCTGCCGATAGAGGGCCTCGGCCGCGAAGAAGGCGATCGGCGTGATCTGCACACCCTTATAGCGAATCGTGGAGGGACCGACGGAGTCGGTCGCACTCTGCGCGCCCAACGGCGCGGTGAGAATGGCTGTCGCGAGAACAGCCGTACTTCCCCAAATACGTGCACGGAGCATGAGTGGTCTGCCTGAGGGCGGGGAGGAGAGAAACAGCGGGCTGCTGCGCACCGTCCAGACTGCGCGGCACGGGAAAGTCCCGCCGCCGGATCACGAGCAGACACACTAGACGGCCACGGTTGTGTAACGGCGACCCCCACCTTGCCGAATATTCCCCGCCCGGCTGGCCGTGACCGAACCGTTACACTCCGAGCGCGCAATCGATACGCCTTCCGATGAGGTTCCGGAGCGATGACGCACCTCTCAGTCAACGCGAGCGAGCCGTCGGCCGAGCCGCCTCCGCCGGACGAGCCCGCCGCCACGAAGCCGGCAGCGGCGCCGATCGCGGCGGTTGCGCCCTACGGCCGACCTCGGCATCGGCCCTCCATCCAGGGCAGCGACGTCGCCGACCGTATCTATCGTGCGGTCACGTTGTTCTTTGCCCTGTGCGTCCCCCTGCTCCTCCTCCTCATCTTCATCGAGGTTGGACTCGCCGGGTGGCCCGCCCTTCGACAGTTCGGCTTCCGTTTCCTGACGTCGAGCACCTGGGATCCGGTCAACTCCCAGTTCGGCGCGGCGCCGGCCATCCTCGGCACGATCATCACCTCGATCATCGCGCTCGTCATCGCGACACCACTCGCGCTCGGCGGTGCGATCTTCCTCTCCGAATTCTCGCCGGGCTGGATGCGCCAGCCGGTCTCCTTCGTCATCGATCTGCTGGCTGCGGTGCCGAGCGTGGTGTTCGGTCTCTGGGGCGTCTTCGTCCTGGTGCCGATCCTTCGCACCACCGTCATGCCCTTCCTGCGCGACACCCTCCACCTCGGGGCTACGCCGTTCTTCACCGGTCCGGCGTACGGACCGAGCGTGTTGGCGGCCGGGCTCATTCTCGCCATCATGGTGCTGCCCTACATCGCCGCCGTGTCGCGCGAAGTGCTGATGGCGGTGCCGCGCTCGCAGCGTGAAGCCGCGCTCGCGCTCGGCGCGACGCGATGGGAGACGATCACCGGCGCCGTCGTGCCCTATGCCCGAACCGGCATTATCGGCGGGATCATCCTCGGTCTGGGACGCGCGCTCGGCGAGACGATGGCGGTGACGATGCTGATCGGCAATCGACACGAGCTGTCGGCGTCGCTGTTCGCGCCCGGATACACGATGGCATCGCTGATCGCGAACGAATTCTCCGAGGCGACGACGGACATCCATCTCTCGGCGCTCATGGCAGTGGGGTTCGTGCTGTTCATCATCACGCTGATCGTGAACGCGATCGCCCGGCTGCTCGTGCGGCGCGTGGGCGGGGCGACGGTCCAGCGATGACGATCGGCCGCATCTCGGCGCGCGGCAGCTACGCCGCGCCGCGCGGGCTCATGCGCCGCCGGGGGATGAGCATCGTCATGGTGACGCTCACCTGCCTCGCCGCGGCGCTCGCGGTGGTGCCGCTGATCGCCATTCTCGTCTATCTGTTGAAGCAGGGCGCCGGCGCGCTCTCGCTCGACTTCTTCACGAAGATGCCCGCCCCCGTCGGCGAGTCGGACGGCGGCATGGCGAACGCCATCGTAGGCACGCTGATCCTCATCGGCATCGCGTCGGCGGTCGGGTTGCCCGTCGGCATCGGCGCCGGCCTCTATCTCGCCGAACGTCAGGGCACCAAGCTCGCGAACGGCGTTCGCTTTCTCGCGGACGTGTTGAACGGGCTTCCGTCGATCGTGATGGGCATCTTCGCCTGGCAGTTCTTGGTGCGGCCGTTTGGACATTTCTCCGCGCTTGCCGGCGGTGCGGCGATCGGTGCGATGATGATTCCGCTGGTGACGCGCACGACGGAAGAGATGGTACGCACGGTGCCGCACTCCCTGCGCGAGGCCGCGCTCGCGCTCGGATATCCACGGTGGCGCACCTCGCTGCAGATCGTGCTGCGCACGGCGCTGGGCGGAATCGTCACCGGCGTGCTGGTGGCGGTCGCGCGCGTCGCGGGTGAGACCGCTCCG